>NZ_KV802674.1:167127-182042 GCF_001810775.1 Rothia sp. HMSC062H08
GATTGAGTGGATGAAGGCTCAGGGCATCACGACCGGCTGGCCCGATGGTACGTACCGTCCGGAGGGTTCGGTGAACCGTGACGCGATGGCTGCGTTCTTCTACCGTTACGCTGGTTCGCCCGAGTACACTGCCCCCGCGCAGGCTCGTTTCACGGACGTTCCGACCGACAAGCAGTTCTACCGCGAGATCTCGTGGCTGGCTGAGCAGGGCGTGACCACCGGCTGGCCCGATGGTTCGTTCCGCCCCGTGGAGCCGGTGCACCGCGACGCTATGGCGGCGTTCGTGTACCGCTACAGCACGGGTGTGCTGAAGGAAAGCCCTGAAATCTAGGGTTCCGGAATCTAAGAACCTATAGGTTCTACCGAGGGAGCCGTACCGTTGCAGTTTATCTGCGGCGGTGCGGCTCCCTTTTTCTGTGGTTGGGTGCTTTGTTATTTACGCGTAATGTTCCGTAATACGAGTTTGACTAGGTTATATAAAGAATCGTTGAGACAATAAGTGAAGGTTTCTTCACCATCGGCATGAACCTTGACGTTTACGCCGCACAGACGCACTGGAGGCGCACTGGAAACACAGTGCAGACGCACCGTAGCACTCTCGGTGCAGAACCCTTGCCGTACAGCTCTCCGAGTAGAACTCTCGGTGCAGAAACCGCTAAGAAACGCACCATCACTAAAAAGGAGCATTCAGTGGCAACCTTCCCTGAAGCTACCCCCGCGCGAGCCGCCCGGCACACACAGCCGGGCCGCCTCAAGCAGCTGGCACGCAGCTGCGGCGCACTCACCCTGGGGCTCACCCTCGGGCTGACCGCCCTGCCGTTCGGTACCGCTGCCTACGCGGCACCGGGCGTAGTACGCGGCGCAGACCGGGACGCACCCCACCAGAACACCGGCACCGGCGAGAACAACAACGAAGTTCTCTCCCCCAGCCTGGACGGCGCCACCGGCGAACGCGCCGTGTTCGTCCGATTCAAGGGTCAAGGTGCGTACGCCCAGACCCAGCCGGACGCGGTCCGCTCCCGCGCGCAGGCACCCGTCAACGCGCAAGCACAGGTGCAGGCAATCCGCGCCAGCGTGCAGCAGCAGGGCGCCTCCGCGGCGAAGGAATCCGGCGCGCAGGTCCTGTACACCACCCACAACACGATGCGCGGCGTGGCGCTCTACGGTAACGTCGAGCAGATTCGTGCGCTCGCGAACCGCGACGATGTGGAACGCATCAGCATCATTGAGGACATGGCACCGCAGAACAGCGGCACCCTCATTGATACGGACACGCTCTCCGTGTGGGCGAAGAGCCCGGCAAACCCCGCCTCCACCGGCTACACCGGCAAGGGCGTGAAGATTGTCGTGCTCGATACCGGTATCGACTACACGCACGCCGATTTGGGTGGCCCCGGCACGCAGGAAGCCTTCGAGAAGGCAAAGGCATCCGACACGATTCCCGAGGGCACCTACGATCCGAAGAAGTTCCTTGGCGGCTACGACCTGGTCGGTGACGATTACAACTCCGGTAAGAAGGAAACCTCCACTCCCCACCCGGATAACAACCCGCTCGACTGCGGCGGCCACGGTAGCCACGTGGCGGGCACCGCGGCAGGTTACGGCGTGAACGCGGACGGCAGCACCTTCCACGGCGACTACTCCAAGCTCACCAAAGAGCAGCTCAACAACATGAAGATCGGCCCCGGCTCCGCACCGGACGCCCAGCTGATTGGTCTGCGCATTTTCGGTTGTAAGGGCACCACCGCGTTCGTCCCCAAGGGCCTGGACCGCGTGCTCGACCCCAACGACGACGGCGACTTCTCCGACCGCGCCGACATCGCGAACCTGTCGCTCGGCAACGAGTTCGGCGTGTTCGATGAGACCGTGAACTACGCGGTCGGCTCCCTCTACCGCGAGGGCATCCTCTCCGTAGTTGCGGCGGGTAACGCCAACAACTACAACGCCGTGGGCGACACCTACTCCAACTCGGGCGGCCCCGGCACCAGCGCCTACGGCCTGACCGTGGCGAACTCCATCGGCTCGACCCAGCTGGTAGACCGCGTGAAGATTCTCGCCCCCGCGAACGAGGCGGACACCTACGGCGACTACTCGGTGAGCTTCGACTACTCGAAGGCGACCGAGGAGCAGCTGCGCGGCACCGTGGTGCGTGCCGCCTCCCGCAACCGTTACGCCTGCGAAGCATTCACCGAAGAGGAAGCCGCAGCCCTGAAGGGCAAGTGGGCCCTCATCGACTGGGCGGACGCTGACGGCACCGCACCCTGCGGTTCGAAGGTACGCTTCGACAACCTGCAGGCGGCTGGCGCGACCGGCGTGGTGCTCACCTCGAACACTGAGGTTGGTGACACCGCTATCGGCGGTAACTCCTCCATTCCGGGCGTGCGCCTGGCAAAGAGCCAGGTGGAGCGCCTTTCCGCGCAAATTGATTCGGGTGAGCTGACCCTGCAGCTCGGCGAAAACCTGCGCGACTCGATCCGCGTGCCCAACGGCAAGCTGGACCAGGCGAACACCTCCACCGCGCGTGGCCTGCACGGTTCGCACGGCATCACCAAGCCGGACGTTGCGGCACCGGGCACGAACATTTCCTCTATCGAGGTTGGTAGCGGCACCGGTTCGAGCGTGAAGACCGGTACGTCCATGTCCACGCCGTTTGTTGCCGGTGTTGCGGCGCTGATCATGCAGGCGCACCCGGAGTACGGTCCGCGCATGCTTAAGACCGTCATCATGAACACCGCCGACCACCACATGCAGGACGCCTGGGGCAACCCCTACGCGGTGGACCGTGTGGGTACCGGCCGCATCAACACGCGTGCGGCGGTGTCTGACCGCGTCATGCTGTTCAACGCGGCACGCCCCGAACAGGTTTCGGACACCTTTGGTGTGCTTGAGTACACCCCGAACGCCGGTGTGCAGACCCTGCAGCACCGCGTGAGCGTCGAGAACACCGACTCGGTGGCGCACACCTACACCCTGAACTATGAGGGCAGCACGAGCATCCCGGGTGTGGAGTTCTCCTACCCGCAGTCCGTGTCTGTGGGTGCCGGCCAGAAGGCAACGTTCACCGTGACGGTGCGCATTGACCCGTCGAAGCTGGAAAAGACCCGCGACCCGTCCATGTACCCGAACCAGGATTCGGTGAACTACTCGACCGGTGCGGTCACCATTTCGGGTGCCCGCCAGTACATTGCGAGCGCTTCGGGCCGCCTGATCCTGACCGATGCTGACTCCTCGGCTGCGGTGAAGACCCTGCGCATGCCGCTGCACGTGGCACCGAAACCGGTCTCCGCAATGCGCGTAGCCGGTGCAGATATTCACTTTGACACGAACGGCGTGGGTGCCCTGGAGCAGACCCTGACCCTGCAGGGTACCGCGGTGGATCAGGGCGGTTACCGCTCCCTGCTGGGTGCCTTTGAGCTGGGCGCTTCGAGCCCGCGCATCCCGACCGCGAAGCTGGGTGTGGGTTCGGATTCCCGCATGGACCTGCAGTATGTGGGTGCCGCCTCGGACGCGGCGGCGTTGAAGGCTGCCGGTGCGGACACCTCGCAGGCGCACCTGTCCTTCGGTATTTCCACCTGGGGTAACTGGCAGGAGGTGACCCCGCGTGGCACCTACTACGTGTTCGTTGATACCGACAAGGACGGCACGAGCGACTACCGCCTGCAGACGGTGCGTGAGAAGGGCCTGGACTACCCGCTGGTGAAGGTTTCTAAGCGCAGCAACGGCAAGTGGCAGGCCATTGAGAACGCCCTGTACCCGCTGAACGGCACCTGGGGTGATACGGACACCAACATCATGGATTCGAACACCCTGGTGATGACTGTTCCGCTGAGCGTTCTGGGTCTGGACCCGAACGCCGAGTCCACCGAGATTTCGTACTCGGTGACCACTTCTAGCGCGTTCTCCGCAACCACTGTGGTTGATACGACTGATTCGGTGGTGTTCAACTATGCGGCGCCGAAGCTGTGGTTCAGCGGCGAGTCGGCAGGCGTGCCGAACCTGTTCGTGGACGCACCGGAGACTCAGCTGGTGGCGCACCGTAACGGCGACGCGAAGAACGTTTCTGCGCTGTTCCTGCACATGCACAATGCGACTGGCGACCTGTCCGGTGTGAACGGCGCAGCGGGTGAGCGTGCGCAGGTTCTGCGTGTCTCGTCGAACTCTGAGGCTACCGCCGCGAGCGCGCACTTCAAGGATGTTCCGGCGGATTACCCGTTCGTGAATGACATTAACTGGCTGGCTCAGCGTCGTATTACGACCGGCTACCCGGATGGTACGTTCCGCCCGAACGGTTCGGTGGAGCGCGGCGCGATGGCGGCGTTCTTCTACCGTATGGCGGGTTCGCCGCAGTTCACTGCGCCGTCCACTCCGAGCTTTAAGGATGTGCCGCGTGATCACCCGTTCTTCAAGGAGATTGAGTGGATGCGTGCCCGCGGTATTACGACCGGCTGGTCGGATGGTACGTTCCGTCCGAATGCTGCGGTGAACCGTGATGCTATGGCGGCGTTCTTCTACCGTTTTGCGGGTTCGCCGGCGTATTCTGCTCCGGTGGCTTCGCCGTTTAGTGACGTGTCAGCCGGTAGCCAGTTCTATCGTGAGATTTCGTGGTTGGCTGAGCAGCGTATTACGACGGGTTGGGCTGATGGTTCGTTCCGTCCGGTTCAGCCGATTGAGCGTGGCGCGATGGCGGCGTTCTTGCACCGCTATAACGTGCGTGTGCTGAATAACCGCTAGTCGGATGCGGATGTGAGGGCCGTGTCGGAGTGGAGTTTTCTGCCCCGGCACGGCCTTTTCTGTGGGCTGACTTCATCAGTAGATATAGTGCTAAAATTTGTACAAGAAATAGTACAAAGGAAAGATACTATGCTCACCGTTGGATTTTCTGAACTACGTGCCAACCTCACTTCCGTGACTAATCAGGTCATTCAGGAAGGTGAAGAAATCACTGTATTTAAGCGCAATCAGCCTGCTTTCAAGATTGTTCCTCTGGGAGTAGATTCCACTTCTGATAACAAAGAAGCCGTAGCGAAGACTTCTTCTGAAACTATCGATCAGGAGAAGATTTTAGGGGCAGCGACTAGCTTCATTGACCGTTACGAAAGCGTCTTTGAACGTCTGAGCCAGTGATGTCCTCTGCACATATCTCCGTTGATACTGCTTTAGCTATCCACCAGTTGCTTATCAACCGCTTTGGAGGGTCTGCAGGCGTTCGAGACCTTGATATTCTCGAAGGAATTCTTCAGAGCCCTTACCAAACTTTTGGTGGAGAAGAGCTATATCCGCACATTGTAGATAAGGCTGTTCATCTCTGTGTAGAGGTTATTCGTCAACATCCTTTTGTTGATGGCAATAAGCGTGTAGCGGTTGCGCTCCTTGGTGGCCTTCTAGAGTGTCACGGTCTCTATTTAGTAGATGACTCTACTCATCTCTATAACAAAGTCATCGGATTAGTCACTCATGTCTGCAGTATTGAAGAGTTTACTCAATACGTTCATTCGCATCTCACTTCCAGTCTCGAGTGAGCGCATTGCCGCTTCCAGGAGCATGAAAAAACTACCTTTTTAAAAGAAATACCCCCGGTGGATGCTGTACGCATCTGCCGGGGGTATTTGCTTGCCTCACCCTGCCCGAGGTGGGCTAGTTAGCGCGGGCGGGTCTGAACGCACCGTGTGGAACACTACCTCGCCTCCCTCGGCGGTTCACCGCACGGGCTATAAGGTGGAGCGTACACTTAAGTCATGCGTGAATTACAGGCACAGATCATCCGTGAAATGGGCGTCAAGCCCAACATGACCGAAGAGCAGGCACGCGAAGAAGTGGAGCGCCGCATCCAGTTCATCTGCGACTACCTGGAAGCCACCGGAAGCCGCGGCCTGGTACTGGGCATCAGCGGCGGTATCGACTCCACTCTGGCGGGTCGCCTCTGCCAGCTGGCGGTGGACCGCCTCAACGAGCGTGGCCGCACCACCGAGTTCGTGGCGGTGCGCCTGCCCTACCGTGTGCAGCACGACGAAGAGGACGCGCAGGAGGCGCTGCGTTTCATCCAGCCCACCCGCTCCCTGACCTTCAACATTGCGGAGGCTGTCGACGGTTTCGACAGCGCCTACGTTGCCGCGACCGGCGAGCAGATCAGCGACTTCAACAAGGGTAATGTGAAGGCGCGCGCCCGCATGATCGCCCAGTACGCGGTGGCTGGCGGCCCCGGCTACCTGGTGGTGGGTACCGACCATGCGGCGGAGTCCATTACGGGTTTCTTCACGAAGTTCGGTGACGGCGGTGCGGACCTGCTGCCGCTGTACGGCCTGAATAAGCGCCAGAACCAGCTGCTGCTGCGTGTTTTGGGTGCGTCTGAGCGTCTGTGGGCTAAGCCGCCGACGGCTGACCTGCTGGACGGCGTGCCCGGCCGTACCGATGAGGATGAGCTGGGTCTGACGTACCCGCAGATTGATGACTACCTGGAGGGTAAGGAAATCGACGAGGCGGCAGCTGAGAAGCTGGAGCAGATTTACCTGCGTAGCCGCCATAAGCGCACTACTCCGGTGACGATTTTTGATTCCTGGTGGAAGAACTAGCGCCTCAACCGGCATAAGAACTAACGTAAAAGCCCTGAACTCCCTTGGTGGGAGTCCAGGGCTTTTACTATGCTTTTGCAGACCGAGGACTATGCCTTCTGTTCGGGCTGTGCGCCAGAAACCTGAGCATCCTGAACGCCCGAATCCTCAGAACCTTCAGTCTCAACCTCAGCTTCAGCGGGCGGTACCTTCGCGCCACCCGTGGCGAGGAACAGCACCAGGCCCAACGCGCAGGCGAGCACCTGGGTGAAGGGGAACGCCCAGGTCAGACCCTTAAAGCCGAACCACATGTTGCCGAAGTACACGGCGGGGAAGAACAGCAGAGCAATACCGAGGGTCATCAGCATTGCCGGGCCGCCCTTACCGGCCGCCTGGAACCAAGACACAAACACGATGCTGACCGCGTTGAACACGGCGGCGAGCATCAGCGCAACCATAATCTCCTCGCCGGTGTCGATGAGGCTTGCATCGCCAACCACGGCGAGCAGTTCACGGCGGAAAATCAGCACCGGAATGGTGATGATCGCGGAGGTCGCCACGGACAGGATCGTTGCGGTGCGCAGCGCCTCCTTCACGCGGGCGCCGTTGCGGGCACCGTAAGCGTAGGCGTACAGCGGGATACCGCCCATACACAGGCCCATGCACAGCATTTCGGGCACCATGTTCAGGCGCATTGCCAGGCCGAACGCCGCGACGGTGTCGTCACCGTAGGAGGCGGCGAGGTTGTTCAGCAGCAGGGCGGCGAAGATCATGTTGAGGCTCTGAATGAGCTCAGCAGCACCGACCGCGACCACGGGCTTGATAATGGCGGGGTCGAGGGAGAAGTCGCGGATGTTCGCGGAGAAGTTCTCGCTCTGACGCATCAGGAACAGCAGGTAGTACAGCATGGATGCGCCGTTCGCCAGCAGCATCGCCCAACCGGCACCGGCGACGCCCATGCCCATGATGGCGATGAACAGCACGTCGAAGATGCAGGTGACGACGGTGCCGACGATGATGCCGTACATGGACTGCTTGGCGTAGCCTTCGGATCGGACGAGCTGTTCGAGGGTGAACATACCGATAGCGAGGGGCGCGCCGAGGAACATGAGGTGCACGTAGATGCGGGTCGGTTCGTAGGAGCCGCCGGATGCACCCATGATGCTGGTAATCGGGTCGGCGAGGATGAAGCCGATAGCCGCCGCGACGATACCGGCACCGAGCGCCGAGTAGAGGGCGAAGGAGGTGACGCGGTGAATTTCGTGGGCGGGCTGGCCTTCACCGAGCTTGCGGGAGGCGAGGGTTGAGGAACCCAGGCCGAACAGGCCTGCGATCGCCATGATGACGCCGAAGACGGGCACGCCGTAGCTGGTGGCGGCGAGGTCTTCGGTGCCGCCGTAGTGGCCGACGAAGTAGGAGTTCACCACGTTGTAGATGCTGGTGATGGCGAGGCCGAGCGCCATGGGCACGCCGAGGGAGAGGAGCGCCTTGAGGATGGGGGCGTCTTTGAGCAGGTAGATGTTCTGGGGGTCTTCGCTTGCGCCGTGGGGACCGTGCGGGCCGTGTCCTGCGGGTGCGCCGTTTTTGGGCGCGTTGTTTTCAGTCTGCTGAGGTGCCATAGATTCCTGTGGTTCTAGTCTGTGTTGTGTCCGGTGCGCGGTAAGAAGCGTGGTCCGCACAAAAAACGGGCTAGTGTATTGTACCGTCTACACGTAGGGGTGGGTCTAGAGGTTTGGACATAAAAGTAACGAGGCGCCCCTCCCCCGCTGTTCGGGGTAGGGGCGCCTCGCCTCATACGTATCGCATGTAGGAGTGTGAGCTATTCGAGCTCAACCGGACCAAGCACGCGAACCTCCTCAATATCCAGGATTTCCTGAATCGCGTGGAGCACATTCGTGTCGATTATGCGCTCATTACGCAGGCGCTTGAGCACGCTGCGTTGCTTCTCCAAATGCCGCAGGCGCAGCTCTTTCTCAAGGTCGCCCGCTTCAATAATGCGGCGGGCTTCTTCCGGCGCATTCGCACCGTCTTTACGAACAGTGTGCAGGTTGCGGTGTATACTCGCGTTGTACATCTGTTCGTCGGCAATGCGGTCGATAATCCACTGTGGTGCACCAATTTCCTGGCCGATCTCAGCCACAGAGTCGAAGGACTCGGCAATGATCGTGCGGATTGCTTCATTAATCTCATCTTCTTCGGTGGTATCAACCGGAATTTTCGCCCACCTAATAACGAGCGGCAGGAGCATCCCCTGAACCACCATCGACAGCAGAACCACGCCCGCAACAACAAAGATAATAAAGTCACGCGCGGGAACATCAGTCGGCACGGAGAGAGCCACCGCGAGGGAAACACCGCCGCGCAGTCCCGCAAAGGTACTCACTACACGGCCACGGAAAGTTGTGCGCAGCTGCTTCTGCTTTTCTGAACGGTCAAGGGCACGAATAATACCGATCGAGACGTGCAGGAAAATAAAACGCGCCGCAATGGAAACAAGCCATGCCACCACAATCACGGCGAACGTCAAAGCCCACGCATAGTTGTATTCACGAAGAACATCATCCACAGGCGCTGTGGCGCTGGGCAGCTGAACACCCACGAGCACGAAGAGCGCACCGTTCATGACATAGGAGACAAACGACCAGATGGGCAGACCGTAGAAACGGTTTTGGGGTTTGATGGTATCCGGTCCGCGATAGGTCAGGTAGAAAGCGGCGACCACCACAGCCACCACTCCGGAACCTTTCATGCCCTCAAAAGGCTCGATCTCTTCAGCCAGGAAGAAAGCAATAAACGGCACGGTAAACATGAACACGCTGAAGTTCATGGGGTTGCCGATGTGCGCACGCAGCTTATCTACACCCCATCCGACGGCCAGGCCAACGAGAGTTCCAATCAGGAACGAGAAGAAGAACATTCCGGATGCAGTCCCCAGGGTAAGTTCATGACCACCCGCAAGCTGCAGGGCGAGTGCGAAAAGAACTAGGGTGGTGCCGTCGTTAATGAGTGCTTCCGCTTTAAGGGTGGTGATGGAAGATTTGGGGAGTTTGCCGTTGAGCGTTGCCACGGCCACAGCATCGGTGGGGGCGAGCGCCACACCGATAATCAGCGCCACAGGCCAGATGAAGACGCCCATAAATGTGTGAAGCACCCAGGCGATAACGAACGCCGTGAAAATTACGAGCACCGTGCCCGAGAGCAGAATGCCGCGCAGACGGGCGCGCGCTTCACGCCATGAGGTGTTGCGGGCTTCCCAGAAGAGCATGATGGGCAGGAAGATTTCGAGGATGACGTGCGGCGGCAGGCCGATACTCTGAACTTCGTGCAGTTCGTGGGCGGGCATAATGCCGATAGCCAGGCCAATGAATATCAGCACAATGGCGGGGGTTATCCGTATTTTATGGGCGAGGATATTACCCAGAAGAATTGCCAGCGATAGGGCAATGATGACTTCAAGCAATTTGGTGTGTTCCTTTTGGATGTGGCGGCTGGTTCATGGTGTGCGTCTGATAGACGGCTGATGTCCGCGAGTGTGCGGGTGCCAGGGTGCCCAAAATGTTTTGCTCGTTCCCTGGGCCGTGAGGCTTCCGCGTGGGGACGAGTGCGGGCGTAGCTTCTATACTTTACCGTTGTTCAGTGCGGGTGGGTGGATGTTTACCCTGAGCAAAATCTTGCCTTATGGCCGCTCGGGGTGTGAGTTTATGGGAGGCGACCTGCGTGCATCCGGCGGGTCTGCTCAGCCGGGCCTGCTCAGCCCACGAACCGCCCTACTCTGACCGCTTTTCATGACGTTTTGTGTCATTCTGACGTGAGCTTGGGGTCGTACTGTGTCAGAGAACAGAAAATCCGCCCCCGTGAGTGCGCGCGAACACTCAGAACGTGAGAAGATAAGGTCATGACTGATAACAACACCGTAACCGGCAGCCCGCTTGTTAAGCGCGGCCTGGCCGACATGCTCAAGGGCGGCGTCATCATGGACGTCGTCACCCCCGAACAGGCTAAGATCGCTGAAGATGCTGGCGCTGTTGCCGTCATGGCTCTCGAGCGCGTTCCCGCGGATATTCGTGCGCAGGGCGGCGTGGCTCGTATGTCTGACCCGGACATGATTGAGGGCATCATTGATGCTGTTTCGATCCCGGTCATGGCGAAGGCACGCATCGGCCACTTCGTTGAGGCTCAGATTCTGGAGACCTTGAAGGTCGACTACATTGACGAGTCTGAGGTTCTTTCCCCCGCTGACTACGTGAACCACATTGATAAGCACCAGTTCAAGGTTCCTTTCGTGTGTGGTGCTACCAACCTGGGTGAGGCGCTGCGCCGCATCACCGAGGGTGCCGCTATGATCCGTTCGAAGGGCGAGGCTGGCACCGGTGACGTCTCTGAGGCAACCAAGCACATCCGCACCATTAAGCGTCAGATTGCTGAGTTGCAGGGCCTGTACAACACCATGCCTGATGAGCTGTACGTGAAGGCTAAGGAACTGGCTGCACCGTACGAGCTGGTTCGTGAGGTTGCTCAGACCGGTAAGCTGCCCGTGGTGATGTTCACCGCTGGTGGTGTGGCTACCCCCGCTGACGCTGCGATGATGATGCAGCTGGGCGCTGACGGCGTGTTCGTTGGTTCCGGTATTTTCAAGTCGGGCGACCCGGTTGCTCGTGCGAAGGCTATTGTGAAGGCTACTGCTTTCTACAATGACCCGGAGAAGGTTGCTGAGGCTTCTCGCGGCCTGGGTGAGGCTATGGTCGGCATTAACGTTGCTGACATTCCGGCACCGCACCGCCTGGCGGAGCGCGGCTGGTAATTCGTGCGCGCACCCCGCATTCGGGGTGAGTGTTTGATGAGGGGGTGGGGTTCGCTGAGGCGGGTCCCACCCTCCTTGTGTTTGTTGTGTTTGTTGTTTTGTGAAGGGAGCGGTGATGGTTGAGAAGGTTCAGCCTACCGGTGTTTTGCCGGGTGAGGGTTTGACGGTTGGTGTTTTGGCGTTGCAGGGCGGCGTGAGTGAACATGCGGAGATGCTGGAGTCCCTGGGCGCGCAGGTGCGTTGGGTGCGTACCGGTGAGCAGCTTGAGGGTCTGGATGCGCTGGTTTTGCCGGGTGGTGAGTCGTCGACGATTGACCGTCTGACCCGTATTTTTGGTGTGCGGGAGCCGCTGATTGAGGCGATTTCTTCGGGCCTGCCGACCCTGGGTACGTGCGCGGGCCTGATTATGCTGTCGAAGCGTATTGATGATCCGGCGCCGGGTCAGCAGTCGCTGGGTGTCCTGGATGTTTCGGTGGGTCGTAACGCGTTTGGTTCGCAGGTTGATTCTGCGGAGGTGCGCCTGCCGTGGCTGACCCCTGCCGGTGATGAGGTGGTTATTGATACGGCATTTATTCGTGCGCCGATTGTGACTGGCACTGGTGAGGGTGTGCAGGTGACGGCTCGTCATGAGGGGAAGATTGTGGGTGTGCGTTCGGGCAACCTGATTGGTATTTCTTTCCACCCGGAGGTTACGGGCGATACGACGGTGCATGAGGAGCTACTGGCTCTGGCACGCGAGGTGAAGGGCAAGTAGCCCCTCCCCCAAAAAATAAGCCCGGTAATGACCGTTTAAAGAGTTGTGGCGATGACCGTTGTTCGGTCACCGCCACAACTGTTTTTGCGCGGGTTTATGCGTGAGTGGACTTATGGGCGGGAGCTGCTGGGGGTTTGGGGCTGGGCCTTCCACTGCTGGTAGGCGCTTGTGGCGAGGAATCGTGCACGGTTGCCGTCGCTGAGCGTCTTGATGTCTGCGGGGGCTGCCTCGTACCACTTTTCGTAGAGACGAATAATCATCTCGGGGTAGGCGGCTTCTTCCAGGTCTGCGCGGTGGGGAATGAATTCGTTGCGGTTCTTGATGTCTCGGTACTCGCTACCGGCGAAGGGGTCGGAGAGTCCGACGCTGGGGTGGGCGTTATAGGCATCGATGTTTTGAACGTATTCGGGGAAGGTGCTCCGCCCTGCTTTGAGTGCGGCGTGGCACTTGCTGTCGATTTCACTGGGCTCAATGATGTGGGCGCCGTCTGCGAGGATGTTCCGGTATTGAATGTACGCGGGGTATTGTTCATCGGTGCGCGGGACGGGTTTGGCGGCTTCTGCTGATGCGAGATCTTCAGCGGAGTATGAGGAGCAGCTGATGGGCGGCGTGGCGCTTGCCGTTGCTGAGGCGCTCGCCGTGGAGGGTGAGGAGGTACTGCTTGCCGCAGTGTTTGCACCACCGCAGGCGGCGAGGAACAGGGGCAGGGTTAAGAGAGCGGCACCGTATCGCAGTGCGCTATAGCGGGGGTTCGAGGTCCTGGAATTCAGGGTCATGATGTCACCTCATTGTGGGCTGGAGCATACTGAGTTGCCCCTCAATATACAGGCAGTTTTGATACATGGTCAAGAGAAAAATATGTTTATTTTTTAAAATCCAACATCTCGGAAGAAAATCGATAAACAAGTTTGTTCAGCGCCTTGACTTGCGTAAATACGGATACCATCGGGTTCTTAAGGCAACCATGGTACCAAAACACCAGCATCAGATATTGCTATTTACTCGATAATCAGCAGAAGCCAACATGCCCGGAGGGTCACGGTCAGGGCGCCCATGGCACAACCTTCAGCTCCGTAAGAGCCTGCATCTCGACGACCCAAAGCTTCTAGAGGAGATAGTAGATAAGTCCCCTAACGTATTCCCAGAGCAGTACCAAGATGACGCACTGCACAACAAATGCGGCTATAGCTGCGAGGGTTGGTATCCAGTAGCTACGCTTAGAACATGCAATAAAAACTGCTATAAAAATAACGCATGAGATAATATCGGGACCCCAGAGAATGAATGCCTGTAGATCATATGGCCACAATATTCCATGCATATATTCTGTAGGGACTTTACATGAACTTAAGATATTGCCTTTTAAAATTTCATAAGTCCCATACATTTTAAAAACTAAATATAGCGATGCGATCCAAAAAATTCCTATACGAAGCTTTACACCCAGCCACATACTAAAAGTCTGCCATAAGCTAGCTGATACAACTCCCACCACAAAGAAGGGTATATAGTCAAAATATGCACTTTGCCACCTATCACATGGTGATACAAATCTATAGAAATCTGCATACAGGGCAGTTGGGAAAATATAGAAAAATTGCAATACAATGAGAAATAAGATATACAAAATTATTTTCTCATTTACGGCGAACATCTTATATGTAGAATTCATGATGCCATTTCCTTTCAGTAGCATAAAAAGCTAGTAGCGAAACACCGAACGCATAGCCTCAATGTTGCTTTTCATATCTCTTAAGCCCTAAAGCCAATACTGAGATAGGCAGGTGACCTGCAAAATCTCCGCACTCTTACCCCGTCTACCTCATATTTAAGCAGGTCAACACCCTAAGACTACTGGGTTGCACACCTTGCGTC
The DNA here is from genome assembly GCF_001810775.1 of Rothia sp. HMSC062H08. Lineage (NCBI taxonomy): Bacteria > Bacillati > Actinomycetota > Actinomycetes > Micrococcales > Micrococcaceae > Rothia > Rothia sp. HMSC062H08. The sequence continues at coordinate 181,106 of NZ_KV802674.1, forward strand.
TAGAGTGTTGGTTTTTAAAATTAGATGATATTTTCCATTGACCATATATCAAATATTCGGGTACATTTAGACGCAATATATCGTTCCATCCCTCTTGTGAGGTGGTCTCATGACCCACACCCCCGTTTTTCTTTCGCTCCGTTCCAGCGGTCTACGACGCGGTGCCGCACTGGCGATTCTTCCCTTGCTTCTTGCCTCCTGCGGTAGCTCCACCAGCACGGCATCCAATACTCCCGCACCCTCGAACACGACCGTGGCTTCCTCCCCGTCAGCAGCAAGCCCCACCGGGTCCGCTTCCTCTTCCGCGGCGAAGAAGACGTCTACCCCCTGCCTTGAACCTGACGAAGCCGCGAAAGCTGAAACCCTCAAGCAGCAGGAAGCCATCAGCGCCGACCGCGGTACGGCACTGCCCTCCTATGTCTCCGCGCGGCATATTGTGCGCAACCAGGCAAACTTCCCCACCCGCGCCGAAGCTGAATCAGCAGGAGCCGAGTGTCTGGCACTGTACGAGAAGAACAAGGCTGATCACGCCTACGCCGCAGCGTGGGTGCGCGCTATCGATGACAATAATGTGGCAAGCGGAAAGGTAGCCTCCGGCCCGCGCGCTGACATCCAGAGCGCAGACCCCTACAAGGCAAGCAACTACGTCGATATTCGAGAGGGTAAGGAGTACTTCCCAACCCGCCAGGAGCTGCTCGCGGCAAACTACCCCGAGAACTACATTGTTGCTTTTGAGTTGTGGGCGCAGCAGGCACCAGCCGATGTGAAGCAGAAGAGCGACGCGAACCGTGCGGCCGCTAAGGATACTCGTTGGTCTGAGGTGGTAACCCTGCCCAGCCCCGACAACCCTGTCTAATCGAACCCCGTCTAACCTGAGTCTGTCTCATCTTAAAAACAGTTGTGGCGGTGACCGTTGTTCGGTCACCGCCACAACTGT
>NZ_KV802674.1:182142-200031 GCF_001810775.1 Rothia sp. HMSC062H08
GACCGTTGTTCGGTCACCGCCACAACTGTTATAGGGTGCAGGTTAGGGTAGGAGCGCCAACCCAAACTCAATAATGATTAGCGCGACAGCACACGCGAAGAGTACCCCACGCGGCACATTGAACTTCTGCCAGAGATCATACAGCTGGCTGGGAATCAACCAAATAACGAACGCCTGAAAGGCAAGCGATAACGCGGGGTTACCCCACTGAATAATCATCAGGGCAAGAGCAAAACCCACGCCGAGCGTATCCAGGATGCGCCGGTGCTTTCGCACCTGCTCCCTCTCCTTTTGATAGCTAGGGTTGTTTAGCAACCTTGGTGGTGCTTTTTTCAGTTGACCCACAAGGATCAAAACCGCCAGCGGGATCAGAGAAATATCGAAGAACATGGGAACCGCCTTTCATGTGGGGGTTCGCTCGCTACGCCGGTGACGAGCTGATGGCGCACCATCATTGGTGAAAAATTCTCAAAAACAAGTAGTGTGCAACACGTGTATAACGTATTGTGGATTACTTTACGACACATGTAGCCCCTATTCAAGAGGTAAACACCTCCGAAAAATTTTTAAAAAATAAGGGCGCCGGGAACCTTACGTTCCCGGCGCCCACACCCCAGCTGTTCATACCTCAGCGGGGTTCAATTTAGAGGCGGAAGAAGCCTTCCACCGCGCGGGTCATGTACGCCATATCGTCCACATGGCACATCTCGCGCATCGAATGCATCGACAGCAAACCAATACCCACATCCACGGTGCGCATGCCCAAGCGGGTAGCCGTAATCGGGCCAATCGTCGAACCACACGGCATATTGTTATTCGACACGAACTCCTGATACGGCACACCAGCCTTTGCACACGCCGCAGCAAACACGCCAGCACCCACCGAATCCGTCGCATAACGCTGGTTCGCGTTAATCTTCAGCAGCGGGCCACCACCGGGCAGCGGCTGCACGGTCGGGTCGTGGTGACCCTGATAGTTCGGGTGCACCAGGTGACCGGCATCAGCGGACAGGCAGAACGACGCCGCCACCGAACGGCGGTACTCCTCCGTACTCTCACCGCGCGCAGCGGACAGGCGCACCAGAATATCCTCCAGGAACGGGCCAGCCGCACCACTACGCGACTCCGAACCAAGCTCCTCATGGTCAAACGCCGCAAGCATCACAGTCTCGGTGGCGTGCTCATCCGCGTTATCGGCAACGTAACGTTCCAGGGCGGTCAAACCCGCGTGCACCGAAGACAGGTTATCCAGGCGACCGGAAGCGAACAGCTCCTGATCGGCACCAAAGCGGCGCGGCGGCTGCGAATCAGCGAACAGCAGGTCGTAACCCACAATGCTTTCCGGGTCGACCGGCTCGCCGTCAATCACGTGCTTCGCCATGTAGCCGAGCACATCGTTCTCCGCCGGGTCCACACCCCACACGGGGTACATGTTGAACTGCTTATCCAGCACCAGTTCGTTGCGCTTGTGGTCCAGGTGCGGTGCCAGCTGCGGGATGCGCGCAATCGCGCCGGTGCGCACCAGGCGGTCCTTCAGCTCCCCGCCCTCAAGGACGGTGAGGCGGCCCGCCACGCACAGCTCGCGGTCCAGGAAGGAGTTCAGCAGTGCACCACCATAGTTCTCCACGGCAATCTGGTGCCACCCCTTCGTGGTGATGGAGGAGGAGGGCTTGACCTTCAGGGAGGGCGAGTCAGTGTGCGCACCCAGCACGCGGTAGCCGCTTGCCTTCTGCGCCTTCGCGCCGCCAGCCCAGGCAATAATTGCGCCGTCACGGACGACGAAGTGGCGGCCGGTTGCGATCTGCGGGTCCCATGCTTCGGTCTCTACAAGCTCGGTGAAGCCTGCTGCTTGCAGGCGGCGCGCTACCGTGCGCGCGGCGAGGTAAGAGACCGGCGACTCCGCCACGAATGCAGCGAGGTCTTCAATATTTTTTACAGCATCAACAGTCATGGTTTAACCCTACCTTTTCTTGGGTGGTGACGGGGTGACCGGGGCTGATAATCCACGTAGCGTGGAGTATGAGCCCTGGTGAGGCTCGCATGGAGCGGGGTGGGCGGGTTGGAGTAGCTGAACTAGAGCAACCCGCCGCAGCCTTTAGTTATCAACCTTGAGCGGTTGTGTTTCACGTGAAACCTCGCCGCGGCGAACGCGCGCGTTGAAGATCAGGCAGGCGAGCACCACGTACACGCCTTCCAGGGCGATGCCCTGCAGCGCATCCAGAGGGGTCACGCCCTCGGAGGCGAACGGATCCAGACCAGCCACCATGGACAGCAGCATCAGAATCACGTTATTTGCCACGTGCAGGCTGATGGAGGCCTCCAGACCGCCGGTGTACCAGCAGAGGAAACCCGCGTAAATACCCATCGCGAGAATCGTGCTCTGACCCCAGGGGTCGTAGGCGTGGGAGAGCATGAACAGCACGGCGGGCAGCACAATCGGCAGCCAGGGGGTGCGGAGCCAGCGGCCAAGCATCTGCATCATGAAGCCGCGGTAGGCGAGCTCTTCGGCGTAGCACTGCACGGGCACCAGGAGCAGCATCATCGCCACATAAACCCAAAATTCAACCTGTGGAGGTTGAAAATAGCGGTATTCGGGCAGGCTCTCACCGCTCAACGCCAGCATCACGGCGTAGTAGATGCCGTAGACAGCGAAGCTCAAACCCAGGTACGGAAGCAATAGCGAGCGGCGCAGACGGCCCGCCACCGAATGGATCAGACCCCAGGGCTTCGGACCCACGACCAGGCGCGCCAGAAAGAGCGAAGGCACAATGGCAATGAGGGAGAGGAAGGTCAGCGCGAACAGCGCCGGGTGTTCCATAATGACGGAGCGGTTCGTAGCAACATCCTGGAGGGAAAGTCCCGAACCCATAATCGCCACAGCCAGGGCAACTGAAATGATCAGGTTGAGGCCAATAAATACGGCGACGCCGAGCAGACCTTCCAGCAGGGGTGAGAACCAGCGGGATTTCGGGTCGGCGTGGGAGAGGCGGTGGTAGGTAAGACCTGCAACAGGCGCAGGAGCAGCGGGGGTTCCGGCGGCTACCTGCGGGTGTGCGGGAGGCGGTGTAGTGTTCATTCTTTAATCCTAGCCTCCGCGGGGTCGATGGTGACCGGGCATACTGAAACCTTCAAGTGCTGATTGATGCGGATTGTTTCAAAACCATTGAAAAAGCCGTGAATAAGGCTAAAAACCCACCATTCACGGGGTTCATTTTCTGAACCTATGCCATAATTTGTAGCGATAATACGCTCATATACATAGTCGCTGATGACCGCTCTTCCGGGGTGTTTTTTCAGCACCAGAAAGGCTGCTTTCTTATGGCACTCGTCTTCAATCCGCCGCCCAACTGGCCCGCTCCTCCTGCTGGATGGGCCCCCACTCCTACGTGGCGTCCTGACCCCGCGTGGGGTCCCGTTCCTGAAGGTTGGCAGCTGTGGGTCGAGGAGCCCGAGCCTGAACCCATTCAGGTTGAAGAGGCTACTATTGAGCCGCTGATTCCCGAGGAGCCCGCTGCTGAGGCAGCTCCCGCTGAGCAGGTTGCTGAGCCCGTAGTTGCTGAGCCCGCTGTTGAGGCTGAGCAGCCCGCCGAAGCTGCAGCACCGCTGACCGTTGAGGACGTTGACCTGGAGCAGCTCGCCGCTGAGCTCGAAGGTGAGCAGGTCGTCGAGGTTCCGGAGGCGGCAGCACCCCAGGCTGAGGCATCCCACGTTGAGGCACAGCAGGTAGAGGCACCCCACGTTGAGGCGTCCCAGGCTGAGTCCGCTGAGGAGTCCTCCGAGCCCAAGCCGATGCGTCACCTGACTCAGGTTCCGCTGACCGGCACCGCTCTGCCCGAGCAGGTTCTCGCATCCCAGTCTTCCGCAGTTGAAGAGCCTGCAGATGCAGAGCCCGCTGCTGAGGCTGTTGAAGCTCCCGTAGCGCCGGTTGTCGAGCCTGTTGTTGCTGAGCCGGTTGCTTCCGAGCAGCACGTTGTTGAGGCTCCGGTTGCTGAGCCCGCACTGTCTGAGCCGGTTGTTTCCGAACCTGTTGCAGAGCCTGTTGTTGTTGAGCCCGTCGCCGAGGTTGCCCCCGAGGCACCCGCTGCCGCTGAGCCGGCAGTCGAGCCGGTCGCTGAGGCTCCCGCGGCTGAGGCACCTGTTGCTGAGGCTCCCGCCTCCACCGAAGAGGCTCCCCACACCATCGAGAACTCCCCGCTCGTTGAGTTCCACACCCCCGAGACCGAGCGCACCGTCAACCTGTCCGAGCGTACCGTGAACCTCTCGGAACAGCCCGGCCAGAATGTGCAGCCCGGTCAGAACGTGCAGGGTGACCAGAACGCACAGTTCATCCCGGCGGGTCAGGCACCGAACGGTTTCCAGCCGAACCAGGCTGATGGTTTCCAGGGCCAGAACTTCCAGGGTGGCAACTACCAGGACCAGGGTTTCCAGGGTCAGAACGCTCAGGGCGGTCAGTACCAGGGCAACCCCTACCAGGGTCAGCCGTACAACGCTCAGCAGCCCTACCAGGGTCAGGTTTCCGATCAGGACCAGGCAACCGTAGCGCTCAGCAACCCTTACATGACCGAGCCCGGCAACCAGGGCAACGGCGAGGACGGCTCCGAGAAGAAGGGCCTGCTCTCCGGCACCAAGCTGTGGGGTGTTATCGGCGGTGCGTTGGCTCTGCTGATTGTCATCATCCTGGCGATTGTCATGCTGATTCCGCGCGGTAGCTCGAACCCCACCTCCGACTCTGCTGCAGCATCGAGCGCGGCGGCTACTTCCGCTGAGGCTTCCTCCGCGGCGGCATCCTCTGAGGCTTCTTCCGCAGCGCCCGCATCTGAGAGCGCGGCAGCAGGTACTTCCGCTTCTTCCGCAGCGCCGGTTGCTGCTGCTGAAGCGAAGATGCCCGAGGGTGAGTTCAAGGAATACAAGAAGACCGTCGCCGATAATAAGGACACCATCGACATTGAGAAGATCAAGGGCGATGTGTCCGCAGGCCTGCTCTACTACGAGTTCAAGCCCGCAGACGGTGTGGTTAACGCCTTCATCACCAGCCGTGACGACAAGGGCAACATCACCGCAGGTCTGAGCGTTCTCGACTCCACCCGCGACGGCAAGGAGCTCAAGGGCACCGCATGGATTGACGCGAGCGGCCACTCCACCCCCACCCGCAAGCTGGAGCTGACCGGTAAGGGCGAGTGGACCATCCGCGTCTACGACGCAGACTCCGCACCCCACTACAAGAAGGGTGAGAAGTTCCAGAGCACCATGAACTACTACGCTTTCACCTACGAAGGCACCGAGGCAACCATGGAGTTCCAGACCAGCGGCCCGACCACCCGCGGCTTCACCGTTCTGAACGCGACCAAGAACGACCCGTTCTTCTCCTCGACCATTCCGACCGTGAAGAGCAGCATGCAGTGGGTTCAGAGCAACAAGAGCTACATGCAGGTTCGTACCGACTCCAACATTACTTGGAGCATCGGCACTAACTAACAGCGTGACTGACTAGGTCAGCAGGCTGGGTATAAAAGTATCCCCCGCGCCCGTGATGGGTGCGGGGGATACTTTTATGCCAGTGGTTATGCCGGGTGGGGTTTAGCCCTGTTATGCCCGTGCTGGAGGCGCCCGCCGCCGCGGGCGAGCGACCGCCTCGAGCGGGCAGCCGCCGTGAGCGGGCGGTTTCTTTAGCGGGAGTACTTCGCCTCCGCCAGTTCGTCACCTGCGGCTCGTGCCGCACGCTCCACCAGCTGACGATTCGCCAGGTACACGAAGAACGTCACCAGGATGAACAGGTACATCAGCTGGTACGGCATGGTGCCCGCCATCAGGCCCAGGGAGCCTTCCGGCACCATCAGAATCTGCTCCGAGTTAAAGTGCGGGGAGAACGCCAGCACGATCCAGAACGGCGAAATGTACATGCCCACCAGCGCCGCAGTCGCCAAGATAGTAGCCAGCGTGAAGACGAAGGAACTGACCCGCTGGTACATGAGCGGGAAGATTTCCATGACCACGGCGGCGAGCATCAGCGGGTACCAGGTGTTGTGGTGCGACCAGCTGATCGGCGAAATCTGCAGCATCATGAACGCGGTCAGCGCCAGCTGCGCCATGAGTGCACGGGCACGAATCAGCGGAACCAGCAGAACCGCCGTGACCAGCACAATCAGCAGGGTCAACGCCACCTGCACCACCGACAGGGCGGTTGCCGTCAGGTGATGCTGCAGGCCCGCGTGGGTCAGCGTGCCCATAATCGACACGTTATCGAAGTAGCTGAACCAACCCACACGCGAAGTGTCACGCACCGCGTGGAACCAGAACGTCAGCGACTCCTCACGAATCACCAGGAAGCCGATACCCACGGTCGCGGCGAAGCTCGCGCCCAGGGTCGCAATGCCCTTCCAGTCCTTACGCATGAGCAGCAGCAGACCGAACGCCAGCGGGGTCAGCTTAATACCCGCCGCAATACCCAGCAGCACGCCGCGCGGCACGCGGGTTGCCGGACGCATAAAATCGGCAAGAATCAGCATCAGAATAATGGCGTTAATCTGCCCAAAATGCGTGGTCAAACGCCACGGGCCGCACATCCAAATCAGCGCCGCAATCAGCGACACCATACCCCAATGACCCACGTGCTTCTGCAACGGCAGACGCCACGATCGGCTACGCGCATAGGAGTACAGCAGGTACGCACACCAGTAGCTGAGCGCGCAAATAATGGCGGTAATCAGCAGCATGCTCTGCGGCTCCGTGAGGAACGCGAGCGGGTAGAAGAGCAGCGCCGCAAACGGCGGGTAGGTGAACGGCAGGCCGCGCGTGCGGAAGCCGTAGAGCTGGTAGCCGTCCGGGCCGTCCGCCAGGGAGACAGCACCCAGGCGGTACACGTAAATATCGTCAGCCGCCGCGTGCGTCACGTAGTCGAAGGCGTAGAGGGCAACCAGGATGAACAGCAGGTGCGCCCAGAGAGCACCGCTGCGCATGCCGGGGATGCGGTCAAAGAAGCTGCGACGCGCAGGTTTTGTGGGCTCTGCGGCAGGCTCCGCGCTTTCTACAGCGCTTTCAGCAGCCGGTTCCGCAACCGGTGCAGTAGTAGAGCCAGCCGAAGCCCATGGGATTATAGGCGCTACCGCCTCGGCATTCTTCTCACGATTCTTCTCGCGGCTCACGCGGTTGCCTCACGAGAATCAGCGGCACGCACAGACTCGGCACTCTCGGTCACCAGGGCACTCTGGGTCACCAGTGCACGGGCGCCCCACCAGCCCAGAGGCGCGTCGCTACGCACGGAACCGTACTGTACGGGCTCAACCTTCGCGCCACGCACCGGCGCGCTCAGGGCGGCAATAGACCAGAGCGTCATCGTCACCCACAGGCAGAACGCGGGAATAGCCGAAACCGCCAACGCGCCCGGAGCCAGCTGCTCCAAACCATCAGCGCTACCGTGGAACCAGGACGCAATCCTAATCGGCGACAGGTACAGGCCCAACACCGCAACCACCGCGAACACGGTCGCTGTCACCCGCAGCCACGCCGGCTGAACCGCAAAATAGGTCGGGAACGCGTCCATGATGAACACGGCAGCCAGCAGGGGCAGCAGCACGTTGTGGTGCGACCAGCTAATCGGCGACAGCGCCACCATCAAGGAGGCGGTCACCGCCACCTGCGCCAGCGCGGCACCGCGGCGTTCCAGCTGGTACAGCAGCGCGGCGGTCAGCACAATCGTGACCAGCGCCAGGGCGTAGTAGACGGGCTTCGCGGCGCTCTCAGAAAGACCGAAGTGTAGCAGCCAACCCTGAATCGAGACGTTATCCACAAAGTTCAGGCCACCCACACGGGAGGGGTTCGTCAGCGCGGAGAACCAGAACTCCGGCGCGTCCTTAGGCATCAGAATGAAACCCAGCGCAATGGTGCCGAAGAACGTCGCGCCCAGGGTCGCAATGCCCTTCCAGTCGCGACGGACCAGCAGAATCAGACCAAACACGAGCGGGGTCAGCTTCACGCCGCCCGCAATACCAATCAGCACGCCGCGCGGCACGCGGGTCGCCGGACGCACAAAATCGGCAAGAATCAGCGCCGTAATGAACGGGTTAATCTGAATCAGGTCCAGGGTGCGCTGCCACGGGCCCGCCGCCACCACCAGAATGGTCAGCATCGCAATCGTGCCGGCACGACCAAAGTACTGCTGCAGGGGCAGTTCGCGGCCGCGCGCATTCACGTAGTTGTAAATGATCGTGGAAATCCACCACGCCACCACAGCCGAACCGATGACCATAATGACTTTGCCGACTTCCAGCGGAATAAAAGCGAACGGCAAGAACAGCATCGCCGCGAACGGCGGGTACGTGAACGGCGGCTTGATGACGCCGTGATCGTTCAGGGTCGGGGAGTATAGGTCCTGGGTAAAGCCCTCGTTATCGAAAATGGTCATTGCGCCCAGACGGTAGATGGAAAAGTCCATACCGGAGAAGGGGTTGGTGAGCATTTTGATGACGTATCCACCGCCAACAATGAGGATGAGTGCCACAATAGCGATTTTTCCCCAGATGGGGGTGGTGGAGTCAGTCCTTGTCACGAGGTGTTTGTCCTTACCTTGGTGCCGGCGGATGCGCGCGTAGGGTGGGCGGGCATCTGATTTTGGAATCCTAATAGTTTATCGCGCGCACCTGTGAAGGATGCATTGGGGAGAAGAATCACAGGGGGAGATTCGCAGGGGAAGAACCGCTCGAGCACACAAGCACAACTATCACGATATGAGCTGCCTTCATATGCACGTCATGTCTTCAAAATTGGTACTATCCGGGCAATATAATGGGCTTATTGGCACCCGCCCCAACGCAGGGGTACCGGGTGCCGACCCGCACACCGACGTCCACGAACAACCAGCAGTGAAAGCAGTGATCACGTGAGTGAACATCTCGGCACCCCACCCGAAGGTGAGAACACGAGCGGCAAGCCCGCAGGCGCAAACGTCTCCGGAGGCGGCTCCTCCGGCCTGAGCATTGGCGCGCGTCCCACTGAGGCGCCCGGCGCGAACCTCACCCCCGAAGAGATTGCACGCCGCGCATCCGGTCGCGGCACGTGGCACCGCCGCGCCTCCAAGCCGGTCTCGCACTGGATGTTTACCCTTATCGCCGTGCTTCTGCTGCATAAGTTCATCCCGAATAGCGGCTGGCTGATGGTGCACATTGTCACCCTCGGCCTGATTACGAACTCGATTCTGATTTGGTCGCAGCACTTCACCGAAGCGCTCATGAAGATCAAAATCCCGGACGAGCACCGCGGCACCCAGGTGCGCCGCATCTTCATTCTGAACGCCGGTATTCTCGTGCTCATGATCGGCATGGTCGGTCAGCTGAGCGTGCCCGGCCTCTACGCCGCCACGGTGGTGGGCGCCCTCATTGTCGGTTCGATGGTCGCCTGGCACGGTATCTACCTGCTGAAGCAGGTGCGTCAGGCTCTGCCGTCGCGGTTCGGTGTGACCATTCGCTTCTACATTGTTGCGGCGCTGCTGCTGCCCCTCGGTGCGGCGTTTGGCGGCATGATTGCCTACCCGAACCTGTCCGGCACCCTGCATTCGCAGTTCCTGCTCGCGCACGAGGCAGTGAACGTGCTCGGCTTCGTCGGTATTACCGCGGTGGGTACGCTGGTGACGTTCTGGCCGACCATGCTGCGCACCAAGATGGTGGATAAGGCGCTCACCCACAGTCTGCGCGCCCTGTACCTGATGTGCGGTGGCTTAGCGTTGACCGTTGTCGGCGCGATTTTAGGGATGCGTCCGCTCGCCGCAGCCGGCCTGGTCGTCTACCTGGTTGCCCTGCTGATTGTCGCCTGGGTGATGGTGCGTACCCTGCGCACCAAGCGCCCGAACGAGTACCCGCCCATGAGCGTGGGTATGGGTTTCCTCTGGCTGATTGTTGGTGTGGCGGCCACCGCGTACATGGTGGCGACCACCCCCTTCGCGCAGCTGGATATGCGCGCCGTGACCCCCATCTTCGTGGTTGGCTTCCTGCTGCAGCTGCTGCTCGGCGCGATGAGCTACCTGCTCCCCCAGCGTATGGGCGGTGGCCCTGCGGTGGTTCGCGCCTCCAACAAGGAGTTCAGCCGTTTTGCTGCTGCCCGCGTGACCGCCGTGAACCTGGCGCTGCTCATCTTCATGATGCCCAGCTCCATGGTGGGCCAGTCCATTAAGATTGCCGTCGCTATCGTGGGTGCGTTGGCGCTCATGGCGTTCATTCCGCTGATGGTGCGCGGCGTGAAGGCGTCCGTGAATACCCGCAAGGAAATGATGGCAGCACGCGCCCGCGGCGAGAAGCCCGTCTTCAACCAGGAGGCGCTCACCCCGGAGCCCGTCCCGCACGCCAAGCAGAGCTTCCAGGCGGCGTTGGCGGTTGCCATGGCGTTCCTGCTGGGCTTCGCCGTGAACCCGTCCGCGCTGAACCTGCCGTCGTTCTCCTCGGCAGGTTCCGTGGCTGCAACCGGTCAGACCACCACCGTGCAGGTGAAGGCGACCAGCAACTACCGTTTCACCCCCGCCGAGGTGGAGGTCCCCGCAGGTAACCGCCTGGTCGTCGAGGTCACCAACGACGACCAGAGCATGACCCACGACCTGACCTTCGACAACGGCGCAACCACCGGCACCATCAACCCCGGCGAAACGAAAACCGTCGACGCCGGCATCATCAGCGCCGACCAGGAAGCCTACTGCTCCGTAGCGGGCCACCGCTCCCTGGGCATGGTGTTTAAGGTGAAGGCGACCGGCGCCTCCGCAAACCAGGTGGCGCAGGGTGGCCACAACCACGGTTCTACGGGCGCCCACAACCACGCGGCGTCGGGTAGCACCCCGACCCTCATGACCGTTGCGAACAGCAGGATTGACATGTCCGCAGCGCCCGGCAGCGGCTACAAGTACCGCGACCCGAACATCCCGGCACCGAACACCGCCACGCAGGTGAACGGCAAGACCGTCCGCAAAGTCACCCTGGAAGTTGAGGAAGTCGACCGCGAGGTGGCGCCCGGCGTGACCGTTCACATGTGGACGTTCAACGGGCAGAACATGGCACCGATTCTGCGCGGCAAGGTCGGCGATATTTTTGAAATTACACTCATCAATAACGGCACGATGGGCCACTCGCTGGACTTCCACGCGGGCATGGTGTCCCCCGATAACACGATGAAGACCATCGCCCCCGGTGAGCGTCTCGTCTACCGTTTTGAGGCGAAGGGTGCCGGTATCTGGCTGTACCACTGCGGCACCGCCCCGCTGAGCCTGCACATGACCCAGGGCATGTACGGCGCGGTCATCATTGACCCGGCGGACCTTGACCCGGTCGATCACGAGTACGTGATGGTTCAGGGCGAGGCGTACCTGCACGACACCGGCAAGACCGCCTCCGACGGTAACAAGCTGGCGGAGAACTCGCCGGAGCTGATTGCGGCTGGCACCCCCACGCTGACCATGTTCAACGGCCACGCAACCCAGTACAAGGCGAAGCCGCTGCAGGTGAAGAAGGGCGAGCGTATCCGTGTTTGGGTGATGGCTGCGGGCCCGAACCACGGCACGAGCTTCCACGTGGTCGGTTCGCAATTCGACACGGTCTACAAGGAGGGCGGCTACCTGATGCGCCGCGGCGCGGATGCGTTCGGTAGCCGTGACGGCCACAGCCAGGCACTCGATTTGGCGCCCGCTCAGGGCGGCTTCGTGGAGATGCAGTTCCTAGAGTCTGGCACGTACACGTTCGTGAATCACTCCTTCTCGGAGATGGAGCGCGGTGCCGCCGGCAAGATCGTGGTGACGAACCGTTAGGGGCTCCTGAAGCTCCCCATCATGGATCGGCCCCGCCTGGTACTCCCTGTCAAAGGTGTACCGGGTGGGGTCATCCTTCACGTGCACGGAGTCTGTACCTGCACTTGATGTTGACTCCGGTAAAGACGCGCCAAGAACTCTCTGACTATGGTTTTCACCTCAACGGAGGGGAGTTTTTTCACCATAAACGGCAATGGTGCGCTAGTCTATAGGAATGGCAGATAGCACTTCGGGCGCCCCTTCCGAGCGTAACGCTACGAGCGCCTCCAACCACATTTCCGTTCCGGCGGATCAACAAATTTCTCCTCGGCAGCGTAAAGCTTTCCCGCTTCGCTTTCTCGCCGGGGTTCTTGCGCATTGGCAGATTATTGCCTCTGCGGTCCTTCTGGGTGGCGGTGTTGCCGGCTTGGCAGCCACCTACGACGATTACTGCGGCATGACGGAGCTTTCGTATGCTCCGGCGGCTCTCCGATCCGATTTTGAGGAGGGCTCTAAGGTGTCTGGTTTCCGTCCCGGCGTGCTGGCGGCGCAGATTGAGACCGAGAGCCACTGGCGTGTGGGCGTTGAGTCTCACCAGGGCGCTAAGGGTATTGCACAGTTCACTGATGACGCGTGGAGCGGCGGCCACTACAGCTTCGGCAATGGCGGTAATGTTCTGAACCCGCACGATGCGATTGCGGCGCAGGCCCGCTACCTGTCCGAGCTTCGCACCCGTTTGGCGAAGTACGCTTCTAATGAAGACCAGCTGCAGGATGTGGTTCTCGCCGGCTATAACGCGGGTCCGGGTTCTGTGGAGAAGTACGGCGGCGTTCCGCCCTTCCCCGAGACTCAGAATTATGTGAAGACGATTCGCGAGCTGGCGGATACCAAGTACAAGCTGACCTGCTCCCCGGATTATCACTTCAAGCAGGCGAAGCTGAGCTTCGTGAATGGCGTGACCCCGGCAATGGCGGGTGTGCATGCGGACGGTACGCCGCTGTCGGCCGAGGAGTCGGCGAGCGCGGCGGCGGAGGCTTCTGCTTCTGCGAGTGCTTCGGCGCGGGCGTCTGGGAGTGCGTCTGCGAGCGGTTCTGCGGAATCTTCCGCGAAGCCTTCAGCAACGAGCTCTGGCCGCTAGGTTCAGCTTTCTAGGTAGCCCACTAGGCTATATAGCCACTAGGGAATATTCCGTTTTATCTATAGTGAGCGGCTGATACCGGCCGCCACTACCCTACTATTCACTCTTATATTTACTCTTAACAGCGCGAGGCGCCGACCCCCATTCTCAGGGGTTCGGCGCCTCGCACTTTTTAGAGCTGGAGCGTGCCTAGTTGAAGATGGCGCGCACGACCGAGTAGCCGGAGACCGGGTACACGGCGTTCACGGTTGCGGGCTTCTCGCTCTCGTCCGCGATCTCAATGGACTCGGTGCCGCGCAGCAGCTCCTCGAGCAGGATGCGCAGTTCCAGGCGTGCCAGGGGCGCGCCGGGGCAGACGTGGATGCCGTCGCCGTACACGAGGTTGCGGGACTGGTCGCGGTGCGGGTTGTAGGTGAGGGCGTCTTCGAAGGCGTCCTCGTCGCGGTTGGCGCTTGCCCAGTTGATGGTCACGCGGGAGCCGGCGGGCAGGGTGCGGCCGCCGAGTTCGGTGTCCTGGGCGGTGATGCGGCGGTTGGTGACGAGGGTGTCTTCGAGTCGCATGATTTCTTCGACGGCGAGGGCGATTTCGCTGCGGTCGTCGAGTGCATTGCCGTCGGCGAGGGATGCGCGCAGGCGGTCCTGTTCGGCGCGGTTGCGTGCCAGGAAGTTGACGAATACGCCCACGGTTGCGGAGACGGTGGACAGCTCGCCCACGGTCCAGTTGCGGATGAGGCTGACGATTTCTTCGTCGGTCATGGTGCGGGGTTCTTCGCCGGGCAGCTGCACGGTGTCGGTAAGCAGTTCGGCGGTGACGTCCTTGGGGTTGCCGGCGGCAGCGTCCTCGCGGCGTTCGTCGAGCAGCTGACGGATGTAGCCGTCGAATTCGAGGGCGACCTTAGCGATTTCTTCGCGGTCGCGGCGCAGGGTGGCGACGCGGTTCTTTTCGATCCATTCGGTGAGGGGCTGTTCGAGGCATGCGGGCCAGCCCATGAAGGCGTTCTGCACGCGCATTGCGTATGCCTGACCGAAGCCCTGCATGACGTCTACTTCTTCGCCGCGGGGCAGTTCTGCGATGAGGGTCTTCACGGCGTCGCGGATGACGGGTGCGAACTTTTCGAGGCGTTCGGGGGTGAAGTACTTGTCGTTGACCGCGCGGAAGGTGGTGTGTTCGGGGGCGTCCATGCCGTTGGGGACGGCGATGTGGCGGGTGGAGACGACGTTGGAGTAGATTTCGGGGTGGTCGAGTACGTGCTGTACGTCGGCGTTTTTGAAGACGGAGTAGCCCATGAATTCGTCGTGGGCGACGGGGCAACGGCGGCGCATTGCGTCGTAGGCAGCTACCTGGTTCTTCTGGACCTCTTCGCTTCGGAGGTCCCAGTCGTTGTGTACGTTCTCAGTCATTGTTCACCCGTGTTCGTTATAGAGTTGTGGCGTGCTGGATGCGGGCGTCCGGGCGATGCGTATGTGCAGGGTCGGGCGTGCATTTCAGCACGTGAATCCATTAGTTCTTCTTTGACCGTATCATTTATGGGTTGGTGGCGCAGGGTAGGGGTTCCTTGCTTCTCCTTCAACGAACAGTGCGGTCGCGGCAGCACTACAACCCATCACGCCGCATTCACTCTACAGGCCACGATAGACTTCTCGCCGATGACCAACTCGGAAGACCTCAACAACAACCGCACCGTTATCAATGGTGTACAGGATGCGGTAATTTCCTACTCGCGCCCTGTACCCTTCTTCGCACTGCGGCCCCTTGAATAGAACCTGCACAGGAACTATCCTCGGAGCTAACGGACAAACCCCAGAAAGGAACCAGTCATGACTGTTACCACTCACCGGACTCGTTCCAATGTCACGACTCTTAAAGAACTCCGCGACAACCTCGGAACCAAAGTCAACGAAGCCGTGTTCTCCGGCGAACGTCCCCTCATCAGCCGCAATGGTAAGACTGTTGCCGCGCTCATCTCCTACGAAGATTTGAAGCTGCTGGAAGAGTACGAAGAGCTCCTCGACATTGAGGCTCTTCGTAAGGCACGCACCGAAGATGACGGCTACCGCATCGGCCTCGACGAGTTCCTTGAAGAGAACCCTGCAGAGAACCCTGCAGACTAGTCATTCAACGCATATTGCAAGGCGGGCGGCACCTCCACCGGGGAGGGGCCGCCCGCCTCATTCTTGCCTAAAAACCCGCCGGGTCTAGCGCTTGCGCGCGGAGGGGTAGATGCTACCGTCCATCACGCCGCGCTCCACCTGCTCCAGGCTCACGCCGCGAGTCTCCGGCAGGTTGCGGAACATCAGCAGCGCAATGACCACGTTCACCACGGCAAAGCCGATGAAGGAGCCAGTCAGACCGACCGCACCCAGGATCACGGGGAACGCCAGCGACAGCACACCATTCATCATCCAGCCGCTAAACGCCGAAATGCCCATACCCGCCGCACGCACACGCAGCGGGAACAGCTCACTCATAATCACCCACGTGGACACGTTCAGGCAGGTCTGCATCGCGCCCACAAAGCAGACGATGAGCACCAGCAGAATCCAGGGGCGCGCCGCATTATCGGCGGGCAGCAGCATGGATGCGCCCGCAATCAGCACGTGGAAAAACGCGGTCGAACTATAGCCGGTAATGACCATGACGCGGCGCGGTACACGCTCCATCAGGCGCAGCGACAGGATAGAACCGAGCACCGCAATCGTACCCGGAGCAATATTCGCGATGAGCGCCGCGGATTCGCTGAAACCGGCTTCCTTGAGCACCTTAATGCCGTAGTACATGATCGAGTTGATGCCGGTCAGCTGCTGGCCCGCGCCGACCAGAATACCGACGAGCAGGATGCGCACGAACCAGCCGCGCACGCCCATGCTTTCCTTAGCTGCCGCATCGTTCTGGGAGCTGGTTTCCGCCTGAAGGGTGCGCTCAATATCGGCAATCTCAGCCTCAGCACGCTCGGCGGAGCGGATGCGCTTCATAACCTCAAGAGCCTGTTCACGCTTGCCGACGCGCAGCAGCCAGCGCGGCGACTCGGGCACACGTAGCATGCCGACGAACAGGCCGATGGCGGGCAGGGTGCAGATGGCGAACATCCAGCGCCACACGCCGTCGTGCTCACCCCACAGGTTGCCGATGAGGGCGTTCACGATGAACGCGGCAAGCTGACCGCCCACGACCATGAGTTCGTTGCGGCCGGAGAGGGAGCCGCGAATTTCGTAGGGTGCGAGCTCTGCGAGGAACACGGGCACCACGGCGGAGGCGCCGCCGACCGCCAGGCCGAGCAGGGTGCGTCCGGTGATGAGTACGGCGACATTGGGTGCAAACACGCAGGTCAGGGCACCAATGAAGAAGATGGTGGAGAGCCCAATGATGGTGGTTCGGCGGCCGTACCGGTCAGAGATGCGGCCGCATCCGAGTGCGCCAATAGCGGCGGCAAAGGCGAGCGATCCGGTGACCCAGCCTTGGGTGGTGGAGTCCATACCGAGTTCGCGGCTCATGGGTTCGAGCGCGCCGTTGATCACTCCGGTGTCGTAACCGAAGAGCAGACCGCCGAAGGTGGCGATGAGTGCAATGATGCCGAGGTATCGGCTGTGCTTCCCGGTGCCCAGAGGGGGCAGGGTGGAGGCGGTGCTCTGTGCGCTCATGGTGTCCTTTGATGTGCCGGTGGCGGGTGGTCCTGCCGGACTGCTTCCAGGCGGCAGGGGTGGGTATATAGGCGAGGTGAGGTGCGTCAGGTTAGACGCACCTCACCTAATCCTAGCGAAAACGTTCGGCGGGTGATATTTATTTCTCACCACGGACATTTTTCAGCGTATATTACGGCCGACACGTGCGACCGCCTGAGTGTCCCTTTGAGAGGGAGCCGGAGTTTAGAACAGCGCGATCTTCTCGGGTGCCGGGAAGATGGCGTCCAGGGCGGCGAGGTCCTCAGCGTCGAAGCGCAGGCATGCCGCCTGTGCGTTGGCGCGCACCTGCTCGGCGCTGGTTGCACCGGCAATGACGGAGGTGACCGGCGACTGCTGTGCGAGCCAGGAGAACGCCGCCTGCACCTCGGTGATGCCGCGTTCGGTGCAGAAGCTGTGGAAGGCTTCGAGCTGGTCCCAGTTGGCGGCGTCGAGCACGTTTTTCTTAGAGTGGGACAGGCGCGAACCGGCGGGAATGTTGTCGCGGCGGTACTTGCCGGTCAGCAGGCCGTTAGCGAGCGGGAAGTACGGCAGCACACCCATGCCGAAGTGCCGTGCGGCGGGCAGGATTTCGAGTTCTGCGCGGCGGTCGAGCAGGTTGTAGTGGTTTTCAGCGACGATGAACCGTTCGGTGCCGAGTTCACGGGCGCAGTGTTCGGCGTGGGCGAGCTGCCAGCCGGAGAAGTTGGAGTGGCCCAGGTAGCGGACCTTACCGTCGCGTACGAGCTGGTCGAGGGCACTGAGGGTTTCTTCGATGGGGGTGTTGGGATCGGGGCTGTGGTAGAAGTACAGGTCGATGTAGTCGGTGCCGAGGCGGCGGAGGGAACCTTCGACGGCGCGCATGATGTAGCGGCGCGATCCGCGGGCGTTGCGGTCGTTGCCGTTGAGGTCGCCGACGGGCAGACCGAATTTGGTGACGATGGTCAGTTCGTCGCGGTCGAGGCCGAGCTGGGTGAGGGCGGTGCCGAACATGGTTTCTGAGAGGCCGGGTTCGGCGCCGTAGAGGTCTGCGATGTCGAAGAAGCTGATGCCTGCGTCGACTGCGGCGGCGATGACTTCGTTGGTACCTTCTTGGGTGCGGGTGGGGGTGCCGGGGCGGCCGAGGTTATTGCAGCCGATGCCGACGCTGGGTACGACGAGACCGGAGTTGCCGAGCCTGCGGTAGACGGGAGATTCAATACGTTCCATGTTTTTAACTCTACGTTGTGCGGGTATGTTGCGTGGTTATTTCCCCTCCAGTTGGGAGGCGAAGAGCTTCCTGAAGCGTGATGTGGGGTCGGTCGTTAGGTCCCGGTAGGTTCCTTGTTCCACCACACAC
>NZ_KV802675.1:0-77509 GCF_001810775.1 Rothia sp. HMSC062H08
TATAGCGTCCAAGTTTCGGGGCGCAGTTCACCTTCTCGGGTACCCTCCGGGGCTTCGCTGTATTCAGGCCTATCCGGCGAACGGGTTCGGCGTGCCGATGTACTGCAGCTCGGTGTACTCCTCCAGTCCCTCGGGGCCGCCCTCGCGGCCCATGCCGGACTGCTTCACGCCACCGAAGGGTGCCGCCGCATTCGAGATCACGCCGGAGTTGTAACCGATCAGGCCGAATTCCAGCCCAGCAGCCATGCGCGTAAAGCGCGGGTGGTTGCTCGTGTACACATACGCCGCCAGGCCGTACTCGGTGTCGTTGGCGAGCTTCAGGGCGGTGCGTTCGCCCTCCTCGCCGTAGCCGCTGAACGTGGCGATCGGGGCGACGGGGCCGAAGATTTCCTCACGCCACACGCGCATCGAATCGGTCACGCCGGTCACCACGGTGGGGCGAATGAAGTTGCCCTTGTTGAGGTTCCTGGGCATGCCGCCGGTATCGCTCGGAACGTTCTCCTCAAGCTCGGGAATGTACCCGCCGCAGGCGAGGAGCGCGCCCTTGCCCAGGGCGTCTTCGACCATAAAAAGCATGGATTCAACCGCTGAAGGTTGAATTAGCGGGCCGCATTCGGTTCCGTCGATGGCTCCGTCACCCACGACGGTCGCCTCCATGCGCTCCACGAAGGCGCGGGTGAACTCTTCAGCAATGTCCTCGTGCACAATGAATCGGTTGGCGGCGGTACACGCCTCGCCCATGTTCCTCATCTTCGCCGCGTAGGCACCCTCCACAGCGGCGGGGATGTCCGCGTCCTCAAAGACGATGAACGGGGCGTTGCCACCCAGCTCCATGGAGGTGCGCAGAACGTTCTGCGAGGCCTGCGCGAGCAGGGTGCGGCCCACGGCGGTGGAGCCGGTGAACGATACCTTCCGCAGGCGCTCATCAGCCATCAGCGCTGAGACCACCTCGCTGGTTCGGCTGGTGGTTACGATGTTCAGCACGCCGTCCGGCAGGCCCGCCTCACGCATCAGGGAGGCGAAGTACAGGGAGCTGAGCGGAGTCAGGGAGGCGGGCTTGAGCACCGCGGTGCAGCCCGCAGCGAGCGCCGGGGCGACCTTGCGTGCCGCCATGGCGAGCGGGAAGTTCCAGGGGGTAATCAGCAGGCAGGGGCCCACGGGGCGGCGTACGGTGGTGATCTGCAGGCCGGATTCGGGGGCGACCGCGGTGCGGCCGAAGTTGCGGGCGGCTTCTTCGGCGTACCAGCGCAGGTAGTTTGCCGCGTAGGCGACCTCGCCGCGGGACTGGTCGAGGGGCTTGCCCATTTCGAGGGTCATGAGCCGGGCGATGACTTCGGTGCGCTGCGTCATGAGCGTGTAGGCGCGGTTGAGGATATCGGCGCGTTCGCGCACGCTGGTTGCCGCCCATGAGGTGCGGGCGTCGCAGGCGGCGTCGAGTGCTTCGATGCCCTGTTCGACGCTGGCGTCGGCGACGTGCGCGAGGATTTGGCCGCAGGAGGGGTTGTGCACGGGGAAGGAGCCGTTGTCGCCGGTGACCCAGCTGCCGCCGATAAGCAGGTCGGTGGGCACGTAGAAGAAGGGGTAGGAGGGCCGCTCGTAGGGGTCGATGGGTTCGCGCTGCGGCATGTTGATGCTTTGCATGTGCGGTTCGGTGCGGCCTCGTAGCTGGGCGGATTTCGCGGCGGGCTTTGCGGCGGGACTCTCGGCGGAGCTTTCGGGTGAGGTGGTCATGGCGTGCCTTTCGGGTTGGGGCGGCCGGTGCGGTCGACTCTGACGCTTTTAATTCTAGTCCTGCACGCTCCCCTACCCTTCGAACCGACCCTTCGAACCTGCCCCACGCGCCTACATGCCCTTGCGCGCCCTCTCCCCCGCAGGCACGCCGAAGGGGGCCGCACCCGCGTTGGATGCGACCCCCTTCAGGTGGATTCTCGCTCAGCGCGCGAGAATCCTAGCTGGGGATTATGGAAGGCATTGCCCGGAAGGGATGCTCGGTGTTGCATCCGCTCTGCCCGATACCCGCACCTTCACCACTTAGCG
This sequence comes from Rothia sp. HMSC062H08, assembly GCF_001810775.1. Classification (NCBI taxonomy): domain Bacteria; kingdom Bacillati; phylum Actinomycetota; class Actinomycetes; order Micrococcales; family Micrococcaceae; genus Rothia; species Rothia sp. HMSC062H08. Next base: position 2,038 of record NZ_KV802675.1, read on the forward strand.
GGCGGTGAGGCGGGCACCCAGGTGGACTAGGCCCACCTGTTCTCTCAAATCCAGGACTGACGTGCTTCGATTCGGGTCAGCTCCAGAGGACCGCCATCGTTGGTGCCGTGGAAGCGGCCGAAGTGTACGTACGGGCCGCGGTAGGCGCTGTGGTTGATGGGGCTGGAGTACTGGCCGTTGACCGTGTAGTAGAAGCTGTTCTTGTTCAGCACGATCTTGCAGTTCAGTGCCTGGCCGGTGGTGACCTTCTGGCGTAGCTTCATGGTGTGCAGCACGCGCGGGCTTGCCTGGTTGGGTTCGAAGCAGAGAATCTGCGCTACGGAGCCGCCGCGGTAGTTGGGGCGGATGGCGAGCACGTAGGTGCCGTCTTCCTGCTTTGCAGCGAACTTCTTGCCGATGCCGAAGGCGCCGTCGTGTTCGCGACCGAACGCAATGTAGCCGTAGTGACCATCCTGCTTCGGCACTGCACTGGTCCACTTCATGGAGAAGTCGAGGGTGTACTTGTCGCGAGTGGTGTAGTTCGCCAGGGGGCCGAGCAGCACGGATTCGTCGTAGCGCTGGTTGTGCACGATGGCGGTGCCGGTCAGGTCGGGCATGTCCGCTGCGACGGAGGGGTCGGCGGGCAACATGCCGTGGGGGCGCTTGCCGGTCTTGATCTTGACGCTGGAGTCGAAGGGGTCACCGATTACCCAGTAGGGGTCGGGGCACATGAAGCCCTTCACGCCCAGTGCCTTGTACTTTTCGTAGGCGGAGCGGCGGTGGATTTCCCAGACGATGACTGCCTTGCCGAGGCCGGTGAGGGCGCGTACGTTCTCCTCGCTCATGGAGCCCTGGGAAGCGCCGGTCGGCTTCTCGTAGTAGGGTACGCCGATGGCGTCCACGTTTTCGTGGCGTGCCATTGCGGAAATCTTGTCGATGGGGTCGCCGCCGTCGAAGTAGCACCAGGTGGCGCAGCCTGCGGAGTTGGCAAGCTTCAGGTAGCGGGAGGTGGGCTTGAAGCCGCCGCTGCCGTCACGGTACATCTTGATGACGGTGCGGCGCTGCAGGCCGCGTTCGGTGATGAACTTGACGAGGCCTGCCTGTGCGGGGCCGTCCTTCGCTTCGAGGAACAGTACGACCTTCTTGCCGCCGACGGAGGCATATTCGCCGCCTGCGGGTACGGCGTCAACGGCTGCGATGGCTTCTTCGAGGGTGGGGATGTTGTACAGGTCGGTCTTTTCGCCCAGGTTCTTGCGCATGTTGACCTTGTACCGGCGCAGTTCGGCGAGGGTGTGGCCGCGCACGTCCATGGACGCACCGGTGGTGCGCTTGATGTTGGTGTCGTGCATGCAGACGAACTGGCCGTCGCTGGTGGTGCGTACGGAAATTTCGACGGCGAGGGCGCCTCGGCGTACAGATTCTGCGTACGCGTAGGCGGTGTGTTCGGGGCTGATGTTGCCGGCGCCGCGGTGGGCGATGAAGAATTCATCGGTCTTGTAGAGCAGCTGATGTGCGGGGGAGCCGCTGTGTACTGCCGCGAGCTGTGCGCGGGTGTTGGCTGCGGCGTGGGCTTCGCCTGCCTGGAGCATGAGGGCGGCGGGCGCCAGAGTGGAGGCGCCAATGAAGCCGCGGCGGCTCAGATTCTTAGAGGTCTTCGGGAATGCAGTCACCGTAGTGGTCCTTTTTTCGTTTATGAGTTGAGCGTAATGTGTGTGGTTGGTCATTGAAGTTTTGGTTTATAGCTGAGGGTCCGGATTCTCTCAACTCAAACTACAACTTCTATGTAGGATAACGATTTTTTATCGGTGATTCACTGCGTTCACAAGCAAATAGGGTATTATGTGCGCCTCATTCTTACCCGCTGTGCAATGCGGGTGAATGTGTTCCTCCTTTTCCGCCGCTTTTAATAGCGGCATTTCATGCGGCGTTAAAAAATTTCTCGTGTAACGAAAAAAGCCGCGCCTGTAGCCCGATTGAGCCTGCAGGACGCGACCTTTTGCGTTAAGTATTTTCGCGGGTTTTCACCGCTGTTGAAGCTGAGCTATTTTCGCTGGTTCAGCTTACTTCTTGGATGCCTGAGCGACGCGGTCACCGGCTGCGACGGGGCGGCGGGACTCAGAGTCCTTGGAGATGTTGAACTTTGCGGTGTTGGTAATCATCACCATGGTTTCCTTGGAGGGGATGCGACCCTCGATAGCTGCCCAGTCGACCTCGATGATGGGTGCGCCTGCCTCAACCTTGTCACCTACGTTAGCAATCTTGGTGAAGCCGTCGCCACCGAGCTCAACGGTGTCGATACCGATATGGACCAGTACCTCGCCGCCGTTTTCGGTGCGGAGCATGAATGCGTGCAGGGTGTCCTGAATCAGTGCGATGGTGCCTGCAACGGGTGCGACGATGGTGCCTGCGGTGGGGTTCACTGCGTAGCCGTCGCCCATAACGCCCTGAGAGAAAACGGGGTCGGAGACTTCGCTCAGCGGCAGGTACTCGCCGGTAGCAGGTGCGACGTAGACGTCTGCGGACGATGCTTCCTGTGCGGCAGCTTCCTTCTTCTTCTTGCCGAAACCGAACATGTATGCTCCTTCTGGTCGTGTTGCGCTATGAATAGCGTGTATTTGTAGCGCTGATGCGTCCGCGTCGGATGCGGGCGTCGTTGCCTTCTTGGTTTCACACCGGGCGGCGCCTGCCTGAATTGCAGGGTTCGCACACTCCGGTGCATATGCACTCAGAATACAACACCTAAACCCGTAGCTCACGAGCTGAGGGTCATTCGACTCGAATTCTGCAAATATTCCGCAAATCTGGAACTTCAACTCACACTTCTGCACTCTTGAGGTCGCGAGTACACTTAGTGAAGGACTGGCACCCCTCCTCCGAGCCGGTGCCCATAAGAGAGAAAAGGCTAAAAACTGATGACTGAAGCGGCTGAAACCGTTCTTGAAGTATTTATTCCGGGCCCCGGTGAGAACCCGGAGGATCCGCAGGATATGGAGCGCTCCGAATTCCTGGGCGCCGCACAGGAGGCTCTGGATTCGGGCGTGGACATTGAGGTGTACTCCACCGACTCCTACCCTTCCGCCTTCGAAGAGTGCGCACCGGTGGCGGAGCAGATTGAGATGAACGGCATCGAGGTTCTGCCGCTCATGCTGGTCAACGGCGAGGTGAAGGTGTCCTTCGCGTACCCGACCGCCGAGCAGATTAAGCGTTTCTCCCGCGCCCACCTGGTCGCCCAGCCGAAGGCGAACGCGGCAGCGGCTGCGTGCGGCCCGTCCGGTTCCCCGGCGGCGTCGATGATTCCGAACCTGAGCGGCGAACCCGCCGGTTTCGCGGCAACCCTGGCGGGTAAGGCACCCCAGCCGGTCGGCGGCCCCGAGATTGGTAACCGCGTGAACCTCATGGGTGGCGACACCGGCGACGGTATCCCCACCTCCGGTTCGGTGGCTGTGAAGTCCGGTGGCTGCGGATGCGGTGGTTGCGGCTGCGGCGGCAAGTAAACCCGCCCCTGTCGGCAACGAGCGCCTGGCTCACCCGGTTCTAACTCGCCCGGTTCTAAAACTACATAAGCAAAGAGCGGTGCCCGCCTCCTCGTGATGAGGAAGCGGGCACCGCTTTCGCTTAACGAAGCTTAGGTTCACACCCGGCAGCACCTACGGGAGCTGCGGCGGGCGAACAGCACCTTACTTGATGGAGGTACCGACGGAACCGAGCTGCTGGCAAGCCTCGACCACGCGTGCGGCCATGCCTGCCTCTGCAGCTGCACCCCAAACGCGGGGGTCGTAGGTCTTCTTGTTGCCGACCTCGCCGTCAACCTTCAGCACACCGTCGTAGTTGCTGAACATGTGGCCAGCAACGGGGCGGGTGAATGCGTACTGGGTGTCGGTGTCGATGTTCATCTTGATAACACCGTAGGACACTGCGTCTGCAATCTCCTGCTCGGTGGAGCCGGAGCCACCGTGGAAGACCAGGTAGAAGGGCTTGTCGCCCTTGCCGTACTTAGCGCCGACCTCGGTCTGGATTTCCTTGAGCAGCTCGGGGCGCAGGTGAACGTTACCGGGCTTGTACACGCCGTGAACGTTACCGAAGGTCAGAGCAGCCATGTAGGTGCCCTTCTCGCCCAGGCCGATTGCCTCAACGGTCTTGATTGCGTCTGCAACGGTGGTGTACAGGGAGTCGTCGATAGCGCCTTCAACGCCGTCTTCCTCGCCACCAACGGCACCAATCTCAACCTCGAGAACGAGCTTTGCCTTGGAGGTACGCTCGATCAGCTCAGCAGCAATCTTCAGGTTCTCGTCCAGGTCGATTGCGGAGCCGTCCCACATGTGGGAGTTGAAGATGGGGTCTTCACCGCGAGCAACAGCCTTCTCGGACTCTGCCAGCAGGGGCAGGACGAAGCCTTCCAGCTTGTCCTTGGGGCAGTGGTCGGTGTGCAGTGCAATGTTCACGTCGTACTGCTTAGCAACTTCGCGTGCGTATGCTGCGAAGGCCAGGGAGCCAACGACCATGTCCTTCTTGGAAGCGCCGGACCAGTATGCTGCACCACCGGTGGATGCCTGGATGATGCCGTCCGAGCCAGCCTCTGCGAAGCCGCGGATTGCAGCATTCAGGGTCTGGGAGGAGGTCACGTTCACTGCGGGGTACGCGAAGCCCTTTTCCTTCGCGGTCTGCAGCATTTCTGCGTAAACTTCGGGGGTTGCAATAGCCATATGCTGACTCCTTGGATAGATGCGACCGGTTACCGATGCTGGGCCGGTTCACCATATTTTGTTGGCGCGCGAGACGCCTCCTACTCGCACTATTTTACCAAGATACGACTTATTTATCGTTAATTTTTTGTGGGTTTTTTTGGGTTTACTGCAGCGAAATTTCCGCGAATTACCGCGGTAAAGTAGAGGTGTTAATGACTTGATGTCTTCTGTGCGTGCAGGGCAGCGTACACATCACCCGGACGCGATGAAAGGAACCTCCCATGAGCAAGGCGAGCGCTAAAAATAATCCAAAACAGCTCGACGCGAAACGTGAGAAGCGTGCCCGCCAGGCGCAGCGTCGTGCTGAGCGTGAGCATCCGAATGCGGCGGCTATTGCCCCGGTGCGCGCCCAGTTGGATGAGATTCTGGAGCGTAAGAGTCGGCATGTTTTGGGGCATGGCGATATGGCGAAATCCCTTGAGTTGATGGAGAAAATGCGTGATGAGGGTGCGAGTGACCACGAGATTGATGTGGCGCTTGCGGAGGCGAAGCTCCCCTCGGTGGTGCAGGTGGGCCGTAAGTCGTTGATGCGTTGGCCAAGCTGGTGGTGGTTGAATCGTCGCGAGCGTGCGTTGCGGGCGAAGATTGATCGCCTGATGGAGGGCTAGGCCCCCGTTTTGAATAGGTTGTGAGAGCACCCCGTTGTGGGTGCTCTTGTGCTGTGTACTGGTGGGGGAATTGATTTTTTGGACTCAGAGTTCAATTAATCTATTTCACAAAACAATGAAAACCACACAATACAACATGAACCAAATATATTCATAAGATATGCATTATATGTATATAAATTATTACGTGATGTGAGTTATATTTACCTAAATTACCGTGCTATAGTCGTTACAACCCATAGACGTGTTCCCAACCACATTTCGTGTAGCACGTGCTTTAGACGTAACTATCCAAGGAGGTATAGCGTGAGCACCTCACCGAACAAGAACCCGCAGACTTCTGCAGCGGATCAGTACACTAAGCCCCCCACAGATGACCCGTTCGCACACGAGCAGGAAGGCTTCCACAAGGGGCTTGGCGCACGTCAGCTCCAGATGATTGCCATCGGTTCCGCTATTGGTACCGGCCTGTTCCTGGGCACCGGTAGCCGCCTGCAGGACGCAGGCCCCATGCTCGCCGTCATCTACGCCGTCATCGGCTTCTTCGGCTACCTGATCCTTCGAGCCCTCGGCGAGCTGATCCTTCACCGCCCCTCCTCGGGCTCCTTCGTCTCCTACACCCGCGAATTCTACGGCGAAAAGGCCGCATTCGTATCCGGATGGCTGTACTGGCTGAACTGGGCAATGACCGCCGTTGCAGACGCCACCGCTATCGCCATCTACATCAGCTGGTTCGGTCGATACAACCAGTTCTTCGCAGACATTCCCCAGTGGCTTAGCGCATTCATCGTCGTTATCATCACCGTGGCTCTAAACCTCATCTCCGTGAAGCTCTTCGGTGAGCTGGAATTCTGGTTCGCACTCATTAAGATTCTTGCCCTGCTGTCCTTCATGGCGGTAGGTATCTGGTACCTGGTCTTCGGTGAGCCCATCAACGGCGTCACCCCCGGCCTGAGCCTTATTGCAGCCAATGACGGCTTCTTCCCCAACGGCATTCTTCCCGCTCTTATCGTGGTTCAGGGCGTTGTGTTCGCCTACGCCGGTATTGAGCTGGTCGGCACCACCAGTGGTGAAACCAAGAACGTTGAGAAGGTTATCCCTCGCGCTATCAACACCGTGATCTGGCGTATCGCGATCTTCTACGTTGGCTCCGTGGTTCTGCTCTGCCTGCTCATGCCCTACACCGCATACAAGGACGCAGAGTCGCCGTTCGTGACCTTCTTCGACGCTATCGGTATTCAAGGCACCGCACCGATTATGCAGCTGGTCGTTATTACCGCGGCTGCTTCCTCGCTGAACGCTGGCCTGTACTCCACCGGTCGTATCCTCCACTCGATGGGTGTTGCAGGTTCGGCACCGAAGTTCACCACTAAGGTGTCCCGCTCCGGCGTTCCGGTGGCAGGTATTCTGCTGACCGGTGTGATTGGCCTCTTCGGTGTTGTGCTGAACTTCTTCGTTCCCGAGCAGGCGTTCGAGGTCGTGCTGAACATCGCCTCGGTGGGCACCATGGCTAGCTGGGCGGCTATCGCAATGTCGCACCAGAAGTACCTGAAGCTGGTCGGCGAGGGCAAGTACAAGCGCCCCAACTACCGTGCACCCGGCGGTCGTTTCAGCGACTGGGCTGTGATGGTCTTCCTGGCTGTTGTGCTGGTGCTGATGGCACTGGATTACCCGGTCGGCACCTACACCCTGGCATCGCTGTTGCTGGTTATCCCGCTGCTGATTATCGGCTGGTACACGGTTCGTGACCGCGTCAACGAGATTGCTCGCGTCCGTGAAGGCTACACCGGTTCCGTGCCCGTGATTGCTGCCCGCCCCGTGGTGAAGAAGCTCGTTTCGGAGCCTCGTACCCACATTGACCTGGGTGACCTTGAGGACGAGGACAACCCGAAGGGTAGCTAACCCGACCGGTTGCCTGTAATCCCGGTAATATCCCGGTGAAGGCGATGAGGGGGTTCTAGACCCTAGCCCGTAGGTTCCAGGAGCTCTAGGGCCCCCTCCCTGCACGTCTTTCCGTGTTCGCTTCCGTATTACATCCGTGTAATACATAAAGCAAAGTACATATCTACAGCATTTCTAATACGGTGTGTCCTGCAATATATTTTGAGATAATAGATATCCGCAGTGACCACCAGATGCACAAAGAAGTTTTGTGCAGATATTCAAAGGAGAAAATCATGACTGAACGTCCTAGCGCACACGCGGTGGAATTTGTTGACGTCGCCTCGATGGCGAAGTGGATTCAGAAGGACGGCGTAGGCAACATCATTGCCGGCATGGTCGACTTCCTCGAAGAAGACTTCAAGAAGTGGCAGAGCTTCGACAAGATTCCGCGCGTCGCCTCCCACACCCCCTTCGGTGTGATTGAGCTGATGCCCACCTCCGACAACATCACCTACTCCTTCAAGTACGTGAACGGCCACCCGTCGAACCCGGCACGCGGCTTCCAGACCGTGACCGCGTTCGGTCTGCTCGCTGACGTGGATAACGGCTACCCCGTGTTCCTGGCTGAGATGACCCTGCTGACCGCGCTACGTACCGCCGGTGTGTCCGCCATGGTTGCTAAGCACCTGGCACGCAAGGATTCGAAGAAGATGGCGATGATCGGTACCGGCTCGCAGTCTGAGTTCCAGGCGCTGGGTATGCGCGCGGTGCTCGGCATTGAGGACCTGTCCGTCTACGACGTTGACCCGCACGCGATGGAGAAGTTCCGCCGTAACCTGGAGCCGCTGGGCTTCCGCATCCACCTGGCTAAGGACGTGGACGAGGCTGTTGAGGGTGCCGACATTATTACCACCTGCACCGCCGATAAGCAGCAGGCGAAGGTTCTGCTGGACCGCCAGGTGAAGCCCGGCGTGCACCTGAACGCTATTGGTGGCGACTGCCCCGGCAAGACTGAGCTGGAAAGCGAAATTCTGGACCGCTCCACCGTGTTTGTTGAGTTCCCGCCGCAGACCCGCATTGAGGGCGAGATTCAGCAGAAGGACCCGGACTTCCCCGTGGTGGAGTTCTGGAAGGTTCTGACCGGTGAGGAGCCGGGCCGCGTGTCGGATGAGCAGATTACCCTGTTTGATTCGGTGGGCTTCGCGATTGCTGACTTCTCGGGTCTGCGTTATGCCCGTGCGGCTACGCAGGACACCGACCTGCAGCAGTTCATTGACCTGGTTGCTAGCCCGGATGATCCGAAGGATCTGTACTCGCTGGTGAACGTTAACGTTCCGGTGGGCTAAAGGGCTAAGTAACCTGACGCTGAGTAGCCTTGAGCTGGTGGGCCTGTAAGGTGCGCCAGCGGAGGCTGCGAGGTTGAGAGTGAATAAAGTGAGGGCCGGGGAGTGGTGACACTCCCCGGCTCCTTCTTGTGAAATTTTCGTATGCACGGATTTTCTTGGAGGCTATCCGCGGCTGGTTCGCCCGTTCTGCCCTTCAGCGGGTGTGGCTACTGGCGGGTGGCGATAATTTCGCGCGCCCTCGCCACACGCTTTTCTTTCTCTTCTTTCAGCTGGTTGAGCTTCGCCTGATTCTTTTCGATGAGAGGCCCCTGATAGGACGCCTCAACATCACCCAAACGCTGAGCCATACCCACCTTCTCACTACATTGAGCTTCAATGGTTGCCAGGCGGATAACCTCCTCCAACACTTTGGGATCATCAGCATTCAGATTGGCCGTTTCTTGGCTCGTCCATTCACCGTCCCCGGTGCGAGGCGTCAACCCTTTCTCACGCTGGCAGTCCCACCAATCTGAGCGGGCTTTCTTCCATTCAGGGTCACCCTGCGCACGCTGGTACGCTTCACTACGGATACGACCGACAGGGCGGTACTTTTTCTCATCATCCTCATCAAAATAGAGCATATCCAGTTCTTCCCGATGCTCTTCGCGGCAGCTGACCCTGACGTCTTCAGGGATGCTCTCATAAATCCTTTCCTGCTCTTCTCTGACTTTGCTGGACGTAAAATGATTCGCCGCATGCTTCACGTTCCAGGAGCCGTACTGGGAGGCGCCGCTAGAAACCCAGCCGTTTTCTAGAATTTCAAAATCGTATCCCTTTTTCGCATAGCACTCTTTAAGAATCAACAAATACGCTCTATATGTTATATCTAGGGCCTGGTCACTCATGTCATATTCGTCGAGCGGAAGAGTAATATAGTTATTTTCAAAATCCAGCTGGGCTTTGAGGCTAGTATCTTTAGGCGCAGCGGCACAGGAACTTAAAGCTAAAGCAAAGCAGGCGAACAGAGCAGCAGATTTCTTCATTGTTACCGACTCCTTTCAGGGGAATGACGCCGCGGTCATTCATATCCACAACCCGCAACCATTGGCGAGCCGAAGCCAGGAAATCCATCGTACGCTCCGGCAGAAATCGAGCGTACAATTCTCATATCCTCTGTGACTTGCGTTAACACTAACACGCCTAGATAATTTCATGCGTGGTTTAAGCCGCCCAAACCACAACGAAAAAGGTTCCGACGCGCACACAACGCATCGGAACCTTTAAACACCTCATAAACAGCCGCCAAACTACGACGGAATCTGGCCAAACACATGGCGGCGAACCCACGCATGCATCGCAATACCCGCAGCCGTCGCCGCATTCATCGAACGCGTCGACCCAAACTGCTCAATCGACAGAGTATCCCTAGCCGCCGCATGCAACTCCTCCGACAAACCCGGGCCCTCCTGGCCAAAAACCAGCACACACTTCTTCGGCAGATCATACGTCTCCAGCGGCACCGAATCCGGAAAAATATCAATACCAATAATCTCCAGACCCTCACCCTGCGCCCACGCCACAAAATCCTCAATCGTCGGATGATGACGCACATGCTGATAACGATCCGTCACCATCGCACCACGACGATTCCAACGGCGACGCCCAATAATATGGACCTCCTTCGCCAACATCGCATTCGCAGTGCGCACCACCGTGCCAATATTCAAATCATGCTGCCAATTCTCAATCGCCACATGAAAATCATGGCGGCGCGTATCCAGGTCAGCAATAATCGCGTCCATCGACCAGTAACGATACTTATCCACCACGTTACGGCGGTCGCCCTCACGCAGCAGCTCCTCATCCCAATAGTCACCCTCAGGCCACGGGCCCTCCCACGGGCCCACACCCACCTCAAAACGGGCAGTACCCTGCTCAGTACCCTCAACAGCCTCAGCTACAGCCGCCTCAGCAGGTACAGCCTCAGCCGCCTCACGATTCTCAACCATCACAACCACCTTCACGCCAACAACCAGCGCCACTCCGGCGCCCACAGAGCCATATTACAGACAAAAACCCGCGCCACCAGCCACACACAGCAGCCAGCAGCACGGGTTCACCCGCCGCAGCGGAACGTCTTAAAAATTCACGAGGTCCTAGTCCAAACCAGTAGAGACTAGTCCAGGCCCAGCTCATCCTTCGAGTACGCGTACAGGCACGGAACGCCCGCAACCTCTTCCACATGCTCCTTAGCGCCGGTCGCACGGTCAACAATCACAGCAACCGCCACAACCTCAGCGCCAGCCTTACGCAGCGCCTCAACAGCAGTTAGTGCCGAACCACCGGTCGTGGAGGTGTCCTCAACAGCAACCACGCGGCGGCCCTCAACGCTCGGGCCCTCCACCTGACGGCCCATGCCGTAAGACTTCTGAGCCTTACGCACCACAAACGCGTCAATCGCACGGTCCTGATCGCCAGCGGCACGCATAATCGCGGTACCCACCGGGTCAGCACCCATGGTCAGGCCGCCAGCAGCCTCAAACTCGATGCCGTTCTTATCCAGCAGGTCCAGCATGACCTGACCGACCAGGCGAGAAGCCTCGTGGTGCAGGGTGATGCGGCGCAGGTCAACGTAGTAGTCGGCTTCCTTGCCGGAGGCGAGGACCACGTGCCCGCGCACCACAGCCAGCTCCATAATCAGCTGGCGCAGGCGTTCACGGGCTTCTTCAATGGGGAGGTTTTCAGAAAGCTTAGTCATAGTTCAAGTGTAGCGGCTCACGTGCAGGCGGCGCAGGCTATTCCCTGTGCTATTCCAGCGCTAGGCTATTCCACCACGCGACCCACCGACGGCGGCAACGCGGCACGCAACTTCGTCAGCATCTCCTCATACTCGGCGGCCGGGTCGGAATCAGCTACGATAGCGCCACCCGCGGCAAGAGTCACCGTGCCGTCATCGTGCGCCACGAGCGTGCGAATCACAATCGACAGGTTCGCCGAACCATCCGCCGACACAAAACCCAGAGCACCCGAATACACACCGCGAGCGCGACCCTCCAGGCCCTCAATAATCTGCATGGTCGAAGGCTTCGGGGCACCCGTCATCGAACCGCCCGGGAAGCACGCCCGCGCGGCAGCCACCGCACTCACGCCCTCACGCAGACGCGAACTGACCGTAGACACCAGCTGATGCACCGTCGAATAGCTCTCCACGCCCATGAGCACGGGCACGCGCACCGTGTGCGGTTCGGAAACCAGCGACAGGTCGTTACGCAGTAGGTCCACGATCATGAGGTTCTCGGCACGGGTCTTCTCATCGGTACGCAACCAAGCTGCGGCCGCGGCATCTTCTTCCGGGGTGGCACCGCGCGGCACCGTGCCCTTAATCGGCTTGGTTTGCGCGTTGCGGTGCGTATCCACGCTTAAAAAACGCTCCGGCGAAGAAGAAAGCACCGAAAAATCACCGCACCGCAGATACGCCGCATACGGCGCCGAATTGTGGGCGCGCTGGCGGCGGTACAGTTCAAAGAAAAGCTCCGGGCTCGGGTTGGGGATGCGCGCGTTCGTCTGCGCGGTCAGGCACACCTCGTAGCTGTTACCCTCGTAGATTTCGTGCTGACTAGCGCGGACGGCGTCCATGTAGGCTTCCGCGGCGGGTGCCGGGAAGAGCAGAAGCTCGGCAAGCTCAGGGGCATTGACGGGGGCGTTGACGGGAGCATTTTCGGAGGCGCACTCCCCCGCCGTATTCAGTACCGCATTCAGCACCGGGGTCAGCGCCGCACTCAGCAGCCGCTCCGCCGCCTCACACCACGACTCATCGCCCACCAGCCAGCTACGCGCTGCAACCCCCGGGCGGGCATGCTCATGCACCAGGTAGCGAACCGCCGGCAACCACAGAGAATCCGGGGTCGGCGCCTCATGCGCCGGCAGGTAGCCCGGCACCGGGTGGCCGTGCTCCATGCCCATGGCGGCACGCGCCTCATAGCCGAAATAGCCCACGTAACCGCCACGCAAACCCGCGGGCAGACCGGTTGCCGCCGCGGTATCCGGGTGCACGCGCGGTGCGCAGGCGAGCGCCGCCTCCAGCTGGGCGAAGGGGTCTTTCCCGCCAGACTCAGCCGCCGCACGCGCCGAATCCACGCGCAGGGGCGACAGCTGCGGCGGGACCACGCCCACATACGAGGCAACCGACATGGGCGACTCCTCGCGCGCGGAATCCAGCCAGAAGGAATACTCGGCACCACCGGTCAGCAGCGGGTACGCCTCCTCGCAGTTCACCGCGAAAGGAAGCGGGCGCACGATAAGCTCCCGCGTCTGCGCATCCCACGGGATGCTCTGCAGAATACTCGGCAGGGCATGAGGGGACGCAGAAGCGGGAGCGTTCGAGGTAGAAAAAATACGGTCCGCGGAAGTTTCAGTCACGGACTCCATTGTATGGCTGTATGGTGTGCAGGCGAACTGGCGGTTTAGTGAACGACTGCGGGTGCTTCGCCGTTTTCGCTGGTCATCGGCAGACCGGCAGCGAACCATGCGCTGGTGCCGCCCGCAATGTTGTGTGCGGCGTAGCCGTGCTCGCGCAGGAAGGTTGCAGCGCGGTTCGAACGGCCGCCACCGTGGCAGATGACGTAGAAGTCTTCGCCGGGTGCGGGCAGTTCAGCCAGACGCTCAGCGATGGTACCGAGGGTGATGTGCTTGGCGCCGGTGGCGTGGCCGCCCTCCCATTCGTAGTCTTCACGCACGTCGATGATGGTTGCGCCTGCGGGAACGTCGCGGGGGTCAATCTGGGGTACAGCAGTCATGGGGTTCTCCTTTGAATTGAATGAGGACGGGCCGGTCGGCACGGTGGGGTGCCGGGTGGGCATAATTGTGGTTCCACTCTATCGCGTTGGGGGTGTGCGGCGCATCTAGCCCGGTATTTGGGGGTTTGTGAGACTCGGAAATGATGCATACGAAAAAATCGAAATGATTTTTCATGCACTGATTGATAGTTCAATCTTTGAAATATATGAACAAAATATGTATACATATGCACCCACAAGGGTATAGACTTAAACACATATTGCCCGGGTCACACAGAACCCCGGGCTTGCACAGAAAAGAATTACCACCATGTCCAACACCATCACAGGTGCCGAACCCAAGGACACCAAGACCTTCTTCGGCCACCCGAGCATGCTCGCGAACCTGTTCACCGTAGAAATGTGGGAGCGCTTCTCCTTCTACGGCATGCAGGGCATCATGATCTACTACCTGTACTACACCGCCGACAAGGGCGGCCTGGGCCTCGACAAGGACCTCGCCACCGGCGTTATCGGCGCGTACGGTGCAGTCGTGTACCTCATGGCAATCCTCGGCGGTATCCTCGGTGACCGCATCCTCGGCCCCGAGCGTACCCTATTCTACTCCGCCATAGGCATCATGGCGGGTCACGTCTCCCTCTCCCTCATCCCCGGCGTCCCCGGCGTGGTGATTGGTCTGCTGCTGGTCGCTATCGGCTCCGGCGGTCTGAAGAGTAACGCATCCGTGCTGGTCGGTTCGCTCTACAGTGACAACGACTCCCGCCGCGACGCAGGCTTCACCATCTTCTACATCGGTGTGAACACCGGTGCACTGCTCGGCCCGATCCTGACCGGTTGGGGCTGGCAGACCGGCGGCTTCCACCTCGGCTTCGGCCTTGCCGCAATCGGTATGGCTGCCGGCCTGATTCAGTACTCGCTGACCCGCAAGAACCTGCCCGCCTCTGTGCACCACGTGGGTACCCCCTTCACCGGCGCCCAGAAGCGTAACTTCTTCCTGGCACTGGTCGGTATCGTCGTCGTTCTCGGCATCCTGCTGGCGACCGGTCTGATGACCGCAGACAACCTCAAGAACTGGGTCATGGGCTTCATCTTCATCGGCGCTATCGCCCTGTTCGCTCAGCTGCTGAGCGCCAAGGACGTAACCTCCGATGAGCGTTCCCGCGTCACCGCGTTCATCCCCCTGTGGATTGCAAACGCCGTGTTCTGGGCACTGTACCAGCAGCAGTTCACCGTCATGGCGGTGTACTCGGATGAGCGCCTCAACTGGAACATCCTGGGCATGGAGCTGAGCCCGAACCTGGTCAACTCCATCAACCCGATCTTCATCATCGTCTTCGGCATGATGTTCTCCGCCCTGTGGACCAAGTGGGGTGACCGCCAGCCGGTCACCACCCTGAAGTTCTCCGCAGCGCTGATCATTATTGGTCTGGCGTTCTGGATCTTCCTCGCTCAGGCGGGCGTTCAGAGCGTGAACGTCGGCTGGATCGTGCTGATTCTGTTCGTCTGCACCATCGCTGAGCTGATTATTTCGCCGGTGGGTATTTCGCTGGCGACCAAGCTCGCACCGAAGGCGCACCGCGTGAACATGATGGCGCTGTACTTCACCTCCGTGGCAATGGGTACCGTGCTCTCCGGTTGGCTGGCTCCGTTCTACAGCATGGAGACCGAGGTTCCCTACTTCACCTGGATGGGTATTATCACCATCGCGACCGGTATTCTGCTGTTCCTGGTGCACAAGCCGGTTCAGAAGATGATGCGCGGCGTGAAGTAGCCACAAAGTTACTTGCCTGCACTGCTGACTCGCTGTTTTCAGGCGGCGTGAGCGTGTATAGGCGAGCGTATATTAGGCTAGGGGCCCCGAATCCTTGAATTACCAAGGGTTCGGGGCCTTTGCTGCACGCCCTGGTATCCGGAAGTGCCAGCAAGTTGAGGAGGTTCAGGAGGGGCGGCTTTAGGGGCGTTCGGGGCCTTTTCCTTAATGAGACAATCCGCGCGGATTTTCTTATTAAGCGCCTTAATAAGAAAATCGAGGGCAATTGTCTCAATAAGCATCCCTTCTGTGACAGGCGGGTTGCCGCACGCGGAACTGTGACGATTTATGTCTCCGCATGAACGCGCGTGACGAAACACAGGGTCAAAAAGGGACGCATTAAGCCACGAACAGAAATCTACTAGACAGCCCTCAAGCACAGGTCTAAGGTGAATCCAGAACGAGCCGGAAAACCTTCCGGCACGACCCTTCAACCCTTAGCCGAGGAGAAAATCATGGCACTTTACCTGGTAGAACTGACCCCCGCACAGCCGTCCAAGGACGAAGCAACCGTACTCATCGAGACCGTCAACTCGTCCCTGACCAACGGCGCCGAGCTCATCGAAACCCAGGTCTCCGCAGACCACAAGATCGTCTTCGTCATCGTCGAATCCGAGAACACCGCATTCGGCCCCGACCTCGCCGCAGCAATCGGTGAGCGCGCATCCGTCGCAGGCCCCGACGCAGTCCGCCTGGTCGGCGCAGAGCTCGAAGACATCAAGAAGCTCAAGAAGGACGCAGACTACCTGGTTGAGTGGGACATCCCCGCAGAGATTACTATGGAACAGTACCTGACCCGCAAGAAGGCAAACGCCCCCAAGTACGCTGAAGTACCCGAGGTTTCCTTCCTGCGCACCTACGTTCGCGAGGACACTGCAAAGTGCCTCTGCTTCTACGACGCACCCGACGAAGAAGCTGTTGTTCGCGCCCGTAAGGCCGTCAGCACCCCCATTGACCGACTGTTCAAGCTGCACGCATAGACGCGATGCTCCCCGCTTAGGAGAACCCCTATGTCCGAGTTCACTCTCGAACCCCTCTACGATTACCCCCAGCGCGAGCAGGTGCTCGCACTCGCCCGAACCCACGCAGATGCTGTTGACCGCGGCGAGCGTTCCCCCTTCGAAAACCTGCGCGAAATCGCTAAGGACGGCCTGATTACCCTGGGTCGCGACGGCGGTTCCCTGGTACCCCAGGTTTCGGTGGCTTTCGACCTTGCCACCGAGGACGCCTCCACGGCGTTCTCCCTGTGGGCTCACCGCTCGACCATTGCGTTCTTTGACGCTGTGGGCCGCGAGCTGCCCGCCGGCCTGGCGGATGCAACCGTCAGCGGCACCACCGCCATGGCGGCAGCGTACAAGGAGGCTTCGGGTCTGGCACCGATCAAGGTGGAGGGTACCCTCGTTGAGGGCGGTCTGAAGCTGAACGGTTCCGTGTCGTGGGCGTCGAACCTGTACCCGGGCGGCGTGATTGTTCTTCCGGTGGCTGTGCAGAACGCCCCGGAGAGCCACCCGAACCGCTACATTGTGACGGTCCGCCAGGACGTCGAGGGTCTGAGCGTTGACTACCACCGCAACCTGCTGGCGCTGAACGGCACCGAGTCCGGCACCTTGAAGTTTGAGGACGTTTTCGTTCCGAGCGAGGACATTCTGAGCGACAACATTGAGGCGTTCCTGCGCGATGTGACCGCGCCGTTCCTGTTGGTTCAGTCGTCGTTCTGCCTGGGTCTTGCTGCTGGTGCTCTACAGGAGGCTGCTAAGCACCTGGACGTCTCGCAGGGCGTGTTCCGCCCTGAGTTCCCGCTGATTCTGGCGGAGTACCAGAGCCTGCGTGAGGAACTGGTTCGCCTGGCTTCTGAGCCGGAGCGTGCTGAGCGTCGTGACCTGCTGAGCCTGCGTCTGGGTGTGTCTCACTTTGCAACCATTGCTACTCACTTTGAGCTGCAAGTTGTTGGAGGCGCCGGTTACGTGGCTGATTCCCCGACTGCTCGTCGCCTGCGTGAGGCGTCGTTCCTGCCGGTTCAGTCCCCGACCGAGGGTCACCTGCGTTATGAGCTGGCGCGTTACGATCACCTGGATAACCTGCGTGACGCTCTCTAAACCATTGAACTGCGTGTAGCGAGTGTTTTTATTCGCTCTTTGCATCAATACCCCGTATATGCCTTGAACCGCATATACGGGGTATGAATGCATTCTGGGCTATATATTAGGGGTTTGGGGCTCATCATAAGAGAATATATGCCCCGTTCAACGTATCCCTGCTCATATTTACACCCGTTTAGCCGAGACCTAAACCCATATGCGCGTAGAATTATGTGGAATTTTATACACCACCACATTCACCTCAGGAGCTCCCTTTGAGCATCTCTAAGCTTCTCGGCTTCGACTGGTCGATCCACGGCGACGGCCGCAGCATCAAGCCCGGTTCCTTCGTTGCCCCGAACGAGCGCCTCGCATGGCCGATTACCATCGGCATCGGCGCGCAGCACGTGGTCGCAATGTTCGGCGCGACCTTCCTCGTGCCGATTATTACCGGCTTCCCCCCGGCAACCACCCTGTTCTTCTCGGGTCTCGGCACGGTCCTGTTCCTGCTGATTACCCGCGGACGCGTCCCCTCCTACCTGGGTTCTTCGTTTGCGTTCATTGCGCCCCTGGCGGCTGCCATGAACTCGCACGGCCCGGCTGGTGCCCTCGGCGGTATCGTCATGGCGGGTGTGGCGCTGTTCCTGGTCGGTCTGATTGTTCAGTTCGCTGGCACCGGCTGGCTGACCAAGCTCATGCCCCCGGTCGTAACCGGTTCGATTGTGGCGCTGATTGGCTTCAACCTGGCGAAGAGCGCTAAGGACAACTTCATGGTGGCACCGGTGACCGCGCTGGTGACCCTGTGCTCCATCATCCTGATTTCGGTACTGTTCAAGGGCATCATTGGTCGCCTGTCCATCCTGCTGGGTGTGGGTATCGGCTACATCACCGCTGTGATTCGGGGCGAGGTGAAATTCGACAAGATTCACAAAACTGTCGAAGCTCAGGGCTTCATTGGTCTGCCGCAGTTCCAGACCCCCGAGTTCCACTGGGAGCTCGCCGGCCTGTTCATCCCCGTGATTCTGGTGCTGGTTGCTGAGAACATCGGTCACGTGAAGTCGGTGGCTCAGATGAGCGGCGAAAACCTGGACGACTACTCCGGCCGCGCCCTCATGGCGGACGGCCTGGCAACCACCATCGCAGGCATGGGTGGCGGTTCGGGTACCACCACCTACGCTGAGAACATCGGCGTGATGGCTGCGACCAAGGTGTACTCCACCGCGGCGTACTGGGTGGCGGCTATCTTCGCGATTGTCCTGTCTCTCTTCCCGGGCTTCGGCGCGGCTATTGCATCCGTTCCCGCGGGTGTTCTGGGCGGTGCCGCAACCGTACTGTACGGCATGATTGGTATGCTCGGCGTTCGTATTTGGAGCGAGAACCGCGTGAACTTCTCGAACCAGATCAACCTGACCACCGCCGCTGTGGCGCTGATCGTGGGTATTGCGGACTACACCTGGACCTTCGATGGGATGACCTTCGCCGGTATTGCTCTGGGTACCGCTGCGACCCTGATTATCTTCCACCTGATGACCTTCATTGCGAAGTACACGAAGGCTGCTGGCGACCCTCTGGAGCCCTTCGACCCTGAAAAGAGCACTGAGGGACACTAGGTTTTAGCTCCTCACGCTTACGCCCGTTGGGAATAGTGCTCCTGAGGCGTAAGCTGTAGAAAAGCGGCCCGGATGGATTGGTTTCCATCCGGGCCGCTTTTGCATGTTAGCCCGATATTCGGTTAGGTCAGGCGGTATGTCGTATTGCGGTTACCTCTACCACCTTCACGCACGATCACGCCCTCTTGAAGGAGCTTCGTGAGGACGTACCGGACCTGCGGTTTCTGCAGCTCAGCAAAAGGCTCAGGAAGAGCACCCATGATGTCCTCGATACCGGCGGGGTGGCGTAGCGAGCGCAGGGCGAGGAGCACCGCCTCCTGACGGTTACTAGGAACCGTAGGTGACGATTGGCGCGGGTCTACTTCCGACTTCTGCTGCGGTGAACCAACATCGGCGATACGAGCACCAGCCAGAGGCTCCCTGCTGATAATCGCGGTAAAACGAATGACCCCATCAACGAATTGGATGGGTTTCAGCCCTGCCTGACGCACCGCCTCCTGTGCAGTGTAGATACCACTGCCCTCACCCTCGATGACTCGGTATCCGTCGTCGGGGGTTGTTACATGCGTGCAGACGTCATACAGGCGGTCATTCACGCGGGAGCGTTCGCCGTACTCTTGCAGACGCTGGAGAGTGATTCCGTATAGACCGCCGGGGTTCTCTACAGAGATTCGGTCAGGGAAAATTCTGACGCGCACCTCTTCGGTATCTGCTTTGGGGTTGAGGCTGCGGTGTACGAGGGCATTCGACAGAATCTCGCGAAGGGCAATATCGGGTACTTCCTGCCCGTTGATGAGGTGCCCGTTAGACAGCTCGACAACCGGGTGTGCCAGGTTCCGTTTGACCCATGCCAGAGTCTCTTCGAGCATGGCGGGGATGGGGCCGTCCGCCTCGAATTTGTCGAGGTTGCGGGCTTTACCGCTTGGGTCGATGACGACTCCGGTAACTTTGAGCGAGGGCCTGAACTCTTGGGGGTAAGAACCCAAGGCGTACAAGCCCGCAAGGGAAAGATTATCGGTTCCGAGGGCAATAATTCCCTTGCGGCGGAGGACTTCTTCATCGGAACTTCCGGCGAGGCGGCGTGATTTAGCGCGGACGTCTCGCAGATAAGCAGTTTTGAGGCCTTCGTCTAGGTCAGCCAGGGAGGTGTATTCTACCGGCTCCTCATCGAATCCGGTGCGTGTCCGCTGAGCCACCATCAGGTCGGTTTCGTGGCGGCTCATTTCGTGGTCACCGTCGCCAGAACGCACGTACGCTTTACCGCCAATGTAGGCGGGGCGTTCGTAGGGAGGCAGCGGAGGGACTGCGGCAACAAAGATTTTGGCGTCTTCGTAGAGGATGGTGCCGGATTCCATGGTGTTCGGCGGCTTGAGGCCCCTGCGGAGCTTGTTGCCGAGGGTTTTTTCTAGGTCTGCAGGGTCGTATACGCCTACAGGTGCAAAGTCATTATTCTCGTCGAGGCCGCAGATAATGATTCCGCCCGTGGAACTATTGGAGAAGCTACTCAGGGTTGCGTCTAGGCTTCCCGGGTAGCCTCCGTGGGCTTTTTTAACCTCAATAAACTGCGTATCGCTACCGTGGGTGCGCAGTAGTTTGATGGTTTCAGCAAGCCATTCGGGGGTCCATTCCACGTTGTTCATACAAAAAATTTTAGTCTAGACACAAATCAGACACAAAAATTTGAGTCTAGACATAAATTTTTATGTCTAGACTCAAATTTTTTATGTGTAGACATAAAAGTTTATGTCTAAGTTATGTCTACGTTATGTCTGCAGAGGCTCACCTAGCCGCTAGCGCTGGATGGCTCGTGCTGGATAGCTAGTGCTAGGCGGCTAGGACCGTTCGGCGAGCATCGCCTCAATCGTCTGCGCTACACCGTCCTCATCGAAGGGTGGGCAGGTACGCCCCACCTTCGCAATGAGCGCCGGCTGACCCGACGCCATGGCGAAGCCCTCCCCCGCCCAGCAAAGCATCTCAGCGTCATTCGGCATGTCACCAAACGCCATCACCTCGTGCGCCTCAATGCCATGGCGTGCCGCGAACTTCTCCAGAATCCGCCCCTTATTCACGGTCTTAGAGCCCATCTCGATGAGCGGCTCACCGACCACGCCTCGGGTCACCGACACCAGCGAACCCACCGCCTGATGCACGCGTGCCTGCAGAATATCCGGGTCCATGCCGGGCACACGAATCAGGTACTTAATGACCGGGGTTGAACCAATACGTTCGAGCGCCTCGGCGATTTTCGCCTCCACCACGCGGGCGCCCTCAAGCACCTCACCGCCCTCGTGCGGGCCCTGAATGTAGACGGTATCCACGGTTTCGAGGGTGTAGGTGGCGTCGGGGAACATGGGCTCCAGCAGCTCGTGAGTACGGGCAATCACCGCAGGGTCAGCGCCGTTGACTTCTTCCACCTCGTTCGCGCCCAGGTGGTACACCACGGCACCGTTGGAACAGATGGCGTAGGAGTCGAAGTCGGTCTGCTCGCGCAGGGGCGTGAGCCAGCGGCTCGGGCGACCGGTGACGAAGACGATGTCAATCCCGGCGGCGCGGGCGGCCTCAAGGGCGCGCAAGGTCCGTGGACGGAATCGGAAATCGTGCCCGATGAGGGTGCCGTCCAGGTCGCTGGCGATGAGTTTAATCATGCAGATATGCCTTCAATGGTGGGGTGTATCGGTGCTGGTCAGTGTACGGTACTGGTCAGGGCGCGGGTCTGGTGAGACTGTGCCGGCGTGCCGGTACGCCGCTATGCCGCCGGTTCCGCGTAGGTGACGGTCAGGAACGCGCGACCCAGGCCGTGGCCGAGCAGGTTAAAGTTCACGACGGCGGGGCTGGCGTTCTCGTCAATGTCGAGCTTCTCCACATCCACGGCGGTGACGCAGAAGATGTAGCGGTGCGGGCCATGACCAGCCGGAGGGGCAGCACCCAGGAAGCCTGCCACACCGGCGTCGTTGCGGTGCGTCAGGGCGCCGGCGGGTGCATCAGCGCCGGTGTCAATGCTGGTCACGTTGGCAGGAATATTGGAGACAGTCCAGTGCCAGAAGCCGCTGGGGACCGGCGCATCCGGGTCGAAGCAGGTCAGCACGAAAGACTTGGTGCCCTCGGGGAAGCCGCTCCAGGACAGTTGCGGGGAGCGGTCCTGACCGCCCGCCACGCCGAAGAGGGCGGAGCGCATCCATTCGGGGGCGGCGCCGCCGTCCTGAATGTCGGTGGAGGTCAGGGTGAATTCAGGCAGTTCGGGCAGGCCCGCGTAGGGTTCGCGGGGCAGGGGTGCGGTGCCGATGTTGGTCATGGTGCTCCTCAGCGTTGGGGTGCGGGTGGATATGGCGACGCCGGCGGACAGAGTGAGCTATCCGCCGGCGAGGCGTAGATTATTTAGCCGTTGAGTACGGCGTCAAGTTCTTCTCGGGTGGGCGGGTTAGCGCCCGCGCGGGAGACGGTGATGCCGGCTGCGGTTGCGGAGAAACGCAGCAGGTCGGCGATGTCTTCGGCGGTCAGTGCGGCGACCTTGGCGCGCGCCTCAGCACCGGCGATACCGCGGTCGAGCAGGCCCGCGATGAGTGCCGCCATGAGGGAGTCGCCGGCACCAACAGTGTCCGCAACCTCAACGCGGTGTGCGGGCTGGCTGATGCCCTCGGGGTACTTCTTGGTGAAGGCGATGGGGCCGTCCTCGCCACGGGTGATGACCATCAGCTCGGCGCCGAGGTCAAGCCACGCGCGTGCGGTGTCGTCGAGGGAGCGGTCGGGGTAGAGCCACTGCAGGTCCTCGTCGGATGCCTTCACTACGGTGGAGAGGGACACGAACTTTTCAGCCCATGCGCGGCCCTCGTCGACGTTGTGGATGAGGGTGGGGCGGCAGTTCGGGTCGTAGCTGAGCAGGGCGCTGTCGCGGGCTGCTTCGAAGGCTGCTGCGACCACGTGCGCGCCGGGTTCGAGCATGGCTGCGATGGAGCCGGTGTGCACTGCGTCGGAGCTGCGTGCCAGTTCGGTGAGCTTCTCAGCGACGGAGTCGAGGGACCAGGTGATGTCGAATTCGTACTCTGCCGCGCCGTCGGCACCGATGGTTGCCTGGGCGACGGAGGTGCGCTCAGCACTGTGTTCGAAGGGCAGGGTCACCTGGGATGCTTCCAGGTGTGCGTCAATGCTCTTGCCGTAGGCGTCGGGGCCGTAGTGGCCGACGAAGTTGGTGGGGTGGCCGAGGCGGCGTGCGCCCACGGCTACGTTCATGGGCGATCCGCCGGGGTAGGCGCGGGTTTCTCCGTCGTGCTGGTGGACGACGTCTACGAGTGCTTCACCGATTACAGTCAACATGGTTTCAATTTTACCTATGTTTTCCCATGTCGTGGGGTGTGTTTTTGTGGGTATTTGAAGTGGTTTTACTTTTCCTTTTGAGGGCTTGTGTTGGCTTGCCGGGCGGGTGCAGGAACTGACTTTTACCTCTTCTGACTTTTAGCCCCAATATCACTAATTTTGAGGCTCTAGAAGGGTTTGTACGGGTTAGACTTAAACCGACGCCGGGTCTTTAACGCCCGGCACGGTATTGACGCGACAGCACCGTCGCGCCTACCCTCCAACGACGAAGTTAGGAAGAAGGTCATACGTGACGACTGCAACCGCTACCTGGGTTAACCGTGAGGCTACCGCAGAGGAGCTGATCCCCCTCATCGGTAAGCTGCACCGCGAGAACGGTGTGGTGCTGAGCATTCACGGCCGTAGCCTGGTCAACAAGTCTGTCATTGAGCTGCTGAAGCTGCACGATTTTGTATCTCACATTGATGGTGCACCTCTGAACCCCGCACACACCCTGGAGCTGGTTCGCGCTCTGGCTGAGCTGAACCTGGGTGCATGCTCGATTAACATTGCTGCTCTGCACAAGGCTCACCGTGAGGCTGGCTCCCCCGAGCTGTCCATGTGGCTGCCCGAGCAGCTGGGTTCCTCCGTGAACCACCAGGGCGACCAGCCTAAGGAGCAGGACGTTGTGCTGTACGGCTTCGGTCGTATTGGTCGCCTGCTGGCCCGCATCCTGCTGGAGCGTTCCTCCTCGCCGCTGGGTTCCGGCCTGAACCTGCGCGCCGTGGTGGTGCGTAAGAACGGTGATAAGGACCTGGTTAAGCGCGCCTCCCTGCTGGAGCGCGACTCGGTTCACGGCCCCTTCAAGGGCGTTATTGAGGTGGATGAGGAGAACAGCACCATCATCGCTAACGGTGTTCCGGTTCGCTTCATTTACTCCTCAGACCCGACCACCGTCGACTACACCGAGTACGGCATCAAGGACGCTCTGCTGGTGGACAACACCGGCCGCTGGCGCGACGTTCCGGGCCTCGAGCAGCACCTGAACCGCCCCGGTATTTCTCGTGTTCTGCTGACCGCTCCCGGTAAGGGCGACATGAAGAACATCGTGTTCGGCGTGAACGATGACGTCATCACCGATGAGGACAAGATTCTCTCCGCAGCATCCTGCACCACCAACGCGATTACTCCGGCACTGAAGGTTCTGGATGACGCATACGGTGTTGAGCGCGGCCACGTTGAGACCGTTCACGCATTCACCAACGATCAGAACCTGATCGACAACTTCCACAAGGGTGACCGCCGCGGTCGCTCCGCTGTGCTGAACATGGTCATCACCGAGACCGGTGCAGCTAAGGCTGTTTCTAAGGCTCTGCCGCAGCTGGAAGGCAAACTGACCGGTAACGCGATTCGCGTTCCCACCCCGGACGTCTCCATGGCAATCCTGAACGTGAAGCTGACCAAGCCCGCAGGTTCCGCTGAGGAACTGAACGAGCTGTTCCGCCGCGAGTCCATCGACGGCGAGCTGCGCCGCCAGGTGGGCTACTCGGATTCCCCCGAGGCTGTTTCCACCGACTTCGTGGGTTCCCGCACCGCAGGTGTTGTGGACTCGCTGGCTACCGTGGTGACCGATGACTCCGCAATTGTCTACGTCTGGTACGACAACGAGTTCGGTTACTCCTGCCAGGTGATTCGCGTTCTGGAGCGCATGGGCGGCTACGACGTGCCCTCCTACCCCACTAAGTAAGCTACCCCAGCTCATCTAGCACACATATAGCAAACCCACCGGTACATATAGCCATTTGGCTATATTGCCGGTGGGTTTGTTTATGAGGTTATCTACGCAGATAAGCGGTGCCGCGCAGAAGCTCAGAAGAGCTATGCGAGTGGTAATTAAACCTTACGGCGGTACACCACACCCTGATGCGCCCGTAGCGTGAAGCTCAAGGGCACTGGGCGGTTTGCCGCATCCACCAGGCCGGAAGGAACCTTCACGGTCACATCCTTCGAGCCGGTGTTCAGGGCAGCCCAACCGTGCGTAAAGGCACGAGTCTGAGCGGTCTTCTGAGCAATAATGCCGCCGACCGGATCCCCCAGACCGTAGGAAAGCTCCGGGGCGTGCGGGATCTCGTCGTAGGCGTCGTGGTGGGTTGCACTGATGCCGGTGAAGGCGCCTCCACCGAACACCCAGAAGCCCGCCAAACCGTACAGGAAGTTCTCATCCGTACCGGTAATAGCAGCCTTGCGGTCGCTGAGCGGGGTACGCAGAATCGTCACCTTCTTCTGCGAGGCGGCGCTACGGCCACCCAGACCCGCAAAAGTAGTACCCAGGTTCACGTCGCCCGTCGAGCCGTTCGCAATCTCACGACCCTGCATCACGGCGTAAGGCGAAGACAGGTAGTCGTTCGGACCCCAGCCGAGCCACACCTCCTCAAAGCCGCCACCGTAGGCGCTGTGACGCTCCCACTTGCCGTAACGCAGACGAGACTCAGCAATATTGGGCACCAGAATCTTGCCGATTTTATTCAGCTCAATACCGGCGTACGCGACCAGAAAATCCAGGTGCTCACGGATCTTCGTCATAGACTCCACACCCTGGATGGGCAGGTCCAGACCGTAGTAATCGTTCTCCACGTCGTTATCAGCCATGACCCCGTCAAAGGGTGAGTCGCGCATTTCGCGCACCACAGCGTCCACCCAGTGCCAACGATAGTCGGCGTTCCACACCTGCATCTGGAAGTGCTTGGGGTAGCCCTTCCACTCGATACGGTCACCGTTGAGGCGGTGCGCGAAGAAATCCTTACCGGAGTTCGCCATCGACTGCGCCAGCGGGTAAGAGACACCCGAAGAATAGATCGGGCCGGGCTCATAAGAGCGGGTGGAAGACAGGCACTTATACGCCAGCACCACCATTTGAGGTGCACGCTTCTTCAGGTAGCGTGCCGCGTCCAGTTCCCAGGGCTGCAGGATTGCGACAGAGTAGTTCTTGACCGCAAAATCGAGCTGCTGCTGGGTAATGGGCTTACCGCCGTAGCGGACCCAGGCACCAAACTTGCCGGGTCCGCCCAAACGGGTGAGTTTATTCGCCATCGTACTCCGGGTCGAATTCGGGGGCGCGAGGGGGCAGCTTGCCCAGCTCGCGGTAGATCGTGTTGTAGCGGTCCATGACCAGTCGCAGCTGGAAGAAGCTGACGATACGGTCGTAGGCGTTCACACAGTAGCGTTCGTAGATGCTGGGCTCCTCCATAAGGGTGCGCAGCGCCGCCGCGAAGCCGTGAATATCGCCGGGGATGGTCAAGATACCGCAGTTACCGATTTCGTGGCCGTCGGGGGCGACCAGCACATCATCAATGAGCTGGGACATACCGCCCACGTCGGTGCTGACCAGCGGGATGGACGCGGCCATCGCCTCGAGCGCCACAATCGGCTGACCCTCATTGTAGCTGGGCATGAGCAGCAGGTCGAAGCGGTCGAGCATCGCACGCACGTTCACGGTGCCGTGGAAGGTGATGTACTCGCCCATGTTGAGCTCTTCGATGGTGCGCAGGCACAGCTCGTAGTACTCGGGCAGGTGGTCCTTGGGGCCGAGCACGTCCAGGTGGAAGTTCACCAGACCCTGATCGCGCAGCACCGCGAGGGAGCGAATCAGGTCGGTCAGACCCTTAATGGGCACCACGCGGGCGATGAACACGAAGCGCCACACGTGGCCGCGGCCCTCAGCGAGGATGCGGGCACGCGCCGCCTGGCGGGCGTAGTAGGCTTCCGCCACGGACTCGATGAGCATACCGTTAGGCAGAATGATTGCGCGGTCCTTGTCACCCTCGTTCATCTGGTCGATGGGCGCGCCAATACCGCGTGCCTCTTCCAGTGCCTTGGGGTACAGGTAGGTTGCCATGTCGGCGCTGGGGTAGCAGAAGCGTCCCATTTCAACGAACCAGACGGACCAGGCACGCTCGTCGAGGGTGACCGGGCCCAGGCCGGGGTGCTCACGCTCCTCATTGAGGAAGGCGTAGTCGGTGGTGACGGGCTTCGCCATGTTGCGTTCGAGCTTGGTGTTCACGGTGTCGCGAATGTACAGGTTGTGCTCGGTCAGCAGGAAACTGGTGCCGTGGTCACGTGCGGCTGCGGCGGCGATGAGTGCAGCGTAGCCGGTGGTGTGGGCGTGGTAGACGCGGGCGTGCGGCATCCGCTCGTGCAGGATCGCAAAGAGGATGGAGACGAAGTCGCGCACCTTCCAGAAGAGCTCACCGAAGGGCACCTCGGAGAAGAATCCCAGACCCGCAATCGCCTGCATGAACTCGCGGGTTCCGAAGAGGCCGAAGAGGTTGTAGCTGCGGGTTGCGGGGTTGATGCCCTCGTCGTAGAGCTTCCAGAGGGGGTTCACGTCGCCGGCGATGAGGGCGCTGAAGCCGTCCATGAGGCGGTTGGTGAGTGCCTGACGCTCCGCAAAGTTCATGCGCAGTGCGGAGGGATCGCAGGCTTCTGCGAAGGCCTCACGGTTGACTTCCAGGCTCAGGTACAGCACCTTGACCCACTTGACGTTCTCGGGCATGCCGTAGAGGTCTTCGTGGGGGGAGTTCTTATCCCAGGCGATGTGAATAATGCCGTAGGTCAGATCCGGGTTTTCGCAGACAATATCGTGCACCACCGCGGACACACCACCCTTGAGGTAGGGGTAGGTGGATTCCATGATGATGGCGACGTCAACGTCCGGGTATTCGGGGTCGCTGTAGTGGGGGCCGGGAGCCGGAAGCTGCAGCGGCGCGTAGTGGTTTCGGTACATCTGTTCAGTCATTGTCGTATGTATCTTTCGCGGACCGTGCGGTTCTTACCAGGCGAGGGCTCGACGCCAGAAGAGGGAGTACTCGGGTGCAGCCCACGCCTGACGGTAGACGCGGTAGCATGCGAAGGCGAGCACTGTCTCGCCCACGATGATGGGCAGGTAGCCGGTCTCGTTGGGCAGAATCATGAAGGAGATGAAGAGCAGCACCAGGTGCGCTGCGGAGAGCAGCTGCACGGTGACGTACATGGTCATGTACTCGATCTGGTAAATCAGCAGTGCCACTGCAACGAAGAGGAACGCCACGACCAGGCCGGAGAGCGCCAGCGGGTAGGACTGCGGCAGGAAGATGAACATCAGGATGCCGGTGACGATAGCACTGGCGATGTAAATCAGCAGGGAGTTGCGGATAGCGTGGTTGGAGGTGCGCAGAGCCTTGGATGACTCCGCCTGAACACCCTTGTAGGGCAGGCGGTCGAAGATGGTCCACAGGTGCTGGATGCTTGCGTTGACGCGGTCTGCCTCCACCACGAAGAAGTAGTTGTAGGCGATAACGCAGGGAATCAGGCTCAGGTAGATTGCCACGACGTTGATCTCGCCGCCGGTAACCAGGAAGAGCATGTACTTATCAGCCCAGATGATGGAGCCGGTGAAGAAGCCGCGCAAGGCGTCGAGCGCAATGTCCTTAATCGGGATGCGTGCGAAGTGCAGCAGGTGCACCAGGTCCTTGCCGAGGCTCACCAGCAGGATGAGCGAACCAACCAGCGGCGGCAGGAACCAGATGACGGGGAAGAAGTACAGGGCAAGAGTGTAGCCAAGCCATGCGATGAACCAGATAATGCGGTTCTTCGCGAGGTTCGGGATGACCAGCAGCTGCGCGAACGCAATGTTGAGAACGCCCAGGACGAAGAACGCACCAAATGCAGTCGGGCTCCAGTGAAGAACGAGGGCGACCGGCACGGCGAAGAGCAGCACCAGCGGCATGGTCATGAAGAAGAGGTAGAGCCAGTTGCGGGTGAACGCGGTCAGGTCGGTAATGTCCTGGAACTGCGGTTCGGACATGCGTGCGCGTACGGCACGTGCTTCGGCACGCTTGAGCTGGTGCTCGAGGGTTTCAGCATGAATACGCAGGCCTTCGCGGGCGTCCGCAATCTTCTTGTGCTCCATCTGGATAGCACGGTAAAGGGGCAGGCAGGCTGCCTGGCTGAGCCAAGGAACGGTAATGGATGCTGCCAGGATCACCTGAATCAGGGGTACACCATCGAGGTTGTACCGGTTAATCGTCGGGGTGACGATGGGGAAGATGGTGGTCAGCAGTGCGACCGGAGAGACGTAAAGCAGAAAGTTAATGAGGAGGCGCCATGCGCTGTTGCTTTTTTCCTCAGTACCGTGGTTGGTAGACAATCTTGCAGACTTTCAGTCAATAATCGTAAAGATTAGGGGCAGTGTGTTTGAACAGCACCGTGTGACGCGCCAGGGGAAAGAGTCGTCGTACCGAGAAGTGCCGGGTCCCCATGGCTTGCGCTGATGCCGCCGTGAATCAATATACGGCATATATCAACTAAAACCTTTGGTTTCCTTAACCCTCTACTTGATATTTGGAGGGATTTAGGACACACCTGCATAATGTGTGTCACACAAGAATGCAAAACATCTAGTGAGAGCAATATTCTATGCAATATACGCGGGGTGCAACAACCTTGATTTGGGTGCTCCACGCGAGGTGCTGACGCGCTGGCACACCGGCACAAGGTTCACCCAACCAAGGATCCCCCGCACTACCTGTGCACACACCATGTGTCCCTGCGCAAAAGCATCCCGGCCCCTCCCACAGGGAGGGAACCGGGATGCTCTAAGCGACCCTAACGGGCCTTAGCTATTTAGGATGCACTCGAGAGAGTACGCAGTGCCACGGACACTACAGCCAGACGCGGGTGACCGGTGACGTCCAGAGCGGCCTCGCCAATCTCCTTCAGGATGCGGTCGATGTTACCCACGCGGGTCGGGTGCTCTTCAATCCAGGTAGCCAGTGCCTTCTGCGCACCGTCCACGGTGGAGAAGTCACCCTTCGCGCCCTCTGCCACAGACAGTGCCAGACCTGCAGCGGTCTCGTAGAGGCTACCGCGCAGTGCCTGACGTGCCAGGATCTCCCAGCGGTCGCTGCGGGGCAGGTCGGAGATGAGGCCGAGCAGTTCGTCCACCTTGAAGCGGTCGTAGGTTGCGAAGTAGACCGGTGCCAGCGAGGTTGCCTCGAAGTCGTGGTCGCGTGCCGAACGGATGACGTCCAGCAGGGCGTAGCCCTCGAAACCGCGGATCCAGATGACGATGAGTTCCTCGGGCAGGCCCCATGCCTCGCCTGCGTCGCGCTTTGCACGAACACGCTCGCGGGAGGTGCCGGAGAGGTACTCGGGCAGGTTGTGGCGCATCTCGACGACGGAACCGAAGGTCTCCAGCAGCTCGGAGATGCTGGTGCCAGCAACGACGCCGCGCTCGGTGATGAACCAGCGGACTGCACGGTCCAGAACGCGCTGGTTGTCGCGCAGAACGGTGAACCATGCATCCAGCGGGGTCTTCGGGGGCAGTTCGCGGTGCAGCTTAGCAGCGGTGCCCAGCTCGAAGAGCTCACGAGCGACGATGAAGGCGCGTGCGACGGAATCGATACCGACGTTGAACTCCTCCATCACGCGGTATGCGAAGGTGATACCGCCGATGTTGACCAGCTCGTTAGCGACGCGGGTGCAGATGATTTCCTTACGCAGCGGGTGCGAGTCCAGGTGCTGACCGAAACGCTCGACCAGTGCTGCCGGGAAGTAGCTGCGCAGAACGCCTTCCAGGTAGGGGTCGTCCGCGAAGTCAGTCTGCTCCAGTGCGTGGGTGAGGTAAATCTTCACGTACGCAGCCAGGACGGACAGCTCGGGGCGGGTCAGACGCTCGCCGGTGTTCTCCAGGCGTGCATCCAGCTCCTCGTCGGTGGGCAGGAACTCGACGGCGCGGTTCAGGCCGGCGTGCTCCTCCAGGTCGTGCATGAGGCGCTTGTACAGGTTGGTGCCCAGGAAGGAACCGTGGAACTCACCCTGCAGCAGAACGTTCTGTTCAACGTTGGTCTCGAGGACCTTGCCGCCGACCTCGTCCTGCAGGGACTCGATGAAGGAAGCACGCTCTTCGCTGGACAGCTCGCCGTGTGCCACGAGGCGGTCCACCAGAATCTTGATGTTGACCTCACGGTCACTGGTTTCCACACCTGCGGAGTTGTCGATTGCGTCGGTGTTGAGGATAACGCCGTTGAGCGCAGCCTCAATACGACCCAGCTGGGTGAAGCCGAGGTTACCGCCCTCGCCAACAATCTTGGCGCGCAGGTCCTTGCCGTTGACGCGCAGTGCGTCGTTAGCCTTGTCGCCTACCTGTGCGTTGGTCTCGGTGGATGCCTTCACGTAGGTACCGATACCGCCGTTGTAGATCAGGTCGACCGGTGCCTTGAGGATTGCGGAAATCAGCTCGGTCGGTGCCAGCTCGGTGACGGACTCATCCAGGCCCAGAACCTCGCGCACCTCGGGGGTGATCTCGATGGACTTCAGACCGCGAGAGTACACGCCACCACCGGCGGAAATCAGGTCGCGGTTGTAGTCCTGCCAGGAGGAACGGGGCAGGTTGTACAGGCGCTGACGCTCGTCGAAGGACACTGCCGCGTTCGGGTTCGGGTCCAGGAAGATGTCGCGGTGGTCGAATGCTGCGACCAGGCGGGTTGCCTTGGAGCGGAGCAGACCGTTACCGAACACGTCACCGGACATGTCGCCAATGCCGACTGCGGTGAACTCTTCGGTCTGAGCGTCGTGGCCGAGCTCAGCGAAGTGACGCTTGACGGACTCCCATGCACCACGTGCGGTGATACCCATAGCCTTGTGGTCGTAACCGACGGAGCCGCCGGATGCGAAGGCGTCGCCCAGCCAGAAGCCGTGCTCCAGGCTGATTGCGTTTGCGGTGTCGGAGAATGCTGCGGTGCCCTTATCCGCTGCAACCACCAGGTAGTAGTCGTCAGCGTCGCGTGCTACAACACCTTCGGGGCGGACAACGGTCTCGGAGCCGTCGGTGCCCACCGCAAGGTTGTCGGTGACGTCCAGCAGGGAGCCGATGAAGACCTTGTAGGACTCGCGGCCCTCGGTGATCCATGCGTCACGATCCACTGCGGGGTCGGGCAGCTGCTTGGGGTAGAAGCCACCCTTCGCGCCGGTGGGGATAATGACGGCGTTCTTCACCATCTGTGCCTTGACCAGGCCCAGAACCTCGGTGCGGAAGTCGTCGCGGCGGTCCGACCAGCGCAGGCCACCACGTGCGACGCTACCGAAGCGCAGGTGAACACCCTCAACGCGCGGGGAGTAGACGAAAATCTCGAACTTGGGGCGGGGCAGGGGTGCGAAGTCAATCTCCTGCGGTGCCACCTTGAATGCGAGTGCGGGGCGGTCAGCAAGGTATGCGTTGGTGCGCAGGATAGCGCGGATGACCTTGCCGAGGGAGCGCAGGTAGCGGTCAGCGTCCAGGGTGGGAATCTGGTTCAGTTCCTCAACCAGGGCTGCTTCGATTTCGTCACGGCGTGCGTTGCGCTGCTCATCGTTGAGACCGTTGTTCGGGTCGAAGCTGACCTCGAAGAACTCGACCAGGTGCTTGGTGATGGCCGGGTTTGCGAGCAGGGTGTTCGACATGAAGGACGGGGTGTAGCCCAGGCCCAGCTGAATCAGGTAGTGGTTCAGGGCACGGAACAGACGTACTTCCTGCCAGGTCAGGCCCTCAGCCAGGATCAGGCGGTCCAGGGTATCGGACTCGCGCTCACCGAGCAGGTAGGCGTTCAGGGCGTCCTCGTAAAGGGAAGCCACAGCGTTTGCGTCCACGCCCTCGGGGAATTCAACTCCGAAGTCGTAGAGGTAGCCGTAGTCTTCGCCATCCTCAGGCTTGAACTCGTAGGGCTTCTGATCAACAACGACCAGGCCCATATTCTGCATAACCGGCAGAAGCTCGGTGAGGGTGTGAGGTGCGGACAGATAGGTCTTCAGTCGGGTGGTGTTGGCTTCGCCGGCTTCAACCTTGATTGCGGCGGGCTTCTGGCCCGAGAGAGATTCAAGAATCACGATATCCTCGATTGCTTGTTCTACTGTGTAATCGGCTCGGTAGGCTGCGCTAGTCGCATCTGCCCAGGCTGATGCGAGTCGGCGGCCTGCCGCTCCGGGTTTCCATGCCTCAATAGCAGCTGCGGTTGCTTCCACCCAGGAGCGGGCGGCTTCTTGCAGTCGCTTTTCGAGAGCTTGATGATCCGTCTTCGGCACATCGTTGGGGTTGGTGAGCCGAATGCGGAAAAATAGACGCGCCAACGATGAGGAGGACAGGTACACCTCATGGTCGATGGCACTAAGATCAAATTCCTGTTGGAACACCCGCTGGATACGGGAGCACACGTTCGTGTTGTAACGATCCCGAGGCAGGTACACCACGGCGGAAATAAACCGGTTGAACCGGTCAGCGCGCAGGAACAGGCGGGTCTTGCGGCGCTCCTCCAGGCCCATGATGCCGCCGAACGTATCGGTCAGATCATTAGCGGAAGCGTGCAGCAGCTCCAGGCGCGGGTAATCCTCCAAGGCACCCAGAAGCGCCTTGTCAGAGTAAGAACCGGGGTGGTAGCCGAGGCGGCGGCGCACCATCGCGATACGCTCACGCACCAGCGGAGTCTCAATAGCGGGCAGTGCGTACGCCTGGCGGGTGAACAGGCCCAGAATGACGTACTCACCAATCACGCGGCCATTCAGGTCGAAGCGGCGCACACCAATGTAGTCCAGGTAGTCGTTCCGTGCGACGGTGGAGCGGGAATTCGCCTTCGTGATGTACAGGGGGCGCGGGAACAGGGCACGCTCCAGGGTCTCACCCGAAAGGGGGATGCGGCTCCTACCCTCCGTGGTGCGCAGAATACCGAGCGCCGAACCGGGGCGGTCCACCAGCGAAATAGCGCCGGAGGTGCCATCCAGCACACGCTCCTTAACACCCATGAACACGAAGTTGCCGCGGGTCAGCCAGCGCAGGAAGTCCTGTGCCACCTCCACACGGGATGCAGGCTCCACACCGCGCGGGTTGGCGGCGTAGGATTCCTCGCCGTGACCCAGGGTTGCGCCGCGCAGGTCGTACATGGACTGCGCCAGGTCGAAAACGCGGGTGACCATGGCATCCAGGTCGGCGTGGCAGGCGCGAACGTCAGCGAGGACGCGTTCAACTTCCTTCTCGCAGCGGCGCTGCTCTTCCTCAGTGAGGTAGCGGGTCAGGCGAACCGCAATCCAGGATTCAATAGCGACAGTGGTACCCGCCGGGGCGTTCTCGCTGAGCTTGAGGGAGGGCACGCCAAGAGTGGCGGTATCGCCACTGGCGAGGTTGCCGCGCATGCCGGTGCCGCGCAGGCTCAGGAGGGTACCGTCCGGGCCGCGTTCAGCGAGGAAGGTGGGGTGAAGAATGGTGACGAAACCACCAAAGTGCGCGGCAAGGCATGCGGTCAGGGAGCTGACGATGTGCGGCATGTCGTCGGTCGCGACGTACAGGGTGGTGTTGTACTCGTCGTTGCGTGCGGCAACGACAGGGGTCTTGGGCAGGCGGATTTGAGCCAGCGCACGGTGGGTGCGAGCCAAATCCTCTAACTCTGCCGGGGTGAACTCTTCACGCTCATCTTCGGGGCTGTTCAGGAAATACTGCTCGACCCATGCATCGGCGCCAGCGAAGTGTGCCATAGCCTTGTCAGTCATTGACAATCTATCCTCCGAATATCGGTATCACTTCACTGTGACGGTGTCTGTGTGGTCTCATGTGCGCGCCGTGGCGCGCGAGCACTTATACCAAGCTTATACCTTTGAGGTGTTTCTGTCAGACATATCGCTCTTGTGGGCGTAGAAATTATTTTTATCTTCTTCCCAAATCCAGCGCGCATTTGGTACGGGTTCAAGAAAGTAGGTGCATCTTGAGGGGTGGACACGTACAGTGAAACTATGAGTTTGCGTACTGAATCTTTCCTGGTGGGTCTCATTGGTGACGGCATCACCTCCTCACTGACCCCTCCCATGCACGAGGCGGAGGCGGACGCGCACGGGGTGCGCTACCTGTACCGCCCCGTCGACCTGGACGCCCTGAACCTGGATGGCGCCTCCGCACCGGCGCTTCTGGATGCGGCGGCACTGCTCGGCTTTAACGCTTTCAACATCACGCACCCGTGCAAGCAGTCGGTCATGGAGCACCTGCACGAGCTTTCGGATGCGGCACGCGCCCTGGGCGCGGTCAATTGCGTGGTGATTGGCGAGGACGGCAGCTTCTACGGCGATAACACGGACTACTCCGGGTTCATTGCGGGCCTCAAGCGCGGCCTGCCGCAGGTTGCGGAGAATCCGGCGCGCCTGGAGCACGTGGTGCAGCTGGGTGCTGGCGGTGCCGGTAGCGCCACGGCGTACGCCCTGTGCCGCCTGGGGGTGCGCCGCCTGAGTCTCTTTGAGCGTGACGCGGCGAAGGCGCAGGGGCTTGCGGAGCAGCTGGGTGGGCTCTTCCCGCAGACCCGAATCGAGGTGCTGAGCGACAATGAGCGCTTGATTGAAGCTCTACTGGAGGCTCAGGGTTTGGTGAACGCAACCCCGGTGGGCATGCACGTGCATCCGGGTATGCCGTTGAGCGAGTCGGCACTGAGTGCCGGGGTGTTGCGCGAGGGCCTGTGGGTTGCGGATGTCATCTACCTGCCGCAACAGACGCAGCTGGTGCGCGCGGCGCGTGCCGCCGGATGCGAGGTGCTGACGGGCGGCTACATGGCGGTGGGTCAGGCGGTGGATGCGTTCCGTCTCTTCACTGGGTTGGAACCGAACGCTGAGCGTATGGCGGCGCATTTTGAGGCGCTGATTGCGGCTCAGCAGGGGGCTTAGAAGGTTAAACATACAGGTGGGGTTGGATAGCTAGCTATCCAATCCCACCTTTATTTATTCTATATTCGGAATATATTCTGTGGGCTATGCATCCAGCTCAGCCAGGGACTTCTTGTACCCTTCACGAGCCGTCAGCGCGCCCAACGCCACGAGCACACACATGGCGACCGTGAACACGGCGGGCAGCACCGCGTTATGCAGGTCGGCACCGGCGAGGCTCGTCGCCACGGCGGGCGCCACGCCTCCAGAAATTGCGAAGCCAATCTGGGTACCCAGCGCCAGGCCGGTCACGCGCACGCGGGTCGGGAACATCTCCGCATAGAAGGCGGGCCACACGCCGTTCGCCATGGAGTAGAGCGCGCCGTGCATGAGCACGCCGTAGGCGAAGATACCCACCCAGTTACCCTCGGTAATCGCGCCGAGGTACGGGAACATCACCAGGGACGAAGCAACCGCACCGGTAATGAACACGGGCTTACGACCAATCCGGTCGGCAAGCATGGCGGCGAGCGGAATCGCAATCAGACCGAGGGTGTTGGAGGCGACCGGCACCAGCAGCATGGTGCTGCGGTCAAGGCCGTAACCCTTGGTGGCGAAGGAAAGCGCGAAGGTCGTGAAGACCATGTTCACGGTGTTGACCATGGCGCATACGGCAATGGTGAGCACGGCGCGCTTGTGGTGCTTGAAGACCAGCATGAGCGGGGATTCGGTGAGCTTTTCGCGCTGCAGGTATGCGGGCGGCTCGGAGAGGGTGCGGCGAATCAGCCAGGCGGTCACCACCACGAAGGCGGAGAGCCAGAAGGGTACGCGCCAGCCCCAGCTGAGCAGGTGCTCGTCCGGCAGAGCGGCGAAGGGAATGAACACGGCGGTTGCCAGCAGCGAGCCGAACTGGGTGCCCTGCAGGGTCCAGCTGGTCGTGAAAGCGCGCTGATGCTCGTTGGCGTGCTCCAGGGAGATGGAAATGGAGCTTGCCTGCTCGCCGGCGGCGGAGAGACCCTGAATCATGCGGCAGATGACCAGCAGGGTGGGGGCGAGGATACCCGCCTCGCTGTAGGTCGGCAGGCAACCGATTGCGAAAGTGGCAAAGCCCATCAGGAAGAGCGTGAGCATCAGGACGAATCGGCGGCCGTAGCGGTCACCGAGGGGTCCAACAATCATGGCGCCGAAGGGGCGCACAACGTAGGCGACGCCCACAACCACCATGGACTTGAGGATGCCGATGGCGGCAGTGTCTTCGGGGAAGAAGATGCGGTTGAGCACGATTGCCGCGGCGGTGCCGTAGACAGCGAAGTCGTAGTATTCGAGGGCGGAGCCTATCCAGCTGGCGAGGGCGGCTCGTCGTGGTGATCGGGCGGGCGCGTCGGTGCGTCGGCTCATGGGTGGCTCCTTCGGTAATATACCCGTTGGGAGGGGCGGGGCCGCGGTGTGGGTGGCCCGCGCGGTCTGTCAATGTGCCCTTCCAGTGTAGGGAGCGCACCGCCTGTTTTCCATAGGGTTACCTAAGTTCCCAAGGTTTGAAGTAGTAATAGCGGACGGACACCTCCAGCACCAACCCCAGTCAGTTCATAAGCGATAAAGAAATTTGTAATTTCAAAAATGCGCGACAGGACTTTCGCACCCAACCCACGTAAAGTGAATATCACCTCGGCAGGAGTGTGCCTACCGAGCAGTCACGCCGACCAAGATAAAGCTGGTCGGCGTTTTTAGTGTCCAATTCATTTGCGGTAGCCCCGCACTATGGACTTCCCGGGAGGTTCATAGTGCGGGGCTACTGCCTTTCCGAAAGGATTTTATTATGTCCAAGATTGATCAGGCGATTGCATGGATGGAGCAGCGTAAGGGCAAGGTGACCTATTCGATGAATTATCGAACTGGCCCGCATTCTTATGACTGCTCATCTGCGGTTTACTTTGCACTGCGAGATGCTGGCCTGCTCCCGCAGAATATTGCTATTGGTAATACCGAAACGCTCTTCCACGATTTGGAGAGTAACGGCTGGACTCAGGTCCGACCGGATGCATCGGGTAATTACCCGGCACGACGTGGTGACGTGTTTATCTGGGGTCGCCGTGGATACACCAACGGTGCAGCTGGTCACACCGGCATTTTCTATGATGACCACGACACGATTATCCATTGCAACGCTGGCCATAATGGTATTTCTATTAATCCGCACGACACCATTTGGTCGTACAACGGTGGTCCGGCAATTACGATTTATCGCCCCCCGGCAGAAGTGAACGAAGAAGAGGTTATCTACCGCGCGGCTAAGAATGCGATGAATGCAATTTTTGATGAGCCTTTTGTTCGCCAGGGCGACCTCGCTAAGGCTCGCTATGGCAATGCCACTGTCGGCTTGCGCGGTGTCATCCATTGGTTTGATACTTCTATGATCCGCCTGGAGACCAGTCTGAAGGAGCTGGAGAGTGCAATCCGAGCTCTCTAATGCATAGAGCCTCATAGATATATAACTATCAAAACTTGTTTTGGGTAGGGTCTATGGACCCTACCCAAAACAAGTTAAATTCTCATATATAACACACTCAAGTATCAGCATATTTTCACTTAGTGAATCATTTGAGTAAAAATAAACTTCTATGAGTTGAATTTCAATTAAATACAAAAAATATTTATTAAATATTACCCCCCCCCGATGAATATTAAAGGCTGATTTACGTCTTTTATAAACATCGGATTAATCTTCTGCTAGGTTTTGATTCCAAGGAGGACTCATGAAGTACCCATCCCGGCTATGCAAAGGATGCCACGAGCCGACAGACACATATCGCACTGGTTGCCGCACATGCCAAGCGCGGCATAGGGCGATACGCCTCCACAAGAATCCCCGCATAACATCAGGGCAACCTATTTGTCCTAGATGTTGGAGAACCGCTGGCATCTCTCTTCTAGCCTGTAGTATCCACCCTGAAAATTACGGACAACGCATCGCAATAGAGAATCAGTGGAATCCCATCTATTCCATCTGCCGTGCATGTATCCACGCGCCAGAGGGTACCGTACCTCTTGATTCACCGCGGGTCTATCTTCCTGTCAACCCCCGCGCTCGACGAACTTCAAAGCAACGAATTTACCCTTCGCGAGCAAATCCGGTTCTTTTTCTTGCACTTTCTCATTGCACGCGTTGCGAGAAACCAATAGATGCGGATTCTCGACATGCCGGGCACCCCTTATGCCGCAAGCACTACCGGCAAATGAAGCGACAGAATGCGCACCAGGATACTGAAGCTCCAATCGGCAAGAAGAGGGGACAGGATGAATGGGCCGTTCATGATGCTGGTTTAGCATCATTCCTACACGCACGGAGAAAACGCCTGTCACATGCTTCAACTTCCCTGCCAAGAAGCAGAAGCAGAGCAACTCTTTGTAGAGCCAACACTATGGTTCACACACCTTCCGCACTGTAGCGGATATCAATAATTCACTCATTTAGCAGAGAGGCTACATCATATGACTACCATTTCATCTGGCGAGCAACTGCAGCAGCATCTAATCGCTCTAACTGTGGGCACGCCAGTGAAGGACGCAGACCGTCAGTGTCTACATCGCACAAAGTTCCGTATTCCACGCCATCAGGCATTATTGGATGAGCTGGCAGATTATGTAGCCGGTGGTTCACGTACCGGAGGAGCATCTAGCGCCAGCCGTTTTGGATGTCGT
Source organism: Rothia sp. HMSC062H08 (assembly GCF_001810775.1). Taxonomy (NCBI): domain Bacteria; kingdom Bacillati; phylum Actinomycetota; class Actinomycetes; order Micrococcales; family Micrococcaceae; genus Rothia; species Rothia sp. HMSC062H08. The sequence continues at coordinate 41,546 of NZ_KV802675.1, forward strand.
ATACCTATTTCTGCTAATGCGTTAGAAGTTCAAGAGTCTATTCGTTCCGTTGTTATGCCCTCATTCCCAGGTGCGCCGCTGAAAAATCAGGTTTCTGCATGGATTCGCAATCACCTACATCAGGAGCTTCATGATGAGGCGTTAGCAACGACGACCAGTTGGATTCGGGCCATTGTTGCGTTGCGCCATCCCAGTCATGATTTGCAGGGATTTTGTCCTAACTGCGGGGAGCAGGAAGTCATGAAAACAAGCTGCGACGGCTCAACATCAATACGCCGATCTGCACTGTATTACACCGCTGAAAGGGCGTCTTGTCGTTCTTGCTCTGCTGTGTGGGAAGGGTTGGAAGGTATGAAGGCCTTAGCCCTATTACTTCATAGCCAGGACTGATACCGTCCGTATTAAACTTCTGCCTGTGAAAATAGGTAACCGTTCCAGTAGGATTACATCATTTTCCCAGGCAGATAAAGCTACCGCAGGAAGCTGTTCTTTATCTGCTGTAGTTCACCCCGTCAGGTTTATCCTGGCGGGGTTTTCTGTTAAACCGCAGCTATCATAGCTGCCCAACCGCCAAGGAGATTATCATGGCACCTATTTCTGAAAACACTGCATACCAGGCAGCTCATCGAGCTCTGACTGATGTGTATGATGCGCCTTTTGTGCGTGAAGGCGACCCTGCCGTACAGCGCTTCGGTCAGGCAAAAGTCAGCACTCGAGCTATCGTGGAATGGTTCGATGAGAATATGCTACGTCTTCACAAGCAAATTGCGGATTTGGAGAACCTCGTGAAGTCGAAGCGTCGTGCTTAGGCATCGTCCGGGGTGGCGTAAGCAACTCTATGCAGTGATTCCAGCAGCCACTGCTGTTCTACAAACCTACGGCATTCTATCGCAGGAGCAGGCTAGTGTGTGGGCTGGTCTCGCGATAGCCCTTTGGGGGTTGTGGATGGCATGGGTGAATACTGACCACAGTAGATGCCCTCCTACGCGACGGATGAAGCATCCAGCCGATTCACCACAGCATAAGGTTACTTTGTATAACCCGGAGACCTAGAGGTTCTTCACTCTACTAGAAATGAGGGGTTGAGCATAACTATTTGTTTGCTCAACCCCTCATCATTTATTTATCAATATTCTCCATCTCAGCGTTGCCGCTACTCGACACAGAACGCGCACGCCACACCATCGCAACCACATGTACTAGCAGGCCAAGCGTCGGCCCCGCATACAGGGCAAGAAGAGTGCGAGTCAGAAGAGGCAACGGCGACACCGCCACCACACAAGCAACCGCAGCCGCCAGCACCCAACCGGCCACATACGAACGGTGCATATTCAATGCAATCACCAGCGACCCTGACAGCACCAGAAGCGCCAGGAAAGCAGAAGCAAACACCAGAAGTGCAAGCACCGGAGAAGTCACCACCTGAGCGTATGCTTCAACCTCTGAAGGCTTCGGCGGATAAAGCAGACCAAACAGCCACGGCCCCAGCACGTAAGCCGCCGCAGCGCCCACAAGACCCACACCCAACAGTGCACCAGCAGGCTTCGCAAAAGCACGCAACGGATGATTCTGTTGCTTCAAGAAAGCAGACACCGCCACGCCCTGAAAAGCCTGCAAAGGAATCATAATCGGCGAGCGCGTAATCGAAATCGCCAGAATCAGAACCGCCAAAATAACCTGTTGTAGCGGGTCGTTTGAATCGATGCTAACGTTCAGCAGAAGCGGCAAGCCCATCATAAGAACCGCATTAGCAGTCGACGACCCCATCGACAGCGTGTAGTTATACAGCAGACGGCCCGAGGAAACATCCGCACGAGAGCTAAAAACTCGCCGAGCTTCTGGAAGCAGAAGCACCATCAGCAGCCACAGAAGTACCGGAGAAACCGCTGCGGCTTCAAGACCGATGAGATGTGCAGAGACCAGACCGACCGCACAGATAGCTACGATACGCCAAATAGCGTCGAACCCCGACACACTCGCGAAGAGGTACCAGCTTTCCTGGCCAGCAGACGCACCATAGAGAGTCATGTGCATGGCGTAGAGGGCCACACCGGCACTCAGGAGCAGCACACCGCTAAACCCACTCAAAGGAATCTGGTCAGGAGCCCACAGAGGGCTCGTCGCTAAGGTCAACCCGCCCACAACAAGACCCACTAGAGCACCCACGGGTGCAATACGTGCACCAGTTTTACCGTCGCGGCGTGCAGTACCCACAGCGCGGGTAGCTTCCTGCTGGATACCTACCACCACACCGTAGAGGGCAAAAAGAAGCGACCAGAAGAGAAGGAACTCCGTCAGGCTTTCGCCCTCCAGAAACCGTTTCACCACAACGGTAATTCCTAGAGAAGATAGTGCAGCTAAACCGGACGATCCCAAAATTGCCATCGAATGACCACGAGTCATTTTCTTCGGCTGGGACTCTGCCGATGATTCCACGCTATCTCCGTTCTCTACTGGTCGCACCTATAGAATTGAAGTCTTTACTTTACGACGTGCTCGGCAAGGTTCTTAACACCCTGCCACTTCTTCGCCAGAGCCGCCTTCGGTAGCAGAGTCAGCGCGTGAGCACGCGAAGAGAAGCGAATACGAGCCACGCGGGCAGCCTTCGTCCAACCCAGGGCAGTCATCTCTTCAACCATGGTGTTGTAGTAGCGGCGCTCCTCCTCAAAGCGGGTACCCTCAAGGGCCCGCCAAGACGAGTCAGAACCACCGTGACGGCGGTACATGAACGCAATCTGCGGGTCGTAGTACAGGGAGCCGCCGCGCATCGTAATGTCGAGAATCAGCGCCATGTCCTGGATAACGTTCAGGCCCTCACGGAAGCCGGTGCCCACGATAGCGTCCTTACGCCAACCCAGGGACGGGAAGTAGAACCACGCGCCGCGTAGCAGGGAGGTAGCCAGCTCCTCACCCTGCAGAACAGCCTCACCCTTGGGACGGTAGAACGCCTTAGTCTGCTCCACCAGAGTGTTCGACAGGCCGTTGTTCTCATCAATCACGACCACGCCGGGCTGGAAAATGGACGCCTCGGGGTGCTTAGCCGCTGCATCCACGAGCCACTGCACGTAGTTGGGGAGCATGACGTCGTCAGCACCCATGACGGTGACCAGTTCGTTCTCCACGAAGGTCAGGCACTTGCGGTAGTTCGCGTTCGCACCCAGGTTGGTTTCATTACGCATGTAGGTGATGCGCTCGTCCTTCAGCGACTCGAACCAGCCGGGAATCGAGTCGTCCGGGTAGCCATCATCGACAACAATCAGGCGCCAGTCCGGGTTGGTCTGACCGACCACAGACAGTACAGCCTGCTTCATCATGGCGACGTCGCCGTAGTAGGGGAACAGAATATCAACGGTCATAAGGTATTACTCCAGGTCAAAGGGGTAAAAAATACTAAAAGAAAATTATGGTTCCTACTGCTCGCCCCGTGCAGAGGATTTACGGCCTAAGCCAGATGCACCCTCCGGCTGCTCCTGAAGCGCCTTCAAAATGGCGACTTCCTCAGCCAGGATACGGGTCTTCTCCGACAGGCGCGACAGCTCCAGGGTCAGGTGAATACTGACGCCCATGAGCAAAAGAATCGACAGCAGGAACAACAGGTTCACCGGCAGGGCAACACCCACAAAGTCCGCCACACCGTTTAGCAGACTCGGGAAAGCGCCCAGCACGATAATGACCGCGCCGATAATCAGCCACAGGGCGGCGTACCGCTCCTTCATGCGCTGGTGACGCACCTGCACAATCACAAAGGCACACACCAGTACGGACAGAATGAGGAAAAAAACACTCGCGCTCATGATTACTTCTCCTCGGGGCGGCGGCTCACCGAAATGCCGTAGGCAAACAGTGAACGAACCAGATAGACAGCAGACTTCAGCGGACCGGAGGAGGGGGTACCTCCCTGACGTTCACGCATATTCACCGGCACCTGACGCACCTTCAAGCCATTGTTAATAGCCATGGCGGTGATGTCGATTGTGTCGCCCAAATATTCGGCGGGCAGGTTGCGGCAGTAGAAGTCGATGCCGCGGCGGTTAGCAATCTTAAAGCCGCTGGTCACGTCCGTGAACGGGGTGCCCGCCGAGCGGGTGAACAGGAACGATAGCAGGCCCATCGCCCACTTGCGTGGACCTGACACCTCATAGTCGGCAGCCCCCTCCGCAAAGCGGGAACCAATTACAATATCGTAGTCCTTGATTGCCTCAATCAGCGTGGGGATACTTTCGGGGTGGTGCTGACCATCCGAATCCACCTGCATGGCGTAGTCGTAACCCATGCGCTGCGCGTACTTGTAGCCGGTGCGCATGGCGGCACCCACGCCCATGTTGTAGGGCAGGTCAATCACAAAAGCACCCGCCTCACGAGCCACAGCGGAGGTGTTGTCGGTGGAGCCGTCATTGACCACCACCAGGTCCACGAAGGGCACCGTCTCCTGCAGCTCAGTAATAGTGCCGGGCAGTGCTTCTTCCTCGTTCCAGGCGGGCATAATCACCAGCGTACGAGGATACGTGTGGGGGGTAAGAGGCGATGTGGGAGAACCCATAGGGCAGCTACCCCTCCTAACGAATGTGTCTTACCGTGCGTGTGAAAGCCGGCATGCCCTAGTAGACATACCGACTTTCATCATATCAGTGGTTCCGCAGTATCTCAGATTTAGCGCCAGAATGCAGACCACTGCACGAATTTCTGCAGATGCGTGCACCCCCGTAGGAGCGCTGAGGCACCGTTTAGTTATCGCATTAGTTATCGCACGCGCTAATACGGTACAGAGTCATCGGACCCGAGGAGTACACCGGAGTCAGAACATCCGTATCGATAGCAGCCACGAGGTCGTCGTAGTTTTTCTGGGCGTCCGGGCCGAAGTTCAGCTGGTTCTCCAGGTGAACGTACCAGTGGGCCTTGTACTCGTTCACTTCGCGGCACACCTCCGGGTTTGTACGAGCGTCCTTGAGGTTGTGCATAATCGCCGAGTACTTGGGTGAGGTCTCAAACTCGAAGTGGTATCCCGTCAGGTGACGATCCGCCAGCGCGTAAATATAGGCGCTACCGTCCCAGGGGTTATTCACGATCACATCGTCCTTCGGTACGATCTTCGGGATTTCATTAATGACGTTCATCTCGTCCTGATTCAACACCACAGAGGTCGGGGTCAGGCGGTATTCACGAGAGACCGCCTGGGTCGTCTCCTGCACCGAAGGAACACGCGAAGAAAGACCAGCAACTACCAGTACCAGGATCATCGCGACACCCATGCCGATGGTCGCAACCTTCAAGCGTGCCGGGCGTGGTGCTCGGCGCGCAACCCAGGTAAGCAGACCTTCTACGAAGCCACCCAAGCCGATACCAGCTAGGATCACTGAGGGGAATACCACCAGAGCCGCCAGGCGGAAGTGGTCGGTGTACCAGGGGCCCACCATCAGCAGGCGGAACTCACCGCGCGGCACCGAGGCGGATACAATCCACAGGTAACCAATCAGCCCCCAGCTGGCAATCAGCCACAGGTTACGGCGCTTGTACAGCAGGTACCCCACACCCCACAGAACCAGGAAACCCGCCAAGTAGGAGGGATTAAACTTATCACCCAGCTGATTACCATTCTCCAGGCCCAGGAAGAGGAACTGATAGAGGGCCTCACCCTCGGTCAGAATCGGCGACCAAGTATTACTTGCAAACTCAGCGGGACGTAATACACGCCAGGCCCCTACACAACCAGCCAGGAAAGCCAGTAGCAGGATGGAACCCACCCATTTCTGTCGAGCAATCAACTCATGCGAACGCAGGACCTGCGCCACACCAGCCAGTAGCAGGGGTACAGCAAAGGCTGCGGCAGAAACCACCGCATTCGGATGCACCAGCGCCAGACCCGCAAGACCCACCAGGGAGGCTAAACCCAGCGATAGGGATGCCGAATACTCGCGGCGTACCATCACCTGTACCAGGTACACCATGAGTGCCACAAATGAAGGTAGCAGGGCATAGCCCAGCAGGTTCGGGAAAAGCACACCCCAGCGCAGTAGCAGGCCCGGGAAAGCCGCAAAACCGCAAATCATCGCCGGAATAGCTAGGGCCTGCAGGCGGCGCAGCTTCGGGATGCTCAGGCTCAGCGCCACCAGCGAGCAGGGCCACAAAATGCCGGAAGCCAGTAGCACGGTCACAATGGTGGCGGTCGCAATACTCGTACCCGTGGTGCTATAAATCAGGGACACAAAATCGTGCCAACCCGCCGGGTAAAACGTCGGCTCCTGGTTCGCAGCAGCGACTGCTCCAAGGGTCAGGCTGGAGGCATCGCCGTGCTCCTGAATCCAGCGAATCGCATTCATATGGAAGGAATTATCCAGGCTCTGCGAGAACGCCTCCGGACCATACACCATGTCCTCGGTCATATGCGTCACCAGGAACCCGCCCAGCACCGCACCCATCACGGGCCAGGTCACCGGAACATCGTTACCCGGCCACTCTGCGGAGGTCAGAGCGGGCCAGCGGCGACCCACTAGCCACATCAGGCCCGCTGCCGTAGCCACCAACACGACCGCGACCACTACGAAGGAAATCAGGTTCCACGCAATCCCGATCTTACCCAGCACAATTGCCGAGACGGCAATCAGGGCAAAGGACAGGAGCGGAGAGAGGAAGACGCGCAGACGTGCGGGAACACGCAGCGCCCAGCCCATTGCATAGCCGGGGCCAAAAGCCAACACGACCGCAAAAAGTAGCAGCGGAATAGTTGCCAACCAGCTCATTAACCCTCTTCTCCCCACAGTTCACGCACCCGAAAACCCCTCAAATACGGGGAGCGGTGCGCTTTCGCGTACCAAGCAAGGATACCCTAGAGCCCTCATCACCCCCGCGAAACCCCGCGGAATAGAGAGGGACAGCACCCAAAACCGACCGTTCGGAGCCTTTCACGGGGCACCCCGCGGAACATCCCGCAGAACACCTCCGGCAAGCCCCCGAACGGCGAAGAATATGACGTAATATTTCGCGCCCTATGTCATGAAAGGTGCACCTAAGAAACATAGGGCAATAAATAAGGTGTTCAGCACCCATTAGCTTTACTCTGAAACATATCTCCCCTTATACAAAGGGTCGTCCAACGCATACACATCAGGACGAACCCTCAAACGCAGCCGCAGAAGAAAGGGTCGATCATGACCGAAACCATTGCAGCACCGGCACCCCTCGCCGACACCACCGAGCAGTTCAAGCTCGCCTTCGGCCACCAGCCCGCCGGCGTCGCCATCATCACCGCCACCGACGAAAACGGCGACCCCGCAGGCTTCACCGCCTCCTCGCTGACCTCCGTCGCCGCAGAACCGCCCATCATCGCCTTCTCCCTCAAGGCAAACAGCGGCTCCGCAGCAAAGATCGCGGCTGCTTCCTCCTTCCTCGTGCACATGCTCGACGCTGAGAATGTCACCCTCGCGAAGAACTTCGCAACCCACGACTACCCCCGCTTCGACGACCCCAGCACCTGGGAATTCGTCCACACCGGCGAGCCCCTCGTCCACGGCGTACGCCGTGTACTGCGCGCAACCCCGCTCAGCCGCGTTGAGGCAGGCCCCGCACTCGTCTTCACCGCGCAGGTTGAAGAGTTCATCCGCAACGACTGCGAAGGCACCCCGCTGGTCTACCACTCGCGTAACTTCCACGCGCTGGGCGACCACTCGAACGTGAACAACTACAGCATCTAACCCCGCGCAGGGGTCACGGGGCGGTATTCGACGACCATGAGGCGACGAATACCGCCCCGCGGCGTACCCTGAACATAAAAGCGCACAGCATTACATTGCAGAAGGAATAGTTATGACGGCTCAGACCACCCAGCCCGCATCCCTCCCCTGGCTCGAAAAGCTCATCGCGATCCCCACCGTCTCCGGAACCTCCAACCTGGAACTTATTGAGCTCATCGAAGCCGAATTTGCCCGCTACGGCTACAGCGGCGTGCGCACCTACAACGAGGACCGCACCCGCGCCAACCTGCTGGTCACCATCCCCGCCGCTGACGGCACCACCCGAGGCGGCGTTATCCTCTCCGGCCACACGGACGTCGTACCCGTCGCCGGTCAGGCGTGGGACGCCGACCCGTTCACCCTGCGCGTGGAGGGTACCCGCGCCTACGGCCGCGGTGTCTGCGATATGAAGGGCTTCCTCGCCGTCGCGCTCTGGCTGCTGCCGCGCGTTGCCGAGGCGAAGCTGCGCACTCCCCTGCACTTCGCGTTCTCCTACGATGAAGAGATCGGTTGCGTCGGTGCACCCTCCCTCATTGAGGAGTTCGTGGCGCGCGACCTCGCCCCCGACTACGCGATTGTTGGTGAGCCCTCCAGCATGCGCATTATCTCGGCGCACAAGGGTGCGCACCGCGGTCGCATCACCTTCACCGGCGTGCCCAAGCACGGCTCCCTCGCCACCCATGGCGTGAACGCGGTTGCCGCAGCAGGCGAGTTCATCACCTTCTTCACCGACATGGCGGACCAGTGGGAAGATGAAGGCCCCTTCGACGAGTCGTTCATCATTCCCCACTCCACCGGCAGCGTGAACCTGGCAACCGGCGGCCTGCAGTACAACATCGTCGCTGAGCAGGCGGTCGTAGAGTACGATGTGCGCACCCTACCGCAGGTGACCACCGAATCCTTCGTGGAGCGCATTGACCGCGAGCTTTCCGAGGTCATCCTGCCCGACCTGCAGGCGCGCGCCGCACGTGCCGAAAAGCTGACCGGCGCGGAGCCCGGTAGCCTCACCTCCCGCGTGGGTGTGAAGCACGAACTGCTCGCAGCCGTGCCGGGCCTGGGTACCGAGGACGACGCACCCATCGTGCACCTCGCCCACGAGTGGCTGGGCACCAATGACGCACCGCAGAAGGTCACTTACGGCACCGAAGCGGGCCAGTTCCAGCGCGCCGGCGTGCAGAGCATCATTTGCGGCCCCGGCGATATTGCCCAGGCGCACTCCCCGAACGAGTGGATTGAGCTGGAGCAGCTGAGCGAATGCGAGCGCTTCTTCGAGGCGATTCTCGACTGGGCGAGCGCCAAGTAGTAGCCGTGTAGCGGCGTAACAGCCAGTCCACCGCGGTTCGCAAGAGCCGCAGTTAGAGCCGCATAAAAAATTACAGAAACTGCCCGGGTACCCCGTGAGGTGCCCGGGCATTCTATGCTGATGGCAAGTGGTGTGGGCGGGTGCTGATGGCGGGGGTGAGTGTTGGTTTGATCGCGGGTTTATTCGTGAGTTTCTCCATGGGTTCAACCGCGAGTTTATGGAATGAGTCCAAGGTGTGGACTATGACCGATTTTCCCCTCATTCGCCACATTTATTTTTAAACGAAAAACCCGAAAAACCGCTTATGTCTAAGGGTGAAATAACACAAAAGTATTGCCCTTCTAGGGTATTCAGGGTTCCATAGATGCCAAAGGTTAAACACGCCACTCGGGCGGCATAACCCACACAAAACCACACCTCCCTCACGCTCGGCACTGCGCACCCGACCGAATCCCGGTTTACCACCCGCAGTTCACTACCTGAAGGACACCCCGTGTACACCATCAGCCCCTACCTCGCCGAATTCCTCGGCACGCTCATCATGTGCACCATCGGCTGCGGCGTCATCGCCAACGTCGAACTTCGCCGATCCAAAGGCCACGGCGACAACTTCTTCACCATCGCCTTCGGCTGGGGTTTCGCCGTCACCTTCGGCGTCTACGCCTCCCACGCCTACTCCGGCGGCCACCTCAACCCCGCCGTGTCTATCGGCCTGGCAGCGTTCGGCGAGTTCTCCTGGGAGAAGGTCCCCGGCTACATCATCGCCCAGGTACTCGGCGCAATGGTCGGCGCCGGACTGGTCTACCTCAACTACCTGCCGCATTGGAAAGCAACCGCCGACAAGAAGATTAAGCTCGGCGTTTTCGGCACCGTCCCCGCTATTCACAACTACTTCACCAACGCCCTCTCCGAAATGATCGGCACGTTCATGCTGGTCTTCTCGGCACTGTACACCGGCGTGAACTTCAAGCCGTCCATCAGCGGCGGTGTGGAACTCTCTCTCAACCTCAACGACGTACTCAAGCCCCTCGCCTTCGGCTTCATGGTCACCGTACTCGTCATCGGCCTGGGCGGTCAGACCGGCTACGCCCTGAACCCCGCCCGTGACTTCGGTCCGCGCCTCATGCACGCCCTGCTGCCCATCCACGATAAGGGCTCCTCGCGCTGGTTCTACGCGTGGGTTCCGATCTGCGGCCCGATTGCCGGCGGTTTCATGGGTGGCGCATTCTTCAAGCTCTACTACGAGGGTCAGGTCAGCCCGTGGCTGTTCGTTTCCAGTGCTCTGGCACTTGTGGTTCTGCTCTTCGCGTGGTGGGCTAATAGCCACCTGTACCGCGCACCCAGCTCCGAGGTCATCCCCGAGTTTGAGGACACCCACGCTACCGCGGCGGCACGCGCGGCAACCTACACGCCGACCGGTTCCATGCCGATTCTGCTGCCCGAAGAGGTGAAGGGCAACCGTAGCACCCGCGTCGTCAACCAGGTGATTGAGGACGACTAGTCTTCCCGCCCGAGAACTTCCCTGTCTAGGGTTTCATCTAAAAACGGCGAACCCCTCATTTTCATAACCTGCACAATATCGGTCAGGTTATGAAAATGAGGGGTTCGTTGCGTCTACCTCACGGAAAAGCTTCGGAGGTGATGATGAGAAGTGCACCTTAAAAAGGTCCCAGCTTAGGCTTCAGCGTGGACATCGTTTACCTCCAGCTGCCCAAAGAGAACCTCCATAGGACGCGACCGCACAGTCTGCACGAAGCCATCCTGCGAATTCCAAGCCTCAGGAGATAGCCGCTTCACGTTTACCTCATAGCCAAGCTTCTGCTCAGCATCATCGATAGCCTCATACAGCTTCTGCCGTGAAGGGGAGCCCACAACCAGCACATCAATATCATTCGGCACGTGCCCCGCCACCCCAGAACGACGGCTAGCCCACGAACCATAAATAGCAGCACCCTCAATATTGGAAACGCCCTGCAATGTATCCCGGAGCACCGGAACGGGGCCATACGTTACCAGAATCAACTGACGCATCGCCTGGCCCACCGGATTATCAACCTTGGCTTGCACCATACGGGTCCTACCAACATTCTGGACAGTCACCAAACCGGACTGTTCTAGACGATTCACCTCTCGGGAAACAGTCGGCAACGATGCACGTGTCGCATCAGCAATCTGTGACACCGTGTATTGCTGCTCAGGGTGAGAGAACAGCAATGCCATCACTTCACCCTGCAGGTCACTACGCAAGATGGGAAGGAGGCTAGGAGCAGACGTTTTCATAACATGAATTATATCAATCATGTTATGAAAACGTCTGGCAATCCAAGAATCTGCTACGCCGAGGCGGCAGACACCGACAACGCCCGCTCATGCTTGGCCGCGCGGTGCTTCTGAATTGCGCGCACCGTCCAGATGCAGACCGCGCCAAGGACCGCACCGGTGGTGTTGTTCACGATATCGTCCACGTCGAAGGTGCGGTAGGTGAAGCCTGCCAGGCCCCAGTTACCGGTCAGCTGGCTCAGCTCAATGAAGGTCGACAGCGCGAAGCCACTCAGCGCCGTGGCGCGCAGACCCCAGCGCAGGCAGCCCGCAGTAAAGAAGCCCAGGGGGATGAACATGGCGACGTTGAAAAAGAGCTGCGCATACACGGTCGTTGCGAAGCGGCGCAGACCCATGCCGGCAGTCAGATCCCACGCCTGCTGCCAGCTCCAGCCCACATAGAAGCGCGGGTAGTAGAGTTCGGGGTTCGTGACGCTATTGGAAGAGCCAATCGGGGTCAGCGTCAGAGAAAGAATAGAAGCAAGGAACAGCGCAAAGGACGCAGTCAGCAAGTACTGGCGGATGCTGTGCGCTCGACCGGTCTTCTTGGCGCGCAGGCGCATACCAATGAAGCCAATGATGGAGAGTGCGACTGTGAGTGCCGCAATCTCGATGACGAAGGTGCCAATCATGTGTTTATTGAGCAGTTCCTGCATGCCGTGTGTTCCTTGGGTCGTGAGAGTGAGTTATATGAACCCCACCTGCATATATGCCTGTTCTAACATATATTCTTGGTGGTACATAGCGGGTTACAGTTCATGCCCGCCGCATATCGTTCACCACCAGTGTAAAAGACCGCTCTATGGCTCACCCTAGGCGAAACTGTGAAAAAGCTGTACACGCACCCAAACACGCCATGAGAACCACCGCAGCCGGTGCCGTCAGTACAGAACATCCGGCGGGAACACCGGCGCAATATACCGACCAAATAGCAACACAAACAGCAACGCACCCGCCAGAGCTGCCACCATCGCACCCACAACCTGCACCAGCCACAGCATCAGAAACTTCACCATCTTGCCCTCAGAACGGGCGGTCAGCGCCTCCACCATGGCGGTCGAAAACGTCGTAAACCCACCCAGCAGACCGGTCGTAATCACTGTGCACCAGAACGCCACCTGATCCGTGGCGTTATAGTGCACCCCCAGCGCGCGAGGATTAGACACCGGCATAATCAGCAGGCCGTACAGGAACGAGCCCACCAGGTTAATCACGAACACCGGGCTAATAATCGACGACTCCGTACGCAGGCGAGGCGACATCGCCTTATCCAAGAAGAAACGGGTCATCGCACCCAAACCGCCGCACAGGAAAACCATCAGAGCAAAAAACATTAGCGGCCCTCCTCAACATCACGGGCGGGCACCAAGCGAGACGCCACAAAACGACCCGTCAGCATGCCCGCCGCGGCGGCAACCAAACCACCCACCAGCAGCACCGCCACAGCCAGCATCATGTACGTGTAGTTGATGGTGTACGGCAGAAAAATCGTCTGCGCCAAAACCGCCGCAATCGACGAATATGTCGTATAGCCACCCATCATGCCGGCACCAAAGAGCAGACGGAACGAATGAATCCGCTCCTCACCGTCACGGCGCGCGTAGGCGTTCCACACCATCGTTAGCAGGCCCAGCGTAAACGAACCCAGCAGGTTCGCCACCAGCACGCCACCGGGAGTGTACACGCGGCACAGCGCCCCCGTGCCGCCTCCCAAAAAGACAAGAAAAGGGGCAGGCACACGGTTCAGAACGCCTCCTATCCACTGTCGGATACTCGCGCGGTTCCTCATCGCCGTGCACCTGCCCTTTCGTCTCGTATTAGTCTTCAGAGTGCGCCGTAGCGCACAAACGCACACTAATACTTTACTCTGACCCGAGCTTGCTACCCGAGTCGGCGGCAGCAGACTCACGCTCGTGCTGAATCTTCTCGCTCATCTTCTCGCTCAGAGCGGCGCCCTCAACATCCATATTCGGAGTGAGGCGATCCAGCCACTTCGGCATCCACCACGCCCTATCCCCCAGCAGAGCCATTATCGCCGGGGTCAGCGTCATGCGCACAATGAACGCATCCACGAGCACACCGAACGCCAAACCAAAGCCCATCGGACGGATCATCGTCGAATCAGCAAAGATGAAGCCGCCAAACACCGAAATCATGATGATCGCAGCAGCCACCACCACACGCATCGCATGGTTGTAGCCGCTCACAATGGCGGTCGCCGCGTCCTTGCCGTGCACGTACGCTTCACGCATGCCGGTCACCAGGAACATCTGGTAATCCATGGCAAGACCAAAAAGAATACCGATGAGCAGGGTCGGCAAGAACGACAACACCGGACCCGGGTGATCAACGCCAAAGAGGGAACTCATGAAGCCCAACTGGTAAATCGACACCACGGCACCGAAGCTCGCCAGCACCGAGAAGAGGAAGCCCACTGAGGCAACCAGCGGAACCATAATCGAACGGAACACCAGGATCAGCACCAGGAAGGACAGACCCATCACCACGCCCAGGTACAGGGGCAGCTTCTGCGCGAGCACCTCGGAGACGTCAATATTGCCGCTGGTCTGACCCGCAATACCGAGAGACACCTCAGAGCCCTGAACCGGAACGGTCACGGCTCGCAGCTCGTGGACAAGCTCTTCAGTCTCCACGGAGCTTGCACTGTGGGCAGGAATCACCTGGAAAATCATGAGGGTACGATCATCAGTCATACCGCCGGGAACCACAGCCTGCACGTTCGCGCCGCCGCGTTCCTTGACTGCAGAGGCGATATCAATCTGCGCCTGCTGAGCCTGCTCCTCACTCATGTTCGCGGGGGTGTGCGCGACCGCGACCAGCGGGGCGCTCATACCCTCACCGAACTTGTCCTTGACCAGCGCGTACGACTTGTACGCGGCGCTATCGGAGGGGTAGTTCGAGGCGTCCGGCAGGCCCAGGCGCATCTGAGACATGGGGGCGGCAACCGCCAGCAGCGCCAGCGTACCGGCCACCAGAGTCAGTAGCGGACGCGCCAACACGAGGCGCAACCAACCGTTCGGCTTCTCGGTGCGTTCGGCATCCTGCACGCGGCGTTCCGCAATCTTCTGCGGGGTATCGATGGAAGCCCACAGCTTCTTAGACATAATCTTGGTACCCGCCAGGGACAGCACCGCCGGGGTAAGAGTCACCGCGATCAGGGCGGCAACAACCACGCAGAACGCGGCGGCATTACCCATCACACCCAGGAAGGGAATACCGGTCACATTCAGCGCCACAAGCGCAATAATCACGGTGCTCGCCGCAAAAATCACGGCGTTACCGCTCGTGCCGTTCGCCAGGGCAATCGACTGGACCTTCGGCATGCCGTTCAGCAGGTTCGTGCGGTAGCGGTTCAGAATGAACAGCGAATAGTCGATACCGACCGCCAGGCCGAGCATCAGGCCCAGGGTGTAGGCGGTAGAGCTCATCTGGATAACAGAAGACAGCGAGAGCGTGCCGAGCACACCCACCACCACGCCTACCAGAGACATCAGGATCGGCAGGCCTGCAGCCACGAGGGTGCCGAGCATAACCATCAGCACGATGAAGGCGATGACCATACCCGCCACCTCACCGGTGTGCGAGCCGCCGCCAAGCGCAGATTCGCTCAGGTTCGCGTCGAACTGGACAGTTGCCCCGTGCAGGTTCGCCGACTCGAGATCGGACATAACCTTCTGCAATTCAGCGGAAGGCACCTCGTAAATCTTCTTCTTAAACGAGACAGTCGCAATCGCCGTGGACTGATCCTCAGAGACCATACGGTAGCCGGAGGTAAAGTCGTAGAGCTTCTGCTGACGCTCAAGCTGCTCACGCTGTGCCGGTAACTCACTCTCGGTCTTCTGCAGCTGGTTGCGCTGCTCGTCCAACTTCTTCTTGCCCTCAGCCAGCTCATCCTTCTTGGAGGCGATTTCTGCGCGACCCGCGTCAACCTGCTTCTGGCTCTCGATCAAGGTATCGTGCTGCTGATTGAGTGCGTTCTGCTGCTCGGTCAGCTGCGCCTGCTGGGCATTGAGCTGCTCCATCATGGCGGCGGGTGAGCCTGCCGCCTCCGCCTGGGCATAGCCCTCCTTCAGCTGTACCTGGGCGTCATCGAGCTGATTCTGCGCCTCATCCAGTTGCTTTCGGCCCGCGGTAATCTGCGCCTGGGAGTCGTCGAGCTTCTTCTCACTGTCAGCAATCTGCTTGGTGCCGTCTTCAATCTGAGAGGCGGCGGCGTTCAGCTGCTTTTTGCCGTCCTCAATCTGGGCGGGTGCAGCACCAAGCTTGGTGTGTGCCTCGTCGAGCTGGGTTTTCGCTTCGGCAAGCTTGGAGGTGGTGGTGAACGGGTCGGTGACCGCGTCCACGGCGGGCACCTCGGTGGTGAGCTTGTTCAGCGCGGTAGAGAATGCCTGCTTCTGTTCTTCGGTGAGGGCGGTGCCGTCGCCGGTGGTGATAATGATCTGGCCGGAGCCGCGGTTGGCGCTCGGGAAGCGCTGTGCGAGCTCGTCGGAGAGCTGCTGGGTCTGCGTTCCGGGCATGGTGAAGGTGTTGCTGAGCTTGCCGTGGAACGCGGTGTAGGCACCCGCTACACCGGCAATGATGAGTACCCAGGCAAGGATGACAGCCCAGGCACGGCGGGCGGCGGCTTCACCGATGCGGTAGAGCCATGTAGCCATGATTCAGTCCTTTTGAAGTTGAGTGAGTGAAGAGTTTGGGTGTTGGGTGCGCGTGGTGTTTGCCCTGCCGTTTTACCCAATAGTTTTGCCCTACACTACGAACGCTACTGCCTGTTTTTGGGCAAAAAACACCCCGCTTCGGGCACCTGCAGGTGAGGTGCCCGAAGCGAGAGTTTTTGAGCGTGAACGCTTTGGGGCTTAGCTTGCGAATTCGCCCTGGACCAGACGGCCCAGGTAGTCGAGTGCCTCGAGTACGCACTGGCGCATCGCTTCGATGGCGAGTGCTTCGGGGTGGGTGCCTTCGGGGGCTTCCGCTGCGACCTTGGCGGTTACTTCTTCGGCGCGGGTGAGGTAGTAGTAGACGCCTTCACCGATGGTTTCGGAGAGGTTGGAGGCGAAGACTGCCACGCGCAGGTAGGGCAGGTCGGGGTATGCCTCGAGGTACTGTTCGAGGAAGATGTCGTAGGTGCGCTCGAGGATGACATGCGAGTATTCCTCGAACTTTGCGGGGCTGTCCATTTCGAGGGCGTAGAGCAGGTGTGCGAAGGGTGCGATGTACTCTTCGAGGGTGTTGCTCATGAAGACGTTGCGGGCGATGGAGAGCATTTCGGCTTCCATGCTTGCGTTTTCGCCGGAGATGCTGAAGTCGCATTCTTCGAAGATGCGGTTGAAGTACTGGTTCATGCGGGTGACCAGCACGTCGTCTACGGAGGCGAAGTGGTTGAAGATGGTGCGGCGGGAGACGCCGGCGCGTTCTGCGAGTGCTTCTGCGTTGAGGGCGCCGTAGCCGCCCTCGAGGATGAGGGATTCTGCTGCCTCAACGATTGCGATGCGGTTCTCTGCCTTGCGGGCGGAACGCTTGTCCGTGATGTTTGCGGGGGATTCAACAAGATTAGCCATGTTTTTTACAATACGCGCATTGTTTCACCGAGGGTAACTATTTTGGGGTTAGATTGACCACATATTTGCACTCCAGGTAATAAACTTGAAGTGCAGATTTAATGTTTACTCAACAAGCAATTTAGCGTTTTGGCATGTCAAACCAATATAAAACCGCAAAAGCACAACAAAAGGGGAGCAGAGTGCACACACAACACACCCCGCTCCCCCTCAAGCAGCCATTCACAGAGTGGACACACAGACCAGCTAGCAGGCCAGACGGCTAATTAGACACCGGACTAGGCAACCGACTGAAGACGCGCATCCAGCGGCAGACGCACTGTAAAGACCGTATGGCCCGGCTGGCTCTGCACCTGAATCGAACCGCCGTGCGCCTGCACGATTGCCTGCACAATCGCCAAGCCCAGGCCGGTGGTTCCATCCGAGCCGGAGCGCGCCTTATCGGCACGAGTGAAGCGGTCAAAAATCTTCGGCAGGAACTCGGGCGCAATACCCGGACCGTTATCGGTCACGGTAACTACGGTCTCGCGACGTGCCGCATCCACCGACAGACCCGCGGTCACGCGCGTACCCTCATCGGTATGCTTGCGGGCGTTCGAGAGCAGGTTCAGAATCACGCGCTGAATCTGGGAGCGATCCGCCACCACTTCGACGGGCTCATCGGGCAGGTTCAGGTGCCACTCGTGGGTGCGGGCTGCCGCCTGCATATCCGAGGTGCATTCGAGTACCAGCTCGGTCAGGTCAACCTGCTCTAGCTTGGGTTCGCGGCCTTCATCGAGGCGGGCGAGGGTCAGCAGGTCTTCCACGAGGCGGGACATACGCTCAGTCTGCGAGTCGATGCGCGCCAGGGAGGACTGGCCGGACTCACTGAGTGGTTCGGTCCAGCGGAGCATATCGGAGTAGCCCTTAATGGCGGCAAGGGGCGTGCGCAGCTCGTGGGATGCGTCCGCAATGAAGGCGCGAATCTGGTGCTCGGTGCGTTCGCGCACTTCAAGGGCGGAATTTACGTTATCGAGCAGCTGGTTGAGGGCGTAGCCCACCGCACCCACTTCGGTACGCGGGTCGGAGTCTCTCGGTTCCACGCGCACCGCCGAGGAGATGGTGTGTTCTTCCAGATCCAGGTGCGCCACGTCGGTTGCCACCGCGGAGACTCGTTCCAGCGGCTTCATGGTGCCGCGAATAATGTAGGAGCCAGCCACACCGGCGCCGACCATTACGGCGATGGATCCGAGGGACACCACAATCACGAAGATGGTGAGGGTCTGCTGTACGTTGGCGAGCGGAATACCGACCACCTGGGCGTCAGCACTGCTATTGGCCTTCGGAGTGATTTTCACGAGGTACAGACCGGATTCCAGTTTGACCTCGCGCTCTTCTTCCTTGGTGGCATTCAGTGCCATGGTTCCGAGGGTTACCTGGTCGTTGGCGGAGAGGGTTTGTACGGTGCCGTCCTTAGCGAGCTTGCTGGCGATTTCTACGGCACCTTCGGACTCCACGCAGGTGATGATGGTTCCGGACGCCTGACCGGGTGCGAAGAGCGAGTTGCTCTTCTGTAGGTCACTACAGTCCACTTCTTCTCGTTTGCCGTCTCGGGAAGTCGGCTGCACCACGCGGTGGCTGGTTTCTTTGAGGTCGCTTTGCGCCTGCTGGTAGAGGGAGTTCTGCAGGGTCACGTAGGTGGACAAGCCGATAATGAGGCAGGCGACGCCGAGGGCTGCCACAAGGATTGCGATGAGACGCGAACGCAGGTGGGGTACGTAACCCAGTTCTTCGGGGGATGCTTCGGGGTTCCGCATGCTCTTCCAGGCGGCGCGTAGGCGCACGAAGAAGTTTCCGCGGGAGGGAACGGATCCGGCGCGCGCGGAAGTACCCGCGCGTAGGGGGCGGGTTGCTTCGTTATCCGAGGAGGCGGGTTCACCGGGTGAGTAGGAGCCCACGAGCATCCTTTCTTTCTATATTCGTAATACAGAATATAACTGATATGGCGCGGTATAACCGGGTGTTATACCGCGCCATATGAAGAGCAGAGAATAAACTTAGACAGCGGGACGCAGCACGTAACCGGCACCGCGCACGGTGTGAATCATCGGTTCGCGACCCACATCAATCTTCTTACGCAGGTACGAGATGTACAGCTCCACAATATTTGCCTGACCACCAAAATCGTAGTTCCAGACGTTATCAAGAATCTGGCTCTTGGAGACCACGCGCTTCGCGTTCTCCATGAGGTAGCGCAGCAGGTCGAACTGGGTTGCAGTGAGGTTAATCTGCTCGCCACCGCGGGTCACCTCGCGGGTGTCCTGGTTCAGCACCAGGTCGCCAACGACCAGCTCAGCATCATCAATGGAGGCAACACCGGAGCGCTGCACCAGGCGGTGCAAACGGATCATGACCTCTTCCATGGAGAAGGGCTTAGTCACGTAGTCGTCCGCACCGGCGGCAAGGCCCTCGATACGGTTATCAACCGAATCCTTAGCGGTCAGAAAGAGGCAGGGAACCTCGGGGTAGAACTTGCGGATACGGGAGAGCAACTCCAGGCCGTCGAAGCCGGGCATCATAATATCCAGCACAAGCACGTCGGGGCGCCAATCGCGCGCAATCGCGAGCGCGGAGGGGCCGTCGCCTGCGGACTGCACCTCCCAGCCGATCATTTTCAGACCCATGCTGACGAGTTCTTTGAGCATCTCCTCATCATCAACAACGAGGGCGCGGATGGGGCTACCGTCCGGATGCTCTAGTGTGGGAAGGTTCTTTGCGATTTCGGTTGCTTTGCTGCTCATGTGATTAAGGGTATCGCGATTTAGGGTTCGCGGTGAGGCGGGAGCCGGTTTTCAGCCGCAAACTTATGGAATGCTTGCCCGCGTCACAGCTGGGGCACAGCTTTACCCCGCATTTGCGCGTCAACCCTTCATGACAGCTTCAAACTTTCGGTAGAATTTGTACTAGCTTAGGTAACGCTCAATCACCTTTGCGTATCTTTTGAATTTGCCGTTTCTGTTCCGGCGACCAACACCCGCAAAGGAGGACACATGCGCATTAGCCGTATCTATAACAATAATGTTGTCCTCACTGTGGATCATTTGGGCAAGGAGTCCGTGATGATTGGTCGCGGCATTGCCTTTGGTAAGCGTAAGGGTCAGCTGATTGACCCGTCTGCGGTGGAGCAGACGTTTGTGCCGGAGCAGGGCATGTCGGGTGAGCGTTTGAGTATGACTCTGTCTGAGATTCCGGCGGAGATTCTGTCGATTGCCACGCTTTTGGAGTCGAAGGTGCGCGCCGAGGGTGCGCTGGAGCTGTCGAACTCGTTTATTCTTCCGCTGGCTGATCACCTGCACTATGCGGTGGTTCGTGCGCGTGACGGGGTGCGGGTGCAGTATCCGCTCGCCCCGGAGGTGACTGTTCTCTACCCACGCGAGGTGGAGTACGGCCGCGCAGTGTTGGCGATGGTTCGCGAGCGCCTGCAGGTTGAGCTGGACCCGAACGAGGCTATCCCCCTCGCGTTGCACCTGGTCAATGCACAATTTGCGACGGCAGACATGTCTCAGGCATTCCGCATGACTGAGGTTTTCGCGCAGGTTTTTGAAATTATTGAGGCAAGCTACGAGCGCAAGCTCGACCCGGATTCCATGAGTGCGGCACGTTTTGTGACGCACCTGCGGTACCTGTTTGTGCGGGCGAGCCGCGCCTCCGCAAATCGTGCGGAGGATGTTGATGAGGTGTCGCAGCCGAGTTTGTTGGCTGCTCTTCGTGCGGATGCACCGCGCGCCTACGCGTGTGCACAGAAGGTTTTGTTGGTGCTGCAGATGCAGTTGAAGCAGACCCTGACTCGTGATGAGTTGACGTATTTGACGATTCATATTGCGCGCCTGGCGCGGGATATGTGGGGCATTAACGCGTAGCGCATGTTCGATAGAAAGCGACCGGGAGGGTTCTCGGTCGCTTTTTCTATGCCCCCGGATTTTCTATGCCCTGAAATATATACCCCGGAATCTATGCCCTGGAACCTATATCTCGAATTCTATACTTCGGAATCCCGGCGAGGGGTTCGGGTGGGGAATCTGGGACTGAGGGTTTTAGAGAGGTGCTACCGGGCGGAACGTGACGCTTAAAGGTGAGCTGCTATTTATATATACAACCTGTCACTAAAATGCTGTTTGCCGGGTTTTCTTTCGCGCGTTAGCGCGTCGATTTATTTTTTAAATGACGATTCATGGCGGCACATTCCAGAAATACCATTCCGTGGACGAACTGCAGGAAAATGTGGGTTTTTTATAAATCCCACATCTTTTGGTCCGTGTACCTATTTTTTATTCGGTATTTTCTTTGTAAATCTTTTTCTCGCACCCTCGCGGTCCAAATATTGTGCGTCAAGCGCCTCGTCAGCCCGCTTGCGAGATGCCAAGACTCCCGATTTTTCACGAAAATAACACTCTGCTTCTCTCGCCGGCAACCTTTTTTTGGTGTTCTGTTTAAATTTTTCGCACCCCGGTAATAAATACGTGTTTTGACATCAAAAACCCATATTCCAACACTTGAAAAAATGTCACCAGAACCTAAAGTGTGCATAACCAGAAAAACCCACAAAACACACAATATACGTGTTACCATCTGAGAATTATGAGGCCTCTCACGGGGCCACTACACACCATGTCACGAACACGAGAGGACCACTATGGTCACTATCATTGTGGCGGCACACGGCGAGTCGGCTCCGGCTCTGCTGAAGACCGCCGGCATGATCCTCGGTAACTTCGAAAACGTCCACCCGGTCACCTTCCTGCCGGGTCAGGGCCCCGAAGATCTCGTCGAAGAGTACACCCGCATCGTTGAGGCATCTGAAGCAGAAGAAACCCTGCTGCTGGTCGACCTCTTCGGCGGTAGCCCCTACAACGCCGGTGCGCAGTTCGCAGCCACCCGCGAGGGCGTCGACGTCGTCTCCGGTGTCAACGTACCGATGCTTATTGAGGTCATCTCCGGCGCAGGCCGTAAGAACGCAACCCTCAAGTCCCTGGTCGCTAAGGCGCACAAGGCTGGCACTAAGGGTATTCGCTCCTTCCAGGATGCGAATCAGCCCGCAGCCGCCAAGCCCGCCGAGGCGAAGCCCGCAGAGACCAAGGCGGTCGAGGTTCCGGCTGCTCAGCAGGTTCCCGGCGGCACCATGGACGCTATCTTCACCCGCATCGACTCCCGCCTGATTCACGGTCAGGTGGCAGGCACCTGGGTTCCGCATATCGCACCGCAGACCTTCATCGCGGCATCCGATAATGCGGCACACGATCAGCTGCGCAAGTCCCTGCTGCTGCAGGTCGCGCCGACCAGCGTGAAGACCAATGTCCTGGACATCGCTAAGGCTGGCCGCGTGTACAACAACCCCAAGTACACCGGCATGAAGACCATGTTCGTCGTAGAATCCCCAGTTGACGTGGTGCGACTGCTCGACGAAGGCGTCAAGATCAACGAAGTGAACGTTGGTGGCGTCACCTTCAAGACCGGCATGGTTCAGCTCTCGGACGCAGTGTACGCCTCCGAGGAGCACCTGGAAGCCTACCGCGAACTCATTAAGCGCGGTGTGAAGCTGACGGTGCAGCAGCTGCCCAACCACTCCCCGGTTGATTTGGAAAAGATCCTCAAGCAGAAAGGCCTGGACGCATGAGCGCCCTGACGTTTATTCTCGTTGTTCTCGTGGCGTTCATTGCGGGCGTCGCATCCGTGGTGGACGAGCGTCAGTTCCACCGCCCCCTGGTCGCTTGTACCCTGATGGGTTTTGCGCTGGGTGACCCGACTACCGGCATTATGCTCGGTGGCGCACTGGAGCTCATCGCCCTGGGCTGGATGAACGTCGGTGCGGCAATGGCTCCCGACTCGGCTCTGGCGTCCACCATCTCCGCTGTTGTTGTGATTCAGGGTCACCAGGACATCACCACCGGTATTGCTATTGCTGTGCCGCTGGCTGCGGCAGGTCAGGTTCTGACCATTTTCGTTCGTACCATTACGGTGTTCTTCCAGCATCAGGCTGATAATTTCGCGAAGACCGCGAACTTCCGCGGTATTGAGTTGATGCACATTAGCGGTATGGCTCTGCAGGGTCTGCGTGTGGCTATCCCGACCGCTATTGTGGCGCTAATTAGCTCCGAAGAGCTGACCCGCCTGCTGAACATGATTCCCACCGAGGTGACCGTTGGTCTGCGTATCGCCGGTGGCATGATTACCGTGGTCGGTTTCGCAATGGTCATCAACATGATGCGTTCGAAGGCTCTCATGCCCTTCTTCTTCCTCGGCTTCATTGCCGCTGCCGCTATCCCGGCAACCCAGTCGATTTCGATTGCTGGTACCGAGGGCGCGAAGGATCTCGTCGCAACCCTGTCCGGTCAGGCACAGTTCAACCTGGTTGCTATCGGTATTGTGGGCGCCTGCCTGGGTCTGCTGTACACCCAGCTGAACCCGCTCTTCCATAAGAGCGAGGCACCCGCCGCAGCACCGGCAGCCGCAGCAAACGACCTCGATAACGAGCTCGAGTAAGGAGCATCATCATGACTGAGAACAAGAACGTCGAGCTCGTTGAAGTTCCCGAGCTCACCCAGCGCGATAAGGTCGAAACCTACTTCCGCTCCACTTTCCTGCTTGGTTCGTTTAACTTCGAGCGTATGCAGTCCATTGGTTTCGCGGTTTCCATGATTCCGGCTATTAAGCGCTTCTACACCAAGAAGGAAGACCAGGCGGAGGCGCTGACCCGCCACCTGGAGTTCTTCAACACCCAGCCGTGGGTTGCATCCTCGATTATGGGTGTGACCGCTGCGATGGAGCGTGAGAAGGCAGCCGGTAAGGACATTGACGAGGCGGCTATCACCAACGTGAAGGTGGGCCTGATGGGCCCGCTGGCTGGTGTGGGCGACCCGATTTACTGGGGTACCGCACGTATTGTGCTGGCGGCTCTGGGCGCGTCCCTGGCGGTGACCGGTAATATTCTGGGCCCGCTGCTGTTCTTCTTCGGCCTGTCCGCGATTCGTTGGGCGACCCGCTGGTACGGCTTCAAGTACGGTTACGAGAAGGGTACCCAGATTGTGACTGAGGCGGGCGGTAACACCCTGCAGAAGATCACTCAGGGTGCGTCCGTGATGGGTCTGTTCGTGATGGGTGCGCTGGTGTACCGCTGGACGAGCGTGAACATTCCGTTGCCGCTAACCAGCTACAAGAACCAGGCTGGCGCGATGGTGGATGTGACCGTTCAGTCGGTGCTGAACGACCTGTTGCCGGGCCTTGCATCGCTGGGCCTGTGCTTCCTGTGCATGTGGCTGCTGAAGAAGAAGGTCAACGCTATCTGGTTGATTTTCGCTCTGTTTGCCGTGGGTATCCTCGGTTCGTACCTGGGCTTCCTGGCTCTCTAAAAATCTGAGGGATGAGCCCTTTCACCCTTCAGTGAAGGCGTGAGATTCGGGGGCTTGTCTCAAGTGGGGGGTGCGGTCGGTACACTTAAAAGTACCGGCGGCACCCCCGTTTTTCATGGGCGTTTTCTATCGGTTGCGGCGCACAATTCGCGGCAATGCAGCCCTCCCGCGAAGGAGTTTCTATGACCAAGTTGATGGCTTTCGATCTTGACGGCACGATCCTGTTTAACCGTGCCGTGGAGCCTGCCACTGAGCAGGCGATTGCCCGCTGGCAGGCGGAGGGTAACCTGGCGGTCTCGTGCACGGGCAAGAGCATTTTTGCCACGCAACTGGCGTTGAACCCGACCGCCATCCGTTTTGATTACCACGTGCTGTACACGGGTGCGGTGATTACTGACCGGCAGTACCGGGTGATTTACCATCAGCCTCTTCCGGTGAGTGTTGTGCAAGCGTGCTACGAGCATTTCAGCACCGTGGACGGCGTGGCTCTGTTCGCGACGACTCTGGATAACGATTACAGCCTCTGCGACCGGGTGGGCTCCTCGACGAATATCCTGCCGGAGTTCACTCCCCTGCCGGCTGACGACCTGCAGAACCACGAGTACGTGGGTGTGCCCCTGTGGATTCCGGATGCTCAGGTTCGCGAGGCGGCGTACACCTGGATTCTGGAGCGTTTTGGTGATTCGGTGGCCTGCCACAAGAACCAGGATTTCCTGGATATTGTGCCGCCCGCCTGCACAAAGGGCACCGGTCTGCAGCATCTGGTGGAGTACCTGCAGTCGGAGCATCCGGGCACCTCCTATGAGGTGCACACGATTGGCGACTCGTGGAACGATATCGACATGCACCGCTACGCCGACCGTTCGGCGTCTTTCAGCTACTCCCCCGATGAGGTCAAGGCCGTCACCACCGATTGTGTGGATAAGGCGTACGAGTTTATTGAGGCTTCCCTGTAGAAGCTGCCGAGGTGGCGTTTAGGTGCGGCGAGCGCCCGTCTGCCAGCCGCTTCCGCGTACTCGCCGCCTACTCCCCCGTTTCACGTGAAACGTCCGCTTTCCCGTTACTCCCCATTACCCCCGTAAGGTTTCTATGTGTCCTTCCGCTTCTCGACCCCGTAAAAACCAGTCCCAGAAGAGCCCGCAGGCCGATTCTGCCCAGTCCTACGACCCGTCCAGCTTCTCTGACACCTTCCGCGCTATGGCGCGTGAATCGCTCGTGAAGAACCAGAAGAACCGTCCCGAGTCCCCCATCGTCTCCATTTCCCCGGTGCTGATTGTTTTGGGCGCCATTGCGGCGGCGCTGTACGGGCTGTGGCAGAGCTGGGCGTGTCTCATCCCGCTGGTGCTGATTCTGGTGCTCATGTGGGTTCGCTACACGATGCAGCGTCAGGCGCTCAACGATTTTGCGGAGCTGGAGGCGGCACGCACCGCATGGAAAAAGACCCGCAACCGCCAGTACCTGGAGCTGATGGCGGCGCAGTCGACGCGCATCCTGGATGAGAATAAGGCGCTGACCAAGCAGGCTCGCGCGCACGTGCAAGAGTACGCGGATTTCGCGGCACAGAAGCTGGGCACTCAGCGCTAAAGACCCCGCTGCGCTCGCTCGCCCCTCCCAAAAAGTATTCGACGAGCGTTGATTGAGCTGAATGTTTAGGCGCACTACAACCTTTAGGCACAGTACAAAAGACCGTAACCACTCCCCCATGCGGGGGCGGTTACGGTCTTTACGTCTTAGGGGGTTACACCCTAGTTGGTCTTCTGCGCGGGTGCTTCAGCGGGCTCTTCTGCGGATTCCTCGACAGACTCCGCAGGTTCTTCGACTGCTTCGTCAGTGACCGGGGCGTCGTCCAATCGCTGCACTACAGCGGGGCGGTCATCAAAGCCGCGGCGGGTGCCTCGGGCAGCCTTCGCGTCAAGGCTGTACAGCTGCTCGCGGTTCGTCAGCACCACCAGGGTCATGGCATTCAGGCAGACACCCACAATGCACAGAATCCAGCCGATCAGCATGAACCGACCACCGGAAAGCACCGCACCGGAAAGCATCAGGGCGATAGAGGCGAGGTACGCCGGGGAGAGCAAAAACTTCGTATTCACTACCGACCTACCTAGCGCGCATTGGAGCGGGGCTTGGTGGCGCGACCCGAACGGGGGCGCGAGGGCAGAACGCTCATGCGGCCGGATGCACGCTCAACAATCGGCTGGGATTCGGTGGGCTCTTCCTCACGAACCTCGGTAGCCTCTGCAGTTTCAGCGTGCTCGGTCGCCTCAACAGCCTCAGCGGCTTCAACGGGAGCCACTTCATGCTCAGCCTCTGCGGTTGCTTCCGCTGACTGCTCAGCAGCTTCGTGCTCAGCAGCTTCACGCTCTTCACGGCGGTGCTCTGCGCGCTCGCGGATACGGTTCTCCACGGAGGATTCGAAACCGTCCAGGTTGGTCACCAGTGCGGGGGTCGGGTCACCCTTCGCCTTACCCACGGACAGCACAAAGGCGAGGACATTCAGACCCAGCGCGAGGATGAGAAGGATCCAGCCCAGCCAGATGAGCCAGGGACTAGAGGATCCGACCATGAGCGCGCCGCAAAAAATTACGCCGAGGGAGGTCAGGTACGCAGGCGAGAGAGTCTTGAAATCCATGTCTACTTTCAATGTGTTCGTGAGTTTGAGAGAGCTAACGTACGTTCACTACGTTTCCTGTCTCATTTTAGGTGATACTTGAGGCTTAATCTGCTTCTGCCCCTGTCTATCGCCTGTGAGCTAAAGACCAGATGGCTTATCTCGGTGGCGTAGGCAGGGGCAGAAACGTCACGTTCATGCGCGCAGTGCAGGTACCGGCTAGGACGTGGGGGTTACCTCGTTGGTGACCAGGGGCGAGGCGGGCGCGTTTTCCACCACGGGGATTGCGCGGGTGCTCAGGGTGCCCTGGTGCTTCTTCCAGAGGTTGTAGCGTTCCATGGCGACCGCGCCGGCGGTCATGGCAGGAAGAATGAACATGCCGGAGGAGCGGATGCTTTCTGCCTGCGCCAGGATGTCCAGCTTACGCACCACGCGGGTCACGTCGTGGGAGTCGTAGCGGTCCTGAGCAGAAATAACCTCGTTCTGCGCGGCGACGAGGGCGGCATCGCGCAGGCGCACGAAGTCGTTCCTCTTGTCCTTAAGCTTCTCCATGTGCTGCTTGTATTCTTCGGGCAGTGCCTCGCTGATTTCGTCTCGGCGGGTAATGGCGGAGCACATTTCCTTCACGCGGGCGTAGGTTTCCGGGTCGGTGGTTGCCTTCGCTTCAGCCTGCAGCGCCTCGAGGGCTGCGACCTGCGCAATCTTGAGCAGCTCGGGTACGGCGGTTTCTTCTTCATGGTTAGCCTGCACGCCAAGGACCTTCACGAGCAGGGGCAGGGTCAGGCCGGGCAGCACGAGGGTGAAGAAGAGTACGGAGAGCATCATGACGATGGCGTCCTGGCGTACCTGTTCGGTGCCGTTGACCACGGGGATGGACAGGGCAAGAATCAGGGTCACGAGGCCTCGCATGCCGGACCAGGTCATAACGATAACTTCAGCAAAGCTTTCGGGTGCACCCTCGTGGATGGGGTTCTTGCGTCCTGCCAGCCAGACGATGGTGAACCAGATGAGGCGCACCAGGATGGCGACCAGTGCGACCAGGGCACCGTCAGCGAAGAGGCTTGCGATACGGGAGGGGTCGGCGGTGGCGATGATACTACTTGCCTGCAGGCCGATGAGGCCGAAAGCGACACCGGTCATGAGCAGCTC
This sequence comes from Rothia sp. HMSC062H08, assembly GCF_001810775.1. Taxonomy (NCBI): domain Bacteria; kingdom Bacillati; phylum Actinomycetota; class Actinomycetes; order Micrococcales; family Micrococcaceae; genus Rothia; species Rothia sp. HMSC062H08. The sequence continues at coordinate 69,616 of NZ_KV802675.1, forward strand.
AATAATCTGCCAGAAGGAGGTGGAGGAGAGGCGTTCTTCCGCTTCGAGTGCCGCCATGTATTTGGTGCTGGTGAACTGGATAGCGCCGATGACCACGGCAATAACGCCGGAGGCGTGCACGCTTTCAGCAGCGAGGTAGGCGCCGAAGGGGATCATGAGGGTCACGGCGTTGCTGGTGACCACGTCGTGGGCACGCTGGCGAACGTAGCCGCCAAGCCAGCCGAAGATATAACCAATAATGACCGCGAGGATCGAGCCGAGCACGAAGTCCTTGGCGACCGAGAGCGGCTCGATGTGGTGGCCGCTGGTCATGGAGTGGATTGCGGCGTGGAAGAGAACGATTGCGATAGCGTCGTTGAAGCTACCTTCGGTCTGCAGAGTACCGATGAGGCGGCGGGGGATGCCGACGGGCTCAGCGACTGCTTCCACGGCGACGGGGTCGGGCGGGGAGACGGCGGCACCGACGGCAAGGGCGACGGCGATGGTCATACCGGGGACCCACCACATGGCTGCGCTGGCAATTGCCAGGGCGGAGACGGTGGTGAGAAGGACCGAGTAGAGCAGTACGGATCTCCAGCGGCGGCGCAGGGTGCCCCAGGAGAATTTAACGCCGATGGCCCACAGTAGCGGCGGAAGGAAGATCGGCAGGATGATGTCGCTGTCGATAGTAAGATCCGGTCGGTTGGGGATGAAGAGCGCGGCGGTGCCGAGCAGGGTCATCATGACCGGCCAGGGGAGGTTGAGTCGATCACCGACGCTGACCATAAACACGGTCGCAATCAGGATGATGACAATAACGGAGAGGTAAAGCATTGGTCCGGTGTTGTTCCTTTCGCGCGGCTAGGGTTAGTCGGCTACGTCTTTCTACTCTACCGGAGGGGCTCATTCCGCTTTTCGGATATGGGGGTTCTGCAGCGTTTATTGTGGTGTTGTTTACCTCTAAGCCTAATGCTCTTTACGGAATATAGAGTTTTCCCCTGAATATCTCTGCTTTTCAGCAGGTTATTCAGGGGAAAATTCTATATTTGGAATATATCGATTGGGGTAGCTACCTCTAGCAGATTACTTAGAGCCGCATCCACCAGCACCGCAGCCACAACCGCCAGCGGGAGCTTCCTCCACGACCGGTTCAGGCTCGTCGTGGCCACCACAGCAGCCACCCTTTTCTTCCTTTGGTTCGTCGTGGCCGCCGCAGCAACCGCCACCACCGTGGGAGTGACCGTGAGCCTCAGCCGGAGCTTCAGCGGAGGAACCGCATCCACCCGAGCCACAGCCACAACCACCGGCGGAAGGTGCCGGCTCCTCGTGGCTACCGCAGCCACCCGAACCGCAGCCACAGCCGCCACCGTCGACCGAGCCGCAGGCGGAGCCGCGTGCGTCGCGGTGACCCATGAGGTCCACGCCGAGGTCGGAGAGGTAGCGCAGGTAGCCTGCGAGGGCGTCACGTCCAGCGGTACCGGAAATGACGATGCCGCCGTGGCGCAGAGCCTTGAGCACCTCGTTGACCATGGGCCACTGCTCAATGTCGTCGGTAATGGTGATGGCGCTGACCACGTGCATTGCGAGGGAGGTCAGCGAGCGCAGGGACTGCTCGTAGCCTTCGGGCAGGTGAATGACCTTGGCAGGTGCCGCCAGGCGCAGGATGGACAGCACGCGCATCAGCATCATGGGTACTGCATTTTCGGGCAGCAGTACGGTCACGCCGATGGCGGAGGATTCAGCAATACGTTCGATGGTTGCCGCGAGCTCTTCGGAGTCGATGTCGCGGGAGATGTCCAGCACGTCGTAGGAATCTACGGCGATGGAGCGGGTGCCGAGGGCGTCGGCGAGTGCTTCATCTTCGGTGTGGATCGCAATCATGTTGCGGAATTCGTTGCGGCGCACGACGGAGGCTGCCTCGATAAGGGTGAAGTCCTGTCCGTCACCGTCCACGAGGAGGGTGTGGATTTCTTCGCGGTTGAGGCCTTCGCCTGCGGTGGCGCGCTCGATTAGTTCAGAAAATGCATTGCTCATACCGAATATTAAACACCTGATTTTGGGGTGTGCGCCCGCGAGGTTTACCTGTCTTGGCGGTTTTGGACGGTTTAAGACGTGATTTTATGCCGAGAGCGTGGGCGGCTACCTATTCTGTGTGTGCTGGAGCGGTTTTTGGTGGCAAAAGTGCTCGTGAAACGCGAACCGTTCGCTCCGGGTGAGTGAGAATCAACATTGCTTTTTGGGTTTGTACCGCGTATTTGTGGGGTTTTTGTTTGCCGTGGGGTGCATCTTGCTCAAGATATAGAGTTGAACACCCTAAAATGAAAGGGTGGTACTTTCCCGTGAAAAGATTCTAGATACCGCCTACGAGGTCTTGGCGACCTACGGTTTGGCGGACCTTTCCATGCGCCGACTTGCTCAGGAGCTTCACGTGGCTCCCGGCGCCCTGTACTACCACGTGAAGAATAAGCAGCAGCTTCTCATTCTGTTGGCGGATTACATTCTGGCTCGTGCCCCGAAGTCGATGTCTGAGAAGGCTGAGCCGAATCCGGAGGCTATTCGTGCTTCGATGATTCGCCGCGGTGATCTTCTGTTCTCTCTGCTGTACCCGATTCGTGAGTGCCCTGAGGTGGTGCGTTTGAGTTTGGCTCTGCATCCTCGTGAGTTGAAGCCTGTGGTGGCGATGGCTCATGAGTTCCAGGCGCTTGGTTTGGGCCATGCGGAGGCGCTGCGTCGTGCTCGTTTGCTGACTCATATTGCGTTGAGCCTGGTGGAGGAGTATCAGACTCTGCCGCTGATTTCGCCGCAGGAGGCTGTGGCGAGCGGCGATGTTCCTCTAATTGAGAATGCGTTTAACCGTTACCGCCAGGATCTGCTTTCTGCCATTGACACGATGATGGTGGTGCAGGAGCCCTATACGCAGGATGCGTAATCGCTTGGCCCTTCTGTTGGTTTATTAGTTATGTATGTTGCCCCGTGCCCCCTTGTAGGGTGCGGGGCTTTTGCGTGCGTTGGCTTTTGGCTGCCCTGCCGCACGCTGATACCGGTGCGGTTTGGCGGCTGAGTCGATGTTCGCTGGTTTTCTGCTTTAGTCTAGAGGTGACACGTGCTTGCGCTGATGCCCGTTGGGTGTCGGGTGCAGGTGGGGTGTCGTTTACGTCCTAGCGCCCCTTTCGGGGCTTGATCAGAGGTGTTCCATGTCGATGACCGCTACCGCCCAGTGGGCGGCTCTTCCGGACCATAGCGCAGAGATTGCGCGTGTGCGTGAGGAGTTTATTACTGCGTATGGTTATGAGCCGGATGGTGTGTGGTCTGCGCCTGGGCGTCTGAATCTTTTGGGCGAGTACATTGATTTTTTGGGTGGCTCGTGTCTGCCGATGCCGCTGCCGTACCGCACCTATGTGGCGGGTGCGTTGCGTCGTGATGGTGTGTTGCGCGCGTCTTCTTTGCAGATGCCCGGTGATGAGCGCACGGTTGTGATTCGCGATATTCAGCCGGGTCATTTGAAGGGCTGGTTCACCTATGTGGCGGGTGTTGCGTGGGCGATGAATCAGGAGGGTGGCAGGGATATTATGCTGCCCGATGAGTTTGGTGCTGATCTGCTGATTAATTCTCGTGTTCCGGTGGGTGGCGGTTTGTCGTCTTCGGCGGCTTTGGAGTGTTCTACGGTGTTGGCGTTGTTGGAGCTCTCGTGTCCGGTGCGTGATGAGTGCCCGGAAGCGGATGCTACCCCGGCTGATAGTGATGCGTTGCGTGCGCGTCTGGCTCAGGTGTGTATTACGGCTGAGAATAAGATGGCTGGCGCGCATACGGGTGGCCTGGATCAGACGGCGTCGTTGCGTTCGTATCCGGAGCAGGCTCTGGTGGTTGATTTCCGTGATTTTTCGATTGAGCCGGTTGCGGTGGATATTGCCCAGCATGGCTTGAGCTTTTTGGTGATTGACACGAACACTCCGCATGAGCTGACGGATGGCGGTTTTGCGGCTCGTCGTGCGGCGTCTGAGGCGTGCGCTGACGCTTTGGGTCTGTGTTTTTTGCGTGATGCCCTACCGGAGGATTTGTCGTGTGCGGGTATGGATGCGCGTGCTGCGAAGGCGTGGCGTGCGGATTTGGTGGATTCTTCGGTGAATCGTGCCCTGGATGCGCTGGAGGACGCGGGTCGTCCGTGTTCGTTCCCGCGTGGTTGGGTGCGTCATGCGTTCCACGATATGACTCTGGTGGGTCGTGCGAGCTATTTGCTGCAGCACGCTGATGAGCTTGGTTTCGCGGCATTTGAGGAGGCTGGCCGCATTTTCACGGAGTCGTTTGTGTCGATGCGTGATGAGTTACGTGTTTCTCGCCCGGAGATTGATGATGCGGTGCAGGTGTGCCTGGATCGGGGCGCGTTGGGTGCCCGTATTGTGGGTGGTGGTTTTGGTGGCGCGGTGATGGCGCTGATTCCGACCTCTCAGCTGGAGGCTGCCGCGGATGCGGTGGCGACTGCGTATGCTGTGCGCGGCTATGCGGCGCCTCGTTTTTTGCCGATGGTTGCTGGTTTTGCGGCGTCTCATGATTGGGCTGCGGGCGCTGATCCTACGGATATTCCGGTGTTGTAGGGTTGGGCGCTGAGGTCTGTCATAAATCGGCGGGGTGTCACAGGGGCGTTTTTTCGGGGTTTTGAACAATATTCATAGCTGGAAGTTTCCTGCGAGTTTCTGCAATTTTCCTCCGGTTATCCCCTGCAATAACGCGCTGATAAGCCATAATTTTTTGGTCGTTGGTCAAAAGTGGCGCCACGTTTTCTGAGGGTGGTTTTTCTTGCCTTCGCGGGTATGTACACTTATCGACGGACGCAATCCGTGAGCTGTAAAGTTTCGATGCGCATAGTCCGGCATATGGATAGCATCTACACTGGGTTCGACCGTCACATACAAGCCCAGCTTGCAGGTTTCGTCCACCAAAGCATCACACTCCAGTTTTCTGCCCGCCCCGGGCAGGTACCTCACCAAGAGTGAGGCTTTAGAGCGCGAAAGCGCAGAAAGGAGGCCCCCGTGGGCTTCGATATCAAGGGTACCGTTGAGCAGGGCCTCGACAAGGCTCAGGAAGTCATCAACGAGAAGGCTGGCAAGGAGGTCGTCACCGACGAGCACGTTGCCAAGGTTGAAGAGGTCGTGACCGAGAACGTCTCCAAGCTGACCGAGAAGTTCGGCAAGTAAGGCGATAGCCTCCTTTGGATTGGCGCTCTGCTTCGCTTCCTCGTGGGGTAGGGCGCCATTTCCCTGGGTTTGCATTACAGGCTTTCACTCAACGGCTTTCACTCAACATCTCTCTCAAATAATGGGGCGTTCTGCCCCGCCTGGGTTCTTTCATTCACCGACTCACTCGGCATATTGCTCAGCTTCGGTTACCGCCTGGTAGCCTGTTTTCACTCTTCTTTTACTCTTACTCAGCACAAGTACTCGCGTTTTCTCGCGAACTGTATACGCCCCGCATCATTGGTCCGGCAACCTTGGTGTGGGGCGTATGCCGTTAATGCGCGGGGGAAGGCATCTGGGGCGGGGCACAGGCTTCTGGAGAGCAGGGTGAAGGCTTCTGCGGGAGTGCTGCACGGGCTGCCGGGGTGCGGCGCGGGCGTTCGCCCTATGAGGACCTCTCCCCTGCCCCTGTAACCTCAGGCTATGCTTGATATGTCAACTTATTGAGCTGCGCCCTCAGGTAGGTTTCAGTGCCTCCTGAAGACCGCGGAGCACCCCGTCTATGGAGGAACTATGTTTGAACGTCAGCAGTCCGATCAGCAGAAGGCACGCGAGGTCATGAAGGATGGTGGCGTCGTCATTTATTGGCGCCCCGGCTGCCCCTACTGCGAGGCTCTGGATTCTAAGCTGGGCGAGCTGGGCGACCACGCTACCTGGGTGAACATTTGGGAGGATCCGCAGGCTGAGGCGCATGTGAAGTCCCTCAACGACGGCAACGCGACCGTCCCCACCGTGGATACCGGCGACACCCACTTTGTGGTCGCTGACTTGGTGAGCCGCAACAAGGTGAAGAAGCTGATTGAGAACACCCTCAACTCTAGCGGCGAGGCTTAAGATGGCTCGCCCGGCACTGAACCGCGATACGACGGTCTGCATTTCCCTGTCTGGTCGCCCGTCGAATCACGGTATTAAGTTCCACAATTACCTGTACGAGAAGCACGGTCTGGATTACCTGTACAAGGCGATGACCACCACCGATATTGAGGGTGCTATCGCCGGCGTGCGTGCTCTAGGTATTCGTGGCTGCTCGGTGTCTATGCCGTTTAAGCAGGCTGTTATCCCGCTGATGGACGATATGGACCACTCGGCTGCGGTTATTGGTGCGGTGAACACGATTGTGAACACTGACGGCTTCTTGAAGGCGTACAACACGGATGTGATTGCGGTGGCTTCCCTGCTGCGTTCGCATAATGTGGATCCGTCTCTGCCGTTCCTGCTGCGCGGTTCGGGCGGTATGGCTGCGGCTGTGGCTGGCGCGTTCTTTGATGCGGGCTTCTCGCAGGGCATGATTATTGCCCGTAACGAGGAGACCGGTCGCGCGCTGGCTGAGCGTTACGAGTACGCCTGGGCGCCGGAGGTGGGCAACCTGCGAGCGCCGATTCTGGTGAACGTGACCCCGATTGGCATGGCTGGCGGTGAGGAGAGCGAGGAGCTGTCCTACCCGCAGGAGGCTATTGCTGAGGCGCAGGTGGTCTTTGACGTGGTGGCGATGCCCGTTGAGACTCCGCTGGTTCGTGCGGCTCGTGCGGCGGGTAAGGAAGTTATTCACGGTGGCGAGGTGATTGCTCTGCAGGCTGCTGAGCAGTTCCGCCTGTACACCGGTGTGGAGCTCACCCCCGAGGAGGTTGAGGAGGCGGAGGCTCAGGCGAACTAGGTTCGCGCCCGCTGCTTCTTCGCCCCGTGAGGGGCTCGATACGTGAAAGTGCCCGGAAGGTTGATCCTTCCGGGCACTTTTTGTTCTATCCGGCGCTTCGCGCCGAAATTTTTTGTAATTACACACATCCTGGTACTTAAGGTTTTCCACATCTGTGGAGAAATCTGGGGAAAACTCTTACACCCGTGTAATTCACTCTGTGTAATTCGGTCATTCTAGCCTGTATCCACAGGTTTTTAACATGTACTCACACTCGTGGAATTACACGAATGTAGTTATACACAATGTGGAAAACTGCTGTGGATAACCCGACTCCGAGGCGGATTTCCGCGGGTTTCAGGCTCAATAGCGGCCCTTGAACCGCCGCTGCAGGCCCTGTTGCGGCGGCTCCGAAGATTCAGATGACTCGGGCTTCTTCACGAACGGAATAATCAGCAGGGTCGCGAGCGCGCCACTGACAAGACCGCCAAAGTGTCCCGCGTGGGAAATATTCGGGTGGAAGAGGCTCTGCACAACATCAATACCCATGAGCAGAATAAAGAGGCGTGCGGTGTCCTTCTGCTTCCGAAGAAGCAGAAGGACGAAGAACGCGCCGTAGAGACCGTACACACCGCCTGACGCACCCACGGCACCCCGGTAGTAGGAGAAGAGGTACACGCTGCAGCCGGCACCCACGGTAGCCGCCATATATACGAAGAGGAACTTCCACCGCCCCATCATGCGCTCGAGGGACACACCGAAGATGAAGAGGTAAATCATGTTCCACACCAGGTGCATCGGATCAGTTTGCGAGTGCACAAACCCGTGCGTGATGAGGCGGTAGTACTCGCCGTGGTGAACACGGGGACCAGACATCATGCCGAGGTTGTGCACCCAACGGAATGGAATAATCTGTTGCAGACCGTACACCACGACGTTAATCAGAATGAGCGTGTACGTAATATGCCAGTGACGGGCGATGAAGGAACGCTTCGGGCTCGAGGCGCCTCCATTGAGGTCACGGTAGCAGTCGGGGCAGACCATGCCCACA
>NZ_KV802675.1:77609-80136 GCF_001810775.1 Rothia sp. HMSC062H08
CATTCGCCGCAGACGGTGCGGTTGCAGCGCCCACACTGGGCGTAGCTAACGCGGTCGGGGTGGTTGACGCAGACCGTGGGGCTCTGCCCGTAGCCTGCGTAGTTGGGAAAGTTCTCCACTGACCCTCCAAGGGTTGTGTGCCGGATTTTCCGAAGATTTTTCACGTATTTTCAGGCTTAGTACCTGCCGTTTTGCCATTGCTGCGGGCTCTGCTGCTGAGGAGGCTCGGGCTTATCCACAAGCGGGACAAACAGCAGTGTCAACAGCACACCACCGACAAAACCACCCGCATGGCATGCGTGGGAGATATTCGAGGGGGTCAGAATGCTATAGATGATGTTCGGGGCAGTAATCATGACGAACACTCGTGCGGTGTCCTTCTGCTTCCTGATGATTAGCAGGGTCAAGAAAGAGCCCATGAGGCCGAATAGACCACCGGAGGCACCCACCACGCTGGTGTCAGACGCCAGCACGTACACGCCGAGGGCGCCGAAGACGATAGAGCCCAGGTACACGAGGAGGAACTTCCAGCGCCCCATCATGCGTTCGAGGGACACACCGTAGATGAAGAGGTTAATCATGTTCCACACCAGGTGCATCGGGTCGTTCTGCATGTGCAGAAAACCGTAGCTGATGATGCGGTAGTACTCGCCATGCTGGACGTAGGGCCACCAGATGTTGCCGTGCCTAACCACCCATTCATTGGGAATGATCTGCTGCAGACCGTACATCGCGACGTTAATCAGAATGAGCGTGTACGTAATGTGCCAGTGGCGCGCCAGGAATGAGCCCTGTGCTTTCGAACCTTGCGCCTTCGAGCTGCCGCCCGTGAGGTCGCGGTAGCAGTCGGGGCAGACCATGCCCACATCCAGCGCCACCTGGCATTCGCCGCAGACGGTGCGGTTGCAGCGCTTGCACTGGGCGTAGCTAACGCGGTTGGGGTGGTTGACGCAGACGGTGGGAGTCTGCCCGTAGCCTGCATAGTTGGGAAAGTTCTCCACTGAACCTCCAGGGGTTGTGTACAGGATTATCCGAAGGTGGTGTGCGGGGGATGGCGCGCGTGGGCATATAAGCGCAGGGACCCACCGGAAGAATCCTGGCGGGCCCCTGAACTATACGTGTTTTCTCAACACCTTCAGCAGAATGCTCGTATGAGCCTTCCGATGGGGTTTATTAGAGCTTTTCGATGTCGATCGAGGAGATGACAACGTCCTTGACCGGGCGGTCCTGGAAGCCGGTCTCAACGCTCTCAATAGCGTCAACAACCTTCTTGGATGCCTCGTCGGTGACCTCACCGAAGATGGTGTGGCGGCCGTTCAGCCAGGGGGTCTCAACGGTGGTGATGAAGAACTGAGAACCGTTGGTGCCGGGGCCTGCGTTAGCCATTGCCAGCAGGTAGGGCTTGGAGAAGGAGAGCTCGGGGTGAATCTCGTCCTTGAACTGGTAGCCGGGGCCACCAACGCCCATGCCCAGGGGGTCGCCACCCTGAATCATGAAGTCCTTGATGATGCGGTGGAACACGACGTCCTTGTACAGGGGGGTGTTCATGATTTCACCGGTGCGGGGGTGCTTCCACTGACGGGAGCCGTCAGCGAGGCCGATGAAGTTCTCAACAGTCAGCGGTGCGTGGTTGCCGAAGAGCTCGACGACGATGTCACCGTAGTTAGTGTGGATAGTTGCCTTAGCAGTTGCATTAGTCATGGCTCTATTGTGGCACGGGGCGGCGCTCATTCGCCATCTAACATGTTTTTTCGCCCCGGGCGCACCGTCGAGCGGGCTTTTTGGGCGGGAATTGAATATCCTGAGAGGTGAACACTACGCGCGCGGCGGCGTTTTCTAGTCGCTGGCGCATTTCAACCGATGGAGGTCACCCCATGTTCTGCTGCAAGAAGCGCAAGGCACGCAAGGCTGCTAAGGCTCAGGCTGTTGTCTCTTCCCTGGCTGCTGTTGAGTCCGCACTGGAAGGCAAGACCGCTGAGATGTTCGCTGAGAAGCTGACCGGCAACAAGAAGGCCCTGAAGAAGGCTCGTAAGGCTACCGCGAAGACCGTTCGCGCCGCTGAGAAGGAACTGGCTCGTATCGAGCGTAACGGCGGCAAGCGCCCCCGTAAGGGCCTGGCATTCCTGGGTCTGCTGGTTGCGCTGGGCGTTGCAGGCGCCGCAGCCTACAACGCAGCTCGCCCCGTGGAGGACCCCTGGAAGAACGCATAAGCGTTATTCCCCGCATTTTCTTCTCTACACGTTCTGAGGCGCCGCTAGCGGCGTGAGGGAGCGCATTGTGAGAGATAGCCGCCCGCTAGAGTTTTACTCTGACGGGCGGCTATTGTTTGTTTTTTTTGGGGGGGGGGAGGAAAAGGGGAGAGAGGAGGCGCTACAGATGCTACAGGTAGAGCGCTGAATCTCCCCGTGCATATACCCCGGGGTGCACCCTGCGGTATTTCCCCTAACATACCCGGATATACAAAGAACCCCATGTCTTTCGACATGGGGTTCTCGGTTCAAAAATAAACCGGCGATGACCTACTCTC
>NZ_KV802676.1:0-305 GCF_001810775.1 Rothia sp. HMSC062H08
TCCATAGAAGATACGCTCCTATCGTCGGTGATGGTGTGTTGTTTAGTTACTAGTCGGACCGTTTTTCGCAGGTCAAACTGACCACCGGAAGGAAAACAGCCCCGTAGCTCGCCCAACAATCGCATCAATGCGCTATTGAGTACTACAGTTACCACCCTACCGCATGTTTGCGGTCGTTTGCATTCTTTTGAGGGTGGTGGCGGTGATTGGTCATTATTCGGGCTTCTCAATGTTTTATGCATCAAATATCTCTGCTCCCGCGGAGGTGCAGCGTATGCAGAATTTGTGCCATGGTTTAGCGTCTT
>NZ_KV802677.1:0-179913 GCF_001810775.1 Rothia sp. HMSC062H08
GGGCTGCGCTGCGGTATACGCCGCCAGAGGCCCTACCACAGGTACAACTCCTACAAGGGGTCTGTGGGGCAAAGTTTCGCCAACATCATCGGTCGCAACTTCACGGCGACTGGTCCTTGGCAGAAGTTGGGCACCGATGTCACCGAGTTTAAGCTTTCCTTCGGTAAGGCCTATCTCGCTCCGGTTTATGACTTTGCTAGCAAGGAGATTGTCGCCTATTCCATCTCGATGTGCCCTAATCTTGCTCAGCAGCAAGAGATGCTTCAGATACTCATGGAGGCCAAACCCGAGGGAGTCAAGCCGATTTTGCACTCGGATATGGGGTGGCAGTATCAGCACGAGTTCTACGTCAGAACGCTTGCTGAGAACGGTTTTATCCAGAGTATGTCACGCAAAGGCAACTGCATCGACAATGGCGCCACTGAGCAGGTTTTCGGTCACCTGAAGGATGAGTTTTTTCGTGGCCAAGACTGGCAGACCTTTGAGAGTTTCAAGGTTGACCTTGACGCCTATATTACGCATTGGAATACAGTAAGGCGTCAGGTGAAGCTTAGGGGCCTGACCCCGGTGGAGTACCGGGTTCAGGCCCTGCAGGAGGCCGTATAGGGGTTACTATTTAATGCGTCCAAGTTTCGGGGCGCAGTTCAAAATAGTGCGAGGGGGCTTTACTATGCCCGCACGTTACATCTTCCCTTGTCAGAAATGTTTGGGGGCTCAATATTACCTGCAGAGGGGACCGTTTTCATTTACACTTGAGTGTGTGTTCTATGGTGAACACACTTGTCCACTCACTTTATAAAGGAATATTGTGTTGAAAATTCACACCGCGACCGCTGGTGTTCTTGCGGGTGCTCTGCTGCTGACTGGTTGCTCTTCGTCTGTTCGCGCTCCGAAGCCTGCGCCTTCTACGTCATCGTCGACGTCTGTTTCTGCCAGCCCTTCGGTTTCAGCTACTCCTAGTTCTTCTCCGAGTGCGTCTGCGACTCCTTCGGAGTCTCCTACCCCGACGGTAACCCCGTCTCCGGTTCCGACTACTGAGGCTCCCGTGCAGGCACCGGCGGCTGAGGCACCTTCCGCGGAGGCGCCGGTGGCTCCGGTTTCTGAGGCTCCCGCGCAACAGGCTGAGCCTGTTCAGCAGGCGCCGGTAGCTACGGAGGCGCCCGTCCAGCAGGCGCCCGCGCAGGCTCCGGCGGCTGAGGCTCCTGCTCAGCAGGCTCCCGCTCAGCCGGTGCAGCAGGCTCCGGCGCAGTCGAGTGTTTATTACAAGAATTGTGATGCGGCTATTGCTGCGGGTGCGGCACCGTTGCATCGTGGCGAGCCGGGTTACCGCCCTGGTCTAGATAAAGACGGTGACGGCGTGGCGTGTGAGCCGAAGAAGAAGCATTAGGCTTCTGCCCCTCAGATATAGCGAAGCCCCCTTGTGCCGGTTCTTAGTTGAACCGGGGCAAGGGGGCTTCTTACTTTTTAGCGCTTCCAGGGCATGTTGTCCCAGAACTGTCCCATCTTAGATTTGGGAGGCGTGAGCTTACTCCTGTGAGTCTTAGCTTCAGAAGCCGTCTCATGAGCTTCTTCGTCTGTGGTTACCTCGTGGCTTGCTTGTTCCAGCTTGGCCTTGAGCTTGCTCTGCGGAGTTCGAAGACGTGACGGACGTTCCTCGGGTTCCTCGTCAACGTAGTACCCGTACTGCGTTGAGCTAAAGAGGTTTGATTCGCGGAATTCGTTAACCGGCACAAAGAACGGTTGAGGTTCCCCAGGTTCCTGAGCCTCAGACTCCTCAGCATCAGATTCCTCAGCTTCAGGTTCCGGGGATTCCATATCCTCAGCAACCTCGAGATCTGCAGACTCTTCCTCCTCTTCAGATTCCTCGTCCGAGAAATCCTCGTAGTAGCTTTCGTCGTACTCGTCAGTCTCAGTATCCAGATCTTCAGAGTCTTCCAACTCTTCAACCTCTACGTCTTCCGACTCTTCGATTTCTACATCTTCTGACTCGTAGTCTTCTACAGTTTCAGGGTCAGAATCCCAGGTATCTTCATACTGTTCTTCCTCAATACCTTCCTGAAGCTTGAAGGCCTCGATAACCTCGTTCTTGATGTCCTCAAGGAGTGCGCACATATCCTCGTACGACTTGTGTTGCACCATCTCAACGCCCATACGCACCGTGAGCTCTTCCGCGATTTTACGTTTGATATCACGGGCAGAGACTCCCCTCTCCAAACCGTAATCGCTGGGGGCGCCCACAGAGTTTAGGGCTCGAGCGAGAGCCAACGCCAAATCGCGGTTCGTCGAGATGGAGGTTCGGTCAAGAATCTGGTTGAGGTCATCTTCCGTGAGGTAGCCTCCCTCATCCATAACCTCGCCCAGGAGGTCGTAGGTCAGCCAGGTTCGACGTAGCACGTGACGGCGCAGGTTACCGATATGTCGAACTTCCTTCGAGGGGGCAAAACGTGCAAAAGCAGCCGCAGGAAGAACCCTCAGACCGATAAACTGCCACACCTCAATAGATTCAGCTTCACCACGAATCATGTGCAGGTTCTTGTGCAGAGCTTTACCGATACGGTGGGAGTACTCGTACTTCCACTTATCCCGATCATCAGCAAAAGCCTTAAGATTCTCGAGCTCTTTATCTACAATTCTGCGGAGACTCTTTAGAGTCGGCATCGGAATCTCGTTGCCGCCAATATTGAGGATTTCTAGATTCGTGTCGATTTCTCCGCAATCTACATTGCGTAGCGGAACCCCAGAGTTTTTCCATTCCTGCAACTCTATACCCGCTAGAAATTCTTCCAGGCGGTAGTAAAGATACTGTTCTTCCTGCTCTGCAGGCGCCTGAGTATTCTCAGGGCTAGTGTCCTGCTGGGCAGGCTCTACGCTCTGATGAACCATACCTACTTCCATCCCTTCTGCATGTACCCGGTAATACCGTCAATCTTGCTCTGCACGGAATTCCAATCCCTTTTCAGCGCGTCAATAAGTTCCGGAATCGTCATTGAGAAATTTTCTTTAATAATCCTCTGCGTAACGATTTGAAACTCTTCGCAATTTCCTTCAGTGAGTTCTTTCTGCGACGTATACAAAGAATTCTCGTTCAAATGAGCAACATAAATTTCTCGCACAAGAGTTGCCAAGAAATCTCGAGAAATAGCGGGTTCTAGAATTTCATAATCCTTTTCATCCCCTCGCACCAAAGCCTTACAAACCGGGTGTTTCGTATTCACAAATACTCGCACGCATCGTGAATACAACGCTTCCGGATTACTGGCATTGCACCTTACAACCCAGGGAGCATTTTTATCCCACTCTCGCACTCGAGAAAAATCAAGCTGCGAGAACGGCATACCAGCACCCTTAGCACTCAAAGACAGGCTGTCCTCTTGCACAGCAATATAGGCGGTTTCATCGGTGTTATATCCATCGATATTTAGGGCACCCGCCACTAGAGCTGCTCGGAGCTTTAGTTCTCCCGCAACCTTACGTCCAGGAATCTTGGCGCTAACAACCGCGACAAATGATTCCGAATCAAGCTGAACATCTCGGCTCTCTTCAATGACGCTCCAGTGGGTCGGTCGACACTGGACCTCACAAATCAGTCGAGGCAGAGACTCCTCATTGCCCAGCACTCGACGGATTCCTTCAAGCCGTACTTTGACGGAGATGGAGAGTTCCAGATCAGTGTCGTAATCCCAGGTGGAGGGCAACTTATCCGGGTCAACAATTTCGCCGTTCTGATTACGGATATCCCATTCGCCCCATTCCACTTCATGCGGGAAAAGGGTGAGATGAGGATATGCCTTTACACGCTTACCTGCCATAGCTATTAGCCCTCCACCTCAAAAATATAGGTCTTACCCTTACGCAACGTGATGACCACGGAGCCCTGGCTCTCCTCGGAATCTTCAGGGCCGTCCCACTGCACATAAACATGACCCGCCTTTTGGGTGTCATTAGCGTCAGGGCCCCATCCTTCGCTCCAAGAAGGCTCAAGGTCGTGCGAGTCCGTGTACTCCAGAGTCCTCTCATCACCGGTTGCAATAGAGACCTTGATACCGATACGCTGACCAGCCTTCCAAGCACTACTGCAGGAGAAGCTAATGAAATACTGCACGTAATCAGGGTCCTGCGGGTGAACACCAGTCATTGCTGCAGACTCAATCGATACCGAGGCGCGACGAACAACGCCACCAGGGCGCTTTTTATTCTTGCCTTCGTCCTCCTCCGTCAGCTCAGTAACGACACCGCCTCCGGAGGACATAATCGGATTGAATCGAGCAAGCTTCTGCGAAATCTTCGACAAAGAACCCAGTGACCCGCTATCGCGCTTAGTGTCCTTCGATTCGAAAAGACTCTTCAGGCTCTTAGTGATATTCGAAGCAGCATAAACAACAATGTTCTTGTGCTTAGCATTTTCGAGAGAGCTCGGGTTCCATTCGTCATGGGCCGGAGGTTCAGCCTCTCGGAAGGCAACATCCGTTTCAAGGTCGGGCTTGAATACGCCGTACCAGGTGGCCTTTGAATCGTCCAGGTCATTTACCTTTCGGTACTGGACAACCAATTCAGCCTCATTACGCATCAAGCACACCGTGTTTTGCGGATAGATGGACCTTTCAGCGTTAATATCGTACGCACCTCGAGCAATTCTTAGGTATCCGATATTGTAGGAATCCCTTGCTCGCTTAAAAACAAAGCTCTTGTACTGGAAAACACCGTCAAATGACTCAGCATCAAAATTCATCCTTTGAAGCTCAGCCATTTTGCGAACATCAATAAGAGCTGCGCACAGCTGCTCGATTCCCTTATATTCAGGCTTATTCTTAAGGTCCTGAATTAAGACAGGATCATTGTTAATCCTGATATCCATAGACCTATTTCCATCTTCAACATCCAATTTGGGCCAAAGATGGTACATCACGATATTTTGAATCTTTTCGTGGGAACGCTCAATAATTCGACCCGGGTCGTCCAGAATCTTACCTTCATCGTCTGATACTTCCATAAGCTCTGCAGGCTTTGCATCAACGATAAGAATTGAGGTGCCGGTTTCTCCGTCATTAAAGTGACGAGAGAAAATAGCCTCACCCAGCCGACGAGCAGGTTCTCCCGTCAGCGGGAGAATGTTACCCGTTCCCTTAACCGTGGGTCCCTCATATCCCCACCAATGACGACCGGTGTAGTTTCGACCGCCATACGTATATTCCTTGCCAAGAGCGACAGCAATAAGTCGGTAATCAATCTCGCCAGTTTTGGTCTTAAAGGCAGACCAGTAAATAACGGACTGAGACTCGCTCATATTGAAAGCAGCCGTTTTACCGAAGCCGTATGAGCCACCGTTACCTTGACCCTTGTTATCGCTACCAAGGTTCATCGTGAGGTTTACGAAGTTCTGGCTCTCCCCCTCCTCAACGGCTTCATCCGGGCGGTCCGGACCGTCAAGACCGACGGTGCCGCGGTCCCAAAATTCCAAGAAGTAGACGTCGCCGCGGTTAAAAGTCTGGTCGAGACCGGTGTACTTGCTATGGATCTCAAAACCAGCTGCGAACACCTCGTTCCTCAGGGTATTCAGTACACCCTGGTTGGCGTGCCGAACCAAGCAACCGAACTCCGGCATGTGCCCTTCGAGGCGTGCGTCCCATGAGTTCTGGGCCATCTCTCGGGTGACCAGAGCAAGCGGGCTCAGATTGGGTCGGCCGAGGGTACGCGAGGCACCTCGAGCGGATATCGAACCAGTGTTTTTAGGAAGGGGGAACCAGTTAAGGCTCACGATGTTATCTCCTTGCCCTGTAGAAGTTGTGGGCACTATTGAATCGTATGGGGCGTGTGTTGCTGAGGGAATAAAGCTCCGGGGTGGCATTATCCGGTGAAATGCCACCCCGAAACCTATACCCTCTTTGGGCGGTGAAGAAGCTACCTGATGTTACTCCTTGTAGTCGCCCTCATCATCACTTTCAGCTGCAGCCAGGATTGAGCTGTTCTCATCCAGTTCTTCCTCATCAAGCGCCAGAGTCTCAACCTGTTCAGGAACAACCGAAATGAAGTTGTTGTAGTCGGAACCTGCAACCTGGGGAAGAACCACCGCGTGCAAAATGACCGGTGCCACAGCGTCAAGGTCACGACGGCGAGCGCCCGGCTTAGCCTTCGAGTGGGGGTTGACCACGTAAATCACCAAAAGAGGAACGTTTCCTTCGACGAAGCGTAGTGCCAACTGCTTTGCGCGGCTCTTAGAAACCTTCAGGGCCTCGAGAGTGTCTTCGTTTAGCTTTCCTGCGTTAGCGAGAATCTTGAAGTCCAGAATCGGAGTCTCACCCACAGCAAGAGCACCCAGGTCCGCGATACCGTCATCAGCCGGGATGTCGTACGCACTACGAGTTGCCATACGAATGTCCAGACCAGCAAAGTTCTGCTGCGGCATATCCTTCTGGGTACCGGAGTAGACGACAACATTCCAGTCCTGGTCGGCGTACTTCTCAATCCACTCAACCAGCTTGTCCGAGCCAGCTTCGTAGTGCGAGGAGTGGGCCTTGAAGTCCTTGAAGTAGGACAGCACGACATCTACAGGCACGCCGGTGAAGAGGTAGCTACCGTTGTTCTTATCCTGCACTACCTCATGAGTGCTCGAGATAGAGCCAATGAGCGACTCGAATACCTGAATATTGTGGTTCAGGATTTCGGCGTTCTTCTCCTCGAAGCGAGTCAGCTGATGGAGCTTGCCGCTGTAATCGACGGTGAGCGCCTTGGCGTGACGCATCTTGTTCGCAGCGGTAACCTGTAGCGCCTTGGGGTGAGTACGAATCTTCACGCCAACGGTCTTAGGGGTGCTACCGACGATACGAATTTCTTCGCGAATCTCATCTTCCACACCGGCAAGGTGACGGTAATAGTCCTGAAGATCTGCAGTGGTCCACAGACGAATCAGGTCATCATAGCCGGGGCGGAAACCAAACCAGCGGCCCATCTGCAGAAGAGCATCGTAGGTCTTACTCGTCCTGAGGTAGTACGAGCTAATGAGGCCTTCAAGGGTCAGACCACGGGCGAGAGTATTACCGCCGATAACGACATAGGTGGCCGGTGAATCTGCGCTGTATTCCAGACGCTCTTCCGAGGAACCGTTATCCACAATGCACTTGGTCTCGCGGACAACCTGACCCACAGCAAGCTTCAGCTCATCCCATTCGGGGTAAATCTCTTCAGGGCGGATAGCCTGCATACGAGCAACTTCGCGCTCGTACAGACTCTGCATAGCATCGTTAATCTCAGGCTTACCGTAGTTTTCCTTCAGCGCTGAGATGTAATCCTCAATCACCTTCACCGCTTCAAAGTGAGTGTCAACCCTGTGCGAAAGGTGAATCAGCATTGAGCTGTGCTGCTTCTTCTGAGCACGACGACGACGAAGAGCCGTGGCAATCATAAACCACAGCACCGCATCTTCAAGGCTGGGAACCATCTCAGGCATGTAGTCCCCGCCGTCCTTACGAGTAGGAGGACGCAGAATTTTGGCTTCCTCAGTATCGATATCGCGCAATGCATCAATATCTACACCGTCGTTAAGGGTGCCGTCTTCGTCCTCGGTAGCCCACAGAGGGGTACCAAAAATACGGGACGCACCAATGTAGCCATTCGGGCGCTCCAAAGCGTAGATGAAGTCGGAGGGGTACAGGCCCGGGTAACGTTCGATGGTCTCACCCTCGGATTCCTCAGGATTAACCGGCTCTAGATACTCGGTGTAGCGGTCCTCATCATTCGGGTCCATCAGAACGTTTGCGAAGGGAGTCGCGGTGTACGCAACATAGGAGCCCTGCTGGACCTGGTCCCAAATCTGACGGAGAAGTCGGTTAATACCGGAGTACGCTTCATCTTCCTTCGCAGTGTTGGGCGTTGCCTGGTCAGACTCATCATCAATGATGAGTACGGGAGTATCATCCAGCAGACCCTCACGGTTTGCGGCTTCCAGCTGCTTGAGCAGGTTGCCCAGACGACTGTAGTTCTTCTTCACCACTGCAAAAACAACACTATCCTTAGTGCGCAGAGCGTTGAGGAGAAGGCCAGAATCCGAAGAGATATCGCCCTTGACACTGGTCAGAGGGAAAACAGACTTCCCAGCATTCTGGAGCGCGGCAACAACATCGCCGTCCAAACGTTCCTGAGTCTGACGACGCAGGTTGTTGTACATACCCGCCAAAACAATGACGAAACGGTAACCCTCGTCAACCGCCTTGGTGATAACCGCCGAGAAGTTCGCGGTCTTACCGGACTGCACGTAGCCGACAACAAGGCCCTTGTGGGTCAGATTCTTCGTAGCGGGATCGGCAAGAAGACCGACAACTTTGCCGGATTCCTGGTGAATAGTGGACGTACCGTCCTCGCCAATCTTCTCGGTAAGCTTCCTACGCAGATGGCTCCATCCGGCGGTATCGGGCTTCGCAGCGTCGTACCAGTGGTGGTAGTCTTCCTTGGCCGTAGCAGCCTCATCGAACTCGCCCTTGGCGTTCGCGGCTTCACGTTCCTGAATGCTACGAAGTGCCTTCTCGTAGACGGGAACAATTGCCTCCTCAGGAATACCTGCGGCAACCATACCGTCGATGATCTGGCGACAAGCGTCTTCGTACGAGATGAGTTCCCGCGCAGCAGTGTCATAAATCTGCTGTTCCGGCTGGGAAATTTCCTCGGCCATTTTTCTCCTCGTTGAAAAATAGAGATGTGAGTGTTTACGGGAGCCAATGGTTAGCTTCCTCTGTGAGTTTAGCACTCGTTCTCACACGTCAGCACAGGTTTTCGTCATCACAATGCACTATAAAACTACTAAATCCACATTGTTGGGTCCGGTGTGGCAGAATCTGCTCGGGGCAAGGGTGCGAGCAGGGCCCCCGGGCTGCTATTCTTAGAGGGTTTAAACCTGAATACATAGACGGTAATTCTATGTATCAACCGGCACATGACACAGCACTATGACTTGCGGAGAACCTTATGGCTGAGAAGCACACATCACCCTCACCCACAACCTACAAGATGGGTGAGCTCTTCTGTGGACCCGGCGGCATTGCCCTGGGCGCACACAACGCTGCCGATAAGGTGCCCGGAATCAAGGTTGAGCATGCCTGGGCTAATGACTACGATCCCACGACTGCAGATACCTACCGAGAGAATATCCCCGGTGCGTCTGGAGAGACCGTGTACGTAGGTGATGTTCGTGAGCTCGATACCGACGCCCTACCCCCGATTGGTGGTTTTGCATTCGGTTTTCCCTGTAATGATTTCAGCCTCGTAGGAAAGAAGAAGGGCCTAGACGGTACCTACGGTCCCCTTTTTACATACGGAATTAAAGTGCTCGAGAGCCATAAGCCTGAATGGTTCGTGGCAGAAAACGTGGGTGGTCTCTCTGGCGCTAATGCTGGTACCGCGTTTCCCTACATCCTACGAGAAATGCAGCGCGCGGGATACACTGTTGTCGCTCATAAATACCGCTTTGAGGAGTACGGTCTCCCCCAGGCTCGACACCGAATTATTATCGTGGGCCTGCATAATGACCTTATTGCCAGCGGCAAAGAATTCAAGGTTCCGAAACCCACCACTCCCGAACCTTTTATGATGCGCACCGCTAAGCAGGCGCTTACCGAGCCTCCTATCCCGAAATGGGCAACCAACAATGAGCTCACTCGCCAGTCTGAGGTGGTGAAGCAACGCCTCACCTACATCAAGCCCGGCGAGAACGCTTTCAACGCTACCGACATGCCCGAGGAACTACGCCTCAATGTGCGTGGCGCTAAGCTCAGCCAGATTTATAAGCGACTGGACCCCAATAAACCCGCGTACACCGTCACCGGTTCCGGTGGCGGCGGAACGCACATCTACCACTGGGAAGAGCCCCGCGCCCTCACCAACCGCGAGCGCGCACGCCTGCAGACGTTCCCTGACTGGTACAAGTTCATCGGTAGCAAGGAGAACGTCCGTCGCCAGATTGGTATGGCGGTTCCCCCGGACGGTGCGCAGGTCATATTCGAAGCTCTCTTCAAGAGCCTTAAAGGTATGCACTACGAAAGCATTGAACCGAATATTGATGTAGATAAGCGTATTCGTGAACTTGAGAAGAAAGAAGGCACTCTTTTCTAGGTAAAAGAAGGACCTATTCCCATGGAATTTTACTCGTCACTCATGGGCGACAACCTCGCTGAGCTTGTTCTCCAATCGCCGTACCCGAAGGATGATTGCGCCGGGCATGAGCTGTGGGCGGTTACCGGGTATATCTCGCGAACTACCATTCTCAGTGCACTGTACCAGGCTGATTTCACCCCCGGACGGCGTTCCAAGGAAGCCGGTCATTGGGGTGAGATGAGTAAGTTTACCCCCGTCTCCACCACACCTAAGATTCATCTTCTGGTTGGTATGGCACGAGATGGTGCGGTAAGCATTACGACTCATGAAATCCTCAAGGGATGGGTCAAGGCTAGTCACGGGTACCTGGATATTCGTTACCCGGATCCTCGCGTCTCTCCCCTGGTGCATACTAAGCTCTACGCTTGGGCGCAGAACGGTTCCTTCGATATTGCCTACGCTGGCTCAGCTAACCTTTCGACGGACGGCCTGAATATCGGTCGAAACGCTTCGGAATGTCAGCAGGAGAACATTCTTGTGCCGGTGTCGGTGGAGTATGCGGAGAACTATATCGATACGCTATTCGGTGCTTCGCTGAGCTGCACCGACCCTGTGGTTGATTCTCTCTTCACCTTCCCTGAAGCGCCCTCCGACGTCCTGGCGAATAAGTCTCTACCTCCGGTTCCTCCGCTCCCCGAACCCGAGACGGAACGCGAGGAAAGGTTGAAGGACTTCTCCTCCATCAAGCTGTACCTCTACAGTCACGCGGGTAAGGGCTCTTCGTACAACTGCGGTTCCGGCATTAACTGGGGTCTGCGAGATGTCCGAGCTAATAAGGATGAGGCCTACTTCGCGGTTCCCGCGAACATTGGGCGGTCAAACTTCTTCCCCGTGAAGAACACTCCCATTGTGGTGCACTGTGATGATGGCGAAGACCTCATCATGCGCGTTGCCAGCGGTTCTGACCGTTGCGGTAAGGACATGTCAACCATCCCGAACTCCGAGCTTGGCTCTTATATTCGTAAGCGCATGGGCCTCAACGAGGGCACTAAGGTCGGCATTCGCGAACTGCTCGATTACGGTCGAACCTACGTCACCATCACCCGTACCTCCGAGGGTAACTACTACCTGGATTTCTCGCCCGAGACTGCAGAACCTGATGAGTTTGCTCTGCAGACCCCCGAGATTGTCAACGAGTTTTTCCACGAGGACGACTAGCGCCTCCGGGTTAGTGCCCCCAGATATAGCGAAGCGCCCCCTCGTACTATTTCTAGTACAAGGGGGCTTCGTCATATCAGCCTCGTTCTGTTAGCTCAGCCGGTGAGGTTAGCGCGGCTGGTAGGCGCGGGCACGCTCAGCGCGAGCACGGCGCGCCTCCGCATCCTGCAGGACCGGCACCAGCATACGCACCACCTGGCCCATGCCACGCAGCACCAAATTCAGCCACAAACCCACAGACCACACCGCCGCCACACGCGGATGCCCCGTGCGCATCCATCGCACACCCAGAAAAGACAGCGAGTAATACAGCAGAAGCAGCAGCGACTCACGGAAGCGGTACACCTGCCGAAGAATAGGGTTCTGAGGAAGCTTCATCATGCCTCCCAGTATACCCACCGGAACCCCTCGCCGGGGCTCCCCCGCACTACCCGTAATAGTCGCGAATCGTCACCGTCTTCAACCCGCGCCGATCCAACAACACCCGAATACGGTCCAGCTCAGACACCACACCCCGATAATTCAAATGCCCAATCACAA
This sequence comes from Rothia sp. HMSC062H08, assembly GCF_001810775.1. NCBI lineage: Bacteria > Bacillati > Actinomycetota > Actinomycetes > Micrococcales > Micrococcaceae > Rothia > Rothia sp. HMSC062H08. Next base: position 11,839 of record NZ_KV802677.1, read on the forward strand.
TATGCTGAGCCAACGCATACTTCTCCGCATAGGCATACACCTCAGCCGAAGAAATATTAGACGAATCCGCCAACGACCCGTACCACAGAACCGGGCGCGTAAAACCACACGACGCCGCAGCCGCCAACACGCGCGCATCATAATACCCGTACGGCGGGCGGAAATACGGCTTCGAAGACACCCCAAAAAGCCGCCTAATCTCCTCATCATTACGGGTCAATTCCTGAACAATCTGCTCATCCGTCAGGCTCGTCAACGCCGCATGACTATACGTATGGTTCGCAATCTGCAACTGGCCGCTCTTCACCAGCGGCAACAACAGGTCACGATGCTGCCTAAACGCCGGGTACTGACCGTTGATAAAGAAGGTGAGGCGCGTGCCGGTACGGCGGGAAAACTCCGCGTAGGCGCGTACCACCTCCGGATCGGCGCCGTCATCGACCGTCCACGCAATATACTTGCCCTCACCGGGCAGGCCGGTCTGCGGGCCAGTCCAGGCACGAGCTTCTGGAACCGGGTTCGACGAAGTCGCAGTCGCAGAAGCGGTCTTAGATGCCGCGGCGGTCGGGGATGGGGTACCCGTTGCGGAGCCAGTTGCAGATACGGAGGGGGTAGCCGCCGAGCTTGCCGAGGGGCTCGCCGAGGCGCTACCCGACGCACTACCGGACGGGTTGCTCGATGGGGTGTTCGACGGGGTGCAACCGGTGAGGCCAAGACCCAGCACGCCGAAGCCCACCGCGCCCAGCCCAAAGGTACCAACGTGGCGTAGCAGTTCGCGGCGACCCATGGAGGCGCGGGCAGAAGCACCCACCACCGCCCGGTCAGCGGCGGGGTCAGCTATAGCGGATTGATGAGGAGCGATAGGTGTTTCTAAGTGTGGAACAGTGTTCATATTATGAGTGTATGATGAGATTGCCGTCAGCTATCGAAAAATTCAAAATATTACTTAATGATTAACAACGGCGCCATTAAAGAACCTTTATGCACTTTCAGTCCACTCACTCACCGAAGACCACGCTCAGTACACTAAGCTACCCGCACGCCGGATAATCCCAGGTGCAACTCTAGGTAAGTACAGCGAGGCCCCTCCCCCAGAACACGTTCACAACGCGCCCGGGAAAGGGGCCTCAATATATAAAGTTCACGCAATCGTACTGCCAAGTACGCAGATACGATCAAGTACGCGGAGAGAAACCTACTCAGTTTCCGAAGCTTCCGGCTGCTCCGCCTTAGCAGAGTCCAGCGCATTCAGTGCCTCCAGAGCCGCAGCCTCCGCAGCCTCTTCGGCGTCCGCCTCAGCCACACGCTCAGCATCCGACTCAGCAGAAGTCACTGCCGTCGGGTTCGTCAGAACCTTCACACCCATGCTGCGCAGCGCATCCGTATTCGTAATCGTCTCGTCATTATCAATCAGGTACACCTTGTACCCGTCATTCCTCAGACGACGCATCAGCTCCAGGAGCATGCTCTGAGCGACCTCATCCACCGCGTACACGCGAGTCACGTCCAGGGCGACCTTGGAACCCTCCATCGGGGATTCCACAATCTCACGGATTACGCGCTCCACACCCGCAAAACGGATACGGCCCTGCAACTGGATCAGGCGCATAGACTCATCGCCCGAACCGATCTGGTAGTTCGCGCGCAACGCCGAACGAGCCACGGTCGGCACGTTCATCACGTGCATGCCCATGTCATCCGAGAACTGCTCGAACAGCTCCACACCGCGCACACTGTTACCGTGACCGTCAAGGCGCGGCGAGAACGTTGCCACACCCAGCTGACCGGGCACCGCACCAATAATGCCGCCGCCCACGCCGCTCTTCGCCGGCACACCCACCTGGGTTGCCCAGTCACCCGCAGCGTTATACATGCCGCACGTGAACATGACGCTCAGCACCTGACGCACCACAGTCTTAGGAACCACCTGCTCACCCGTCACCGGATGCACACCATAGTTCGCCAAAGTCGCCGCCATCAACGCCAAATCCTTAACCGTCACCATCAGCGAGCACTGGCGGGTATAACCCTGCACCGCCACGGTCGGGTCGCCGGTCAGGATGCCGTGGCCGCGCAGCATGTGCGCAATCGCGTAGTTGCGGTGCGCGTGCTCCAACTCAGACTCGTACACGCGCTCATTCACCGACAGGCGACGGCCCGCAAACGCAGACAAACCAGAAATGACGCGCTCCATGCGCTCGCCCTGAGTCGCACCGGGAGGACCCACCAGCGAATGGGTGGTAATCGCGCCAGCGTTAATCATCGGGTTCAGCGGCTTACCGGAGCCGTCTTCCAGGGACAGCTCATTGAACGGCTCACCGGAAGGCTCCACGCCCACCTTTGCAAGCACGTCATCATAGCCGCGGTCTGCGAGCGCCAGGGCGTACACGAACGGCTTAGAAATCGACTGGATCGTGAACTCCACATCGGAGTCACCGGCGGCGTACTGCTCACCATCAACCATGACGATGGACGCGGCAAGCTTGTCCGGGTCCACGGCGGCAAGTTCCGGAATGTAGTTTGCCAACTCACCGGAGGTATCAGAAGCGACCGACTCGAGGGTCTCGGTCAGGTAAGTGGCAATAGGTGAATGCATAGTGTTCCGTATCTGCTGCTAATCGTGGTTGTTCTCGTCAAAAATTCCAGGATGCGCCCGCCGGCTGTTGCGTTCCAGCTCGGCTGAGGCGCTCATCATTGCAGGCTACCGCGGCGGCCAGACTCAAGAGCCTGCCAGCGGACCTGTCAAAGTATGTGGGTGAGGAGCACCTTTTGCTCCCTAAAGAGTGTATCTTTTGCGTGTTGAAGCCACAAATATAACGGTCACTACTCCCCCGCTATTTCAGGCTCTGGTGCCTGTTCTGGTTTGCCGTTTTCTGCCGTAATTTACCGCGGCGGGCAGCACCGCCGACGAAACCCGGACAAAACCTACGCGAGCCAGCCTACGGGCACAGCTTACGGGTGGCGAATCGAATCCGGCTCACGACCACCCAGCTCGGCGGTCTCCAGCTGGAAGGTCGAGTGCTCCACCGACACCTCAAAATGGCTCGCCACGCACGAACGGATACGGTCCAGAATCGCCACCGCAGAGCCGTCATGGAAGCACGAATCGGCAACCACCACGTGCGCGGTCACCACCGGCAGACCGGTCGCCACCATCGAGGCATGCACATCGTGCACCTCCACAACGCCGTCAACGCGCAGCATGTGTTCACGCATCGCGTCCAGGTCCAAGCCGTCCGGGGTGAACTCCATGAGCACGGCCGTCGTCTGCTTCATCAAACGTACTGCACGCGGCACAATCAGCGCCGCAATGAATAGACCCGCCAGGGCATCCGCCTGGTAGAAGCCGGTCAGCCAAATCACGATAGCCGCCACAATCACGCCCAGCGAACCCAGGGCGTCATTGAGCACCTCCAGGAACGCGGCACGCATATTGAAGTTCGCGTTCCTCGCCGTAGCCAGCACCGCAATGCCGATAGCGTTCGCCACCAGGCCAACCACACCAAAGATCAGCAGTTCGGTGCCGGGCACCTCCGGCGGGGCGAACAGGCGATGCACACCCTCCACCGCCGTGTAGATACCCACCGCCAGCAGCAGCACCGACTGCCCGAGGGCGGCAAGCACCTCAATGCGGCGGAAACCCCACGTACGGCGGGACGTTGCCGGGCGCGTCATCAGCGAAGCCGCCGTGAGCGCCACCAGCAGTCCGGACGCGTCCGTAATGGCGTGCGCCGTATCGGTCAGCAGGGCAAGACTTCCCGTGACCAACGAACCAATCGCCTGCGCCAACACAATAACGACCGCCAAGCTGAACGCAATCAGCAGGCGCGGACGCATCGAGGCGGCGTCCTCCGGGCTCGGGGCATGCGAATGGTCGTGGTGATGCCCGTGATGCCCGCCGTGGCCGTGATGTGCGTGCGCTCCCATGAGTGACTCCTCAACTATGAACTGTGTTGTTGACTATCGAGAGTTATCGGCAGATAGCAAAATCGCCCGATTCACAAGAACCGGGCGACAAGCTCCTCAACCGAGGAAAACGTGGAGATAAGGGGACTCGAACCCCTGACCCCCTGCATGCCATGCAGGTGCGCTACCAGCTGCGCCATATCCCCATATTCTGTTAGTGACCTCAACGAGGCAACATGAATATATTACACACACCACGGACAGCGATGCAAACCAGCGCACCCAAAAATCCAAAAAGTTCCCGGCGGGTAAGCCAAAGGCTAAGCAAGAAGGGCGGACCCCGCGGCACCATACAGCGCCAGCAGAGCCCACCCCTCATCAGCTAAAAATCAAGCTTACGCCTCATCCTGAGCGGGAATGATGCGCGCAGCATCTTCCTCAGTCTCACCCTCAATGTCGAAGGGAGCCTCGTTCTCAACCCCCAGCTCAATACGCGGGGCCTCAGCCCACAGACGATCCAGAGCGTAGAACTCGCGGTCCTCCTCATGCTGAACATGCACGACAATATCGCCGAAGTCCAGCAGAATCCAACGACCCGAGGAACGACCCTCACGGCGGACCGGCTTCAGGTCAGCCTGCTCACGCAGAGCGTCCTCAACCTCATCCGCAACAGCGTTCACGAGGCGCTCATTGTGGGCAGAAACCACCAGGAAGCCATCAATCAGACCCATCGCGTCGGATGCATCCACAGCGAACAGGTTAGTTCCCTGCTTCTCCTCCGCAGCGCGGGCGGCAATGCGCAGAGCCTCAATCGAGGACTGTGCAGCAGTCATATTTTCCTTCCTTGCCGGCAGAACATCCGCCGGCAGCACCCACAACAGGGGTGCATTGTTCACGGCCTACTTAGGGCCAAAAATCATAATCAGACCAACAACGACCAGGGCAAGCAGCAGCACAATCCACAGCCACGCCAGGGAGGTCTTCTGCGCAGGTTGCAGAACCTCTTCAGCCTTCTCAACAGCGCTCTCAGAAGCAGACTCTTCCTCAGCTTCCTCCGGAGCCTCAGCAGAAGCAGCCGAAGCAGCCTTCGACTCAGCCGGCTTAGACTCTTCAACCTCAGAGTCCTCTTCGGACTCCTCGGCAGTCTCCTCGACCAGTGCTTCTTCGGGATCCTGACGATCCACCATGCGCTGCAGCAGCTCCTCAACCTCATCCGGGCTCAGAGCAACAGTCGGGTCGCCGTCCACCGAATCCACGGTATCCCCTGCGGAGGCGCTATCCAGCACGCTCAGGTCAAGACCCTGCGCGTCCACCGCGCTCACGCGGGTGGGCAGCTCGTCAGCAGACTCTTCAACCTCAGCAACCTCAACAGTCTCTTCCTCAACGGAAGCAACCTCGGTCTGCTCAGTCTCAACGTCAGAGCTGTCCAGCTCCTCAACCTTCGGCTCATCGCGCACCAGGTACTGGTGCAGCTCGGGTTCCGGTTTCTCCTCCTTAACCACGGCAATGACCGGGATCGAAGAAGTCATCGGGTTATCCACCGCGGAGGGGCTGGTCGCATCCACACGGTTCTGCGCGATCTCTTCGGGGCGCAGAATACGCAGGCTACTGGTCAGAGGAGCAGGCTCGTGCAGCTTCTCCTCATCGTTCGCCTCAGTGTCAATCTTGCCCTGAGCCGCCAGCGCCGCAAAACGACGCTGAACAGCCAGAACCTGCGGGTCAATAGCGTCCGTATAAATCACGGAGCCCATGTTCTCAACAGGCTTCGGATGCTCACCACGACGGTTCGCACGCAGGTACTCGGCAACTTCTTCACGGTAGCGGGCAAGACGGCGCGGACCCATCACCTTAGTAGGCGGCGGCACCTCAATGCCGTCCTCGGTCACGTACGTCTCGTAGAGGTACGCTTCGTCCTCGCTATAGGGCTTCGAACCCGTAGCTTCACTCATGTGTTCCCTCATTATTCGTCGATTGGGGTGCCTGCCCAGACTCATCCTTCACGCGGGGCAAGCCGTCACGGTACGCCGTCAAAGCGTCCTTCTTGTACAGGCCGTACTTAGCAATGTACTGCACCACACCATCCGGCACCAGGTACCAGATGGGGGCATCTTCAGCTGCGCGGCGACGAATATCGGTCGAAGAAATCGCCATCGCAGGAATCTTCAGAGTCGTAATATGACGACCCTCAGCCAGCGGCGGATCCAGCTCGTGATCGGGGCGGGTCACGCCCACAAAAGTCGCCAAATCCCACAGCTTATGGGCATTGCGCCAGGTCATAATCTGGCTAATCGCGTCCGCGCCGGTAATGAAGAACAGGTCAGCATCCGGGCGCAGGGCGCGCAGCTCGTTAAGCGTATCAAAGGTGTAGGTGGCGCCGCCACGGTCAATATCAATACGGCTCACCGTAAAACGCGGGTTCGACGCGGTCGCAATCACCGTCATCAGGTAGCGATGCTCAGCGTCACTCACGTGCCGCTCCCCCACCTTCTGCCAGGGCTGACCGGTCGGAACGAACACAACCTCGTCCAGGTCGAACACGGCGGCAACTTCACTAGCTGCCACCAGGTGTCCGTGGTGAATCGGGTCGAAGGTTCCACCCATCACGCCCAGACGCACCCGACCGGGAATGCGCGGGGGAATCGACTCGGTGCTCGGAGCACCAAAATCAAGGTGAACAGGCTGGTCAGTCACAAATGCCGTCCTTGCTGGGGACAGAGACCGCACCACAGCAGCTAAAAAGCCACTACAGGCGCGGATGCGGGCAGGTACACAGAAGGTACGCAACACCGAAAAAGGTGCCCGCGTACATTCTCCTCTATGCTACCTGCTTACGGTCAAAAAAACCGAAATGACGGGGGGTGAGCTAAGCCGCCAGTGGAATACCCAGCCAGCACGCCCGACCACAGGCTCACCCGAATGTTCCAACACACACATCCGGCGCGAGAGACAACCGCACAGCACACAAGAAAGTGCCGCGCACCGGGGCAAACCCCGGTGCGCGGCACCATTCACTGTCTAGGCAACAGCTGTCTAAGCAACAGCTAACGCTTCAGCTATTAGTCCTCGACGTTCGGCATGTCGATATTCTCGTCGACCTTGCCTTCCTTCAGCTTCTTGCGGTACTCAACCGACTCGGTCCACACGCCTGCAGCGCGCTCGGACTCCAGCTCGGCACGAGCCTCCGCCTTCGCGTCCATACGCTCCTTGTACTCCACACGCTTCTGCGCACGAGTCGGGCGAATGATCTCTTCCAGACGAGCGTCCGTACCACGCGGGGAGGACAGCAGCTCAGCGCCACCGACCATGGTCGGCTCCCAATCGAAGATCACCGAGTTGTCGTTCTCGCCAATCACCACGGCGTCACCGGCACGAGCACCAGCCTTGAACAGCTCATCCTCAACGCCCAGGCGCGCCAGGCGGTCCGCCAGGTAGCCGACAGCCTCATCATTATTGAAGTCAGTCTGCTGAATCCAACGCTCAGGCTTCTCACCAATCACGCGGAACAGCGGCTCAAGGTTACGTTCCTCGCGGCGAATAGTGAATTCCTGCTTCTTCTTACCGCGGAAGCCCTTCGGGCGAACCACAGGAGCCTCAACAACCACGCGCTCCGCTTCCTTCTCGGCAGCGGCACGAGCCACGCGGTCCTCCTCAACGAGCTGTGCCATCGCAAAGATCAGGGACTTCAGACCCTCATGGGAAGCCGTCGAAATCTCGAAGACCTTGAAGCCCATCTCCTCAAACTCGGGGCGAACAAACTCAGCCAGCTCACGAGCCTCAGGAACGTCAATCTTATTGAGCACCACAATCTGCGGACGCTCGTGCAGCGGCACGGTCACACCCGCAGTCGGGTCAACCTCATAGTTCTGTAGCTCGCCGCGAATCACCTCAAAGTCACTGATCGGGTCGCGGCCCGGCTCCAAAGTAGCGCAGTCAATCACGTGCACCAGAGCCGAAGAACGCTCCACATGGCGCAGGAAGCGGTGACCCAGACCGCGGCCCTCCGAAGCGCCCTCAATCAGACCCGGAACATCCGCGACGGTGTAGCGAACATCGCCCGCCTGCACCACACCCAGGTTCGGGATCAAAGTGGTGAACGGATAGTCAGCAATCTTCGGACGCGCCGCAGAAATCGCAGCAATCAACGAAGACTTACCCGCCGAGGGGTAACCCACCAGAGCCACATCCGCAATGGACTTGAGCTCCAGAACAATATCAGCCTCTTCACCGGGGGTGCCCAACAGAGCAAAACCGGGAGCCTTACGCTTAGCCGAAGCCAACGCAGCGTTACCCAGACCGCCCATACCGCCACGGGCAGCAACATACTCGTCGCCCACACGCAGCAGGTCAGCCAAAACATTACCCTCGCGGTCCTTCACCACAGTACCCTGCGGCACGGTCAGAACCAGGTCCTCACCGTTATAGCCGTGGTGCATATCGCCACGACCAATATCGCCATTCGGGGCGTGCTGGTGCGGGCTGTGGTGGTACTCCAGCAGGGTCGTGGTCTGGTTATCTACGCGCAGAATCACCGCGCCACCATTACCACCGTTACCGCCGTTAGGGCCGCCCAGGGGCTTAAACTTTTCACGTCGCACGGAGACGCAGCCGTTACCTCCGCGACCGCCAGATACATGCAAGACCACGCGGTCCACGAATTCTGCCACGGGTTCTCCTTATCTTGGAAAATCTTCACTTCGCCACCGCACGGCACACACCAATCATGCTGCGGATGCGGCGGCAGGCGCGACCGGGTTGGGGTGCGCCTCATCGTGGAGCCCAGCACGGGCGTCCACGGCATTCGAGGTCATAGCGAGAGGGGGTAGACTAACGCCTACCCCCTCTGCCCTAGCGGTGAGTATTACTCAGCTGCTGCCAGGATGTTAACGACCTTGCGGCCCTTGCGGGTACCGAATTCGACGGTGCCTGCTGCCAGAGCGAACAGGGTGTCGTCGCCACCGCGGCCAACGTTCAGGCCGGGGTGGAAGTGGGTGCCGCGCTGGCGAACGAGAATCTCGCCTGCGTTGACGGACTGGCCGCCGTAGCGCTTAACACCGAGGTACTGGGGGTTCGAGTCACGGCCGTTACGGGTGGAGCTTGCGCCCTTCTTGTGTGCCATTCTGTATTCCTACCTTAGGGTTGAATTCCGGTCGTTTCGATTACGCGTTGATAGCGGTAATCTTGACGGTGGTCAGCTCGGCGCGGAAGCCCTGACGCTTCTTGTAACCGGTCTTGTTCTTGTACTTCTGAATAACGATCTTCGGACCGCGCAGGTCCTCAACCTTCTCAGCAACAACCTTGGCGGAAGCCAGGGACTTTGCGTCAGCGGTGACCTTGTCACCGTCGACGAGCAGCAGCACGGGCAGCTCGATGGTGCTGCCGGGCTCGCCTGCAACACGGTCAAGGGTAACGAGGTCGCCTACGGAAACCTTCTCCTGGCGGCCGCCAGCGCGTACAATCGCGTATGCCACTATGGGACTCACTTTTCTCGACAACTTGCTTCTTGAATCTCACACGAATGAGCAGCCTGCGCTTTCATTGCTGTGCGCCCTCCCCCGCCAGTCGAATGACCGCGAACAAGGAGGAACGGCCCGTGCGTTCCGGCGGGATTGCCCGCCGAAGCCAACACGCGAGGCTCACCGGTGGTGTCTCTCTCCCGCACGTTCCAACTCAGCCGAATACTCGACCGCGCCGAAGACGATGCGGGTGGGAGCGGTGTCTCCCGCTGGCCCTGCGTCGATAGGGCTTCACTGAGATAAACACCAGTCCTTAAGGATACGGCATGATCTACGCGCCGCGCAATAGATAATTTTGCGGATTATCCGCAGACACCACGTGATGCTCCTCTAATACTGCACCGCACTCTTAGTAGCGCCTTTAAAATGACGCAGCACACGCACAGAAAAAATAGCCTCGGTAGGGAAGTTCCGGCTCGCCCTACCGAGGCTATCTCATATACACACACCATCGGAATTCCGATGATCGGAAGCTAAAGACTAATCGTCCTTACCTTCACGCTTAATGTCGGCAGCAGCAACGCCAATGCCGAACAAGACAGGAGCCGAAGCGTCATCAGCCACCGGAGCCACATCCGCAACAGAAGCGGAAGCAACCACGGAACCCTCAGCACGCTCGGAAGCGTCCACGGTCACGACCTGAGCACCGGCACCGGCGCTCGAAGCCGCACGGCGAGTGCGACGCTTACGCGGGGTCGAACCGGGCACCTGAGCCGCAGGCTTCTGAGCCTCCTCAACCGGAGCCTCAACCGCTACGGGAGCTGCGCCCACCACACCGGTCACCGCCGGAGCACCAATCACGCCGGTCACAACCGTGCGAGACTCAGACTTCTCAACCTTATCAGCCTTTGCGGGTGCCTGCTCGGATGCCACGCTCTGCTCAGCTGCCTTCTCGGCACGCTTCTCATCAGCGGCACGACGAGCACGGCGGCGGGAGGCACGCGGAGTCTCACGAACATCCTCAATGCGCAGGTCCTCACGCTCAACACGCTTGGACTCCTGAGCCTTCTGCACACCCGAGTTTACCTCAGCGGAGGTTGCCTCAGCGTTCTGCTGCTCACGGTCCTGGCGCTTGGACGAACGACGCTCTTCCGAACGATCCTCACGGCCCGAACGGAACGACTCACCCTCGGTGCGGGCAAGACGGCCAGCCTTCTGAGAAGCACGAGCCTTCGCCTCACCGGCGCGAATCGCCTCGAAACGATCCGAGGAGCGGCTAAAGCGCGGGTCGAGCTCCGGGTCAACGTGGTGCTCGTCCTCCAGCGCACCCGCGCCGGAATCCTCCACAGCGGCGATATCCGCATCGGTCAGCTCGCGGCGCTTACGGTTACGAGAAGACTTCTTCTCGCCACGCTTGGACGAACGACGCTCTTCCGAACGTTCCTGGTCAGAACGCTCCTCAGCAGAGTCCTTCGAGGAATCCTCAGCGGACTCCTCCACGCGGTCGAACGCGCTCGCCAGCTGCTCCAGGGAGAAACCACCCTGCTCACCAATCCAGTTGCCCTCGGTGACCTCAGCGACCTTGTCCTCACGCTGAGCAACCTCGGCGTGAGCCTGCTCGCTGGCAGCCTCGGCAATACCCTGAATTTCCTGCTCAAGCGAAAGCTCAGCGGTCTCCGCGCGGCGCGAACGCTTGCGGCGCTTACGCTTCTTGCGGGTCGAAGCGGTCTCCTCCGAAACGTCCTCGCTCTGAGCGGATGCGGCAGCCACCGCAGCCATAGCGTTACGGCGCTCAGCCTTCTTCGACTCCAGGGCATCCTGCTTCTGCTGGTCACGAGAATCCTCGCGGGCAGCGGCACGGCTACGCTTACGGTCATTACGCTCATGGCGGTGGATGTAATCCGACGCGCCACCGCTACGACCGCTTAGTGGCTGATCGTGAACCACCAGGCCACGGCCGGCACACTGCTCGCAGGGCTCCGAGAAGACCTCAAGCAGACCGGTACCCAGGCGCTTACGGGTCATCTGAACCAGACCCAGCGAAGTCACCTCAGCCACCTGATGCTTGGTACGGTCACGGCCCAGGCACTCAATCAGGCGACGCAGAACCAGGTCACGGTTCGACTCAAGCACCATGTCAATGAAGTCAATGACGATAATGCCGCCAATATCGCGCAGACGCAGCTGACGGACAATCTCCTCAGCAGCTTCCAGGTTGTTCTTGGTGACAGTCTCTTCTAGGTTGCCGCCGCTACCGGTGAACTTACCGGTGTTCACGTCCACCACGGTCATGGCTTCGGTACGGTCAATCACCAGCGAACCACCCGAAGGCAGGTACACCTTACGGTCCAGAGCCTTCGCCAGCTGCTCGTTGATGCGGTAGTGGTCGAAGAGGTCATCCTCGCCATCCCACTGCTGCAGGCGGGAAACCAGGTCCGGCGCCACGTAGGTCACGTACGCCTCGATGGAATCCCAGGCGTTCTCTCCCTGAACAATCATCGCGGTGAAGTCCTCGTTGAAGACGTCACGCACGGTCTTAATCATCAGGTCGGGCTCCTGGTAGAGCATCTCCGGAGCCAGTACCTTACGGGAGTTAGCCTTCTCCTGAATCTCTTCCCACTGCGCACGCAGACGGTTAATATCGTGGGTCAGCTCCTCCTCAGAAGCACCCTCCGCCGCGGTACGAACAATCACGCCAGCACCCTCGGGCAGCTTGTCCTTCAGAATCTTCTTCAGGCGAGCACGCTCGGTGTCGGGCAGCTTGCGGGAAATACCGGTCATCGAACCGCCCGGCACGTACACCAGGAAGCGACCGGGCAGGGAAACCTGGCTGGTCAGGCGGGCACCCTTGTGACCAATCGGGTCCTTGGTGACCTGCACCAGAACCGAATCGCCGGGCTTCAGGGCGTTCTCAATCTTGCGGGGCGCACCGTCCAGACCGGTAACATCCCAGTTGACCTCGCCCGCGTACAGCACAGCGTTGCGGCCGCGTCCAATGTCAACGAACGCAGCTTCCATGGAGGGCAGAACGTTCTGAACCTTACCCAGGTACACGTTGCCAATCAGGGAATCCTGCTGGGTCTTGGACACGAAGTGCTCAGCCAGCACGCCGTCCTCAAGCACGCCAATCTGGATGCGGCCGTCCTTCTGACGAACCAGCATCTGACGGTCCACGGACTCGCGGCGAGCCAAGAACTCAGCCTCAGTCACGATGTGGCGGCGGCGGCCCAGGGAGCGGGACTCGCGGCGGCGCACACGCTTCGCCTCCAGGCGGGTAGAACCGCGCACACCGGTCACGGTGTTGGATGCGTGAGAGTCAGCCAGGCGCGGCGCACGCACCTTGGTGACGGTCTCAACGTCATCATCAACGCCGCCCTCAATCTCAATATCCTCGGTACCGCGGCGACGGCGACGGCGACGGTGGCTCGTCACCTCAGCCTCAGCGGCAGCCTCCTCGCGGCGGCGCTCCATGCGCTCCTTACGCTTCTGCTCCTCGGCAGCGGCGCGGCGTGCTTCACGCTCCAGCTTGGCGGCAACAGCGAGCTCGCTCAGCTCCTCCGGCTCGGGCGCCATGAACAGCGGCATCGCACCCATGGGGGTACGCGAGCGCAGTTCCTGCAGCTTCTCGCGCTGCAGGTCGCTAATGGTCTTTACCGGCTCGGGAGCTTCTGCGGGCTCCTCAGCCGCGGGCTCCTCAGCAGACTCTTCTGCGGCAGGTGCCTCAGGTGCAGCTTCTTCGGTTGCGGATTCTTCAGCAACCGCAGCAGCCTCGGCGGGCTGCTCTGCGGCAGCCTCTTCAGCGGGATCTTCAGCCTTCTCAGCCGGTGCGGGGGTTACGACCTCAACCTTGGCGGTCTCTTCCTTCACCTCAACGGCAGGCTCGGCAGACTCAGCGGCGGGGGCAACAACTTCCTCCACCTTCGCGGTCTTCTCCACGGTCTCGGTCTTAGCAACCTTCTCAACCTTGGCGACCTCTTCAACCTTCGCGGTCTTCTCGACGGTCTCGACCTTTGCGGTCTTCTCCTCAACAGCAGGCTCAGCCGCCTTCTTCTCAGCAGCCGCAAACAGGCTATCGAGGGTAGAAGCAACCTCGGTCTCAGACGCAACGGGAGCGGCAACCTTCGGTGCCGGCGCGTGCTTAGCCTTAGCATTACGCAGGTTGGTCAGGCCAGCAGCAATCGCCTCATCCAGGGGAACCTCAGGAGCCTTCTCCTTCTTCGGGCGACCCGGACGGCGGCGCTCAGCACCCTGCTGAGCCTCAGAGCTCTCACGAACATTCTTACGCAGAGTTTCACGGGTCTCTGCAGAGGCGTTCTTCTCCTCCGCGAGGGCGTTCAGCGCCTCAAAAACCCCAAGTTCGACGTTCTTCTCGTCAGACATTAATCTTCTTTCGTTACACCCTGCTCCGCACCGCAAGGATTTTAACAGCGCGCATACAGCGCAAAGCCTAGTTGCTGCCACCGCGGCTCAAGCCTCACCCTACGGTGCGCGTTCTTCGCGGGCACTATCTCATTCAGTGCTTCTGCCGTAGGGGGCGAGCGGGCGGAACGCAGAGCGCGCCGCGACGGTCACAGCCACCTCGCTCTCGAGCACGGCACGCTCACACCCTTCCTGGGTGCTCTGCCGGTCTTCGGGTTTCTTCGCCGAGGCGGGCGGCCCGCGCGGTGCGACAGTTATGCTCCGCGGCTTATAGCCGGCGCTCTTCGGGTACTCTCCCTCGATGCGTTGGTGGGGATCTTTATGCGCGTGCGGGGCGCACAAGACACCGTGTTCCATTATACCCGGTAGAGGGTACCTCTAAGCCACCCCGCCCATCCTATCTGGGCTTCACCTCCCGGCAGGATGCACGGGCACAATACCGCGGGCACTCTGCGGCGGACGCATTGCGGGTACAGCAAAGCCGGGCGTGCCACTACGCACCACCCGGCTTCAAAAACTTTCACAGAGGAGGGGCTAGTCCAGACCCAGCTCCGCATCGCGCGCCTCACGAGCCTGCTGAGCAAGCTTCGGGTCGGTCGGCAGGTACTCCGGACCGGAACCGGTCGCAAACGGAACGCCCAGAATGAAAACAAACGGAGAAACCACCAGCAGAATCACCCACAGCAGCGAGAAGTGACCGGCGGTCAGCAACAGCAGGGCAGTCAGAAAAATAACGGCAGCAGCGCCCATTGCGGCAATTCCGGCAGTCTTCACGGTTCTCCTCGAAGGGGTATCAAGAATCTAGTGTCCAGCAGAACGGCAGGCAGTCAACGCCGCAGGCAAACCCCGCGGACGGCTCCAGCTGACGCCGCTCAAGAATATACCTGACCATTATACGCACCGGCGCCGCCTCCCCGCTGACCGCCGCCGGCAAAGTCACCGGCGCCTCCCCCGCTACCCGGCGCCCCAGCCCGGCGTATTCTGCCCGGCACGATCAGCCCGGCGTATTCTGCGCAGCCTCACCCACCCGCAGACGCAACAACGCCCCGGCACCAACAGGCACCGGGGCGTTGCACGTTCGGGGCATCAGCCCTCAAACCAAGCTCAGAGATGAACGCTTAGCGCATCATATTCACAATGACCTCAAAGAAGCGGATCACAATAATGCCGAAAATCAGGATCAGCCACAGGCTAATCGCAAACCAGGACCAGCCGCGAGCGCTCTCACGCATCGACTGCGACGCCGGAATAACACCCGCCGAAATATTGCGGACCGTGGTCTTTACAAAAAGCGTGATGGTCATAACCCACACGATCATGCAGAACAGGCACAGGGCATTAATCTGGAACGTCGTCTGGTACCACAGCCACATAATGAAGGCGGTCGCCGCAGCCAAACCAATGTTCATGCACACCCAGAACCACTTCTTAAACTGTGCACCCGCCATGATTGCGGCACCGATAGTCACCACAATCGAGAAGCCCACCAGACCAATGAACGGGTTCGGGAAGCCGAAAGCTTCCGCCTGCGGGGTGCGCATCACCGTGCCGCAGCTGAGCAGGGCGTTGATATCGCAGACCGTGGAGTGGCCGGCATCAATGTAAATCTGCAGGCGCTCGTACACCAGAATCGCTGAAGAAATGAGTGCGATCAGGCCGGCGCCAACCAGCCAGAATCCGAGCTGTCGGTCTGAGTAGCTGCCCGGGGTTCCCGCGTGCCCGTGCTGCGCTTCTTTTTCAGCGTGGGTGGGCTCGGTAGTACTCGATGCGGCGGTACTCATACGACTCCTTTAGATAGTGTTTTACGGTGATACTCACCGGCGCGGCATAGCCAGCACCCCGGAAGCAGTACCCCATTTATCCTAGCCTCTCACATTGCTCAATAGCACGCCATTAGCTTCTACATTTACTATATGACGCCTCAGATCATGCAAATAGGCGCATTTTTGTGACGTACCTTAAACACAAAAGCCCCGGAAGGAGCCCGCAACGTAGCGGCGGGCGGGACCTTCCGGGGCATGGTGCGCATGTTTTCTATGGCATTCGCCTTATCGACGCGCGGCGGCTCCCACGGCAACTACCGTGGAGCGCACAGACGGCACGTGAGGGCAGTGCGTTAGGGCAGCGGGTGGGTGTACGACTCGTCAAAGAACTGCTGCTCCAGCTCCACCGCGCGGCTAAAGAACTCGCGGGCACGCTGCGCATCCGACGGGCCCACACGGTCCAGTTCGCGGCGCAGGAAATCAACCAGCTCACGGAACTCCGGGTAGTCGTGCAGGGTAATCCACTCGTGGTGCACAAACGATTCGGGACGCTTGGCGGGAGCCTTCGACGCCCAATCCAGGTACAGGCCCTCGCAAACCACCAGCACCGACAGGATCGCCGCGTAGCTGCCGCTAGCCGCCGCGTCGAGGAAGAGACGCTTGAAGCCGGTGGTCGCCTCCGTATCGGGCATGGAGTCACGCTGATGTTCGGTCACGCCCAGAGTCTCAAAGCAACGCAGGAAGTAGGTGTTCTCATCGCCGGCAATTTCGCCCGCGAACTTGGAGAGGCGCAGACGACCCGCGAGAGTATCAGCGTTAGCAATCGCGCCACCAATCAGGGCGAGGAAGGTATCGAGGAAACGGTAGTCCTGCACCAGGTACCCCGCCATGACCTGCGGGGCGATTGAGCCGTCAAAAAGCTCAGCAACAAAACGGTGATTCGTGGCGGAAAGCCAGGTGGCGAGGTTCTCCTGACGCAGCGTCTCCGTGAACGAATCGGTGCCGATCAAATCGTTGAAGGGTGCGGGCATGATGGGTGCCTTTCACTATGTGGCATACCGTCGCTGGTATGCGTATGTGTGCGGGTGTGTTGGTGCGGCCTCAGGCGTTGGGGCCGGCGCCTCAGCGAATATAGCACCGTGACGCCAAGGCGTGCCCGGTTTTGCGCCCCCGGTGCCCACAATTTTTCGTTATTTTCGATTTATGGGTGGGTGGAGGCGGAAGATACCGGTTGCACTCGGGCGATTGGGGTTAGGTGAGAGCCCATGGGAACACGTGAGAAATCATGCGTTCGAGTGGGAGCACGAGGGCAGAGGCGCGAAAAGGCGGGGCACAAAAAACGGGGCGCCGCTCCCCCAGCCGGTAAAACCAACTAGGGGGCGGCACCCCGCCTTCTCATCAATAACCTCAGTGGGCTTTATTCGTCTTCGGAATCATCGTCACCGAAGAAATCATCGGTGTACGAGTCACCCAGCGGCAGACCCAGCGAATCCTCCAGCGAAGAACCCGCCGCAGACTCGCCACCCAGCTCAGCCATGATGCCGTCCAGCAGCTCATCCGGCTCAGCAGAGGCAGCCGCAGCCGCAGCGGCAGCCAGAGTCGAAGCCGACGCCGCACCCGCAGAACCCGCATAAGCACCCTCGGCGCCCAGCTCATCCGGCAGCTCCTCAGCCTCAGCGCCGGGGGTCTTCGCCTGCTCATGCGCAGCCAGCAGGGTACGCGCCTCACCGATGACCGTAATCGAACCGGTAATCAGCACGCCCGCCGACTCCTGCTCGAAGAGGGCGTTCTCCATGGCGGTGGCAATCGCCTCGTCCAGGTGCTCGAACACCTCAATCGAGTCTTCGTCTAGACCAGCGTCCAGGGCGAGCTCGTGCAGACGCTCCGGCGCAATCGCACGCGGCGAATCCGACGCCGCCAAGTACAGGCGGAACGTGCCGTCCGAAGCGTCCACGTACTCTTCGCGCATGGTCTCAAACATGCCCAGAGCATCCTTCTCACCCAAAATACCGACCACGGAATGCAGGTGCGACAGCTTGAACGCCTCAGTCAGCGCAGCCGCGGAAGCACGCACGCCGTGCGGGTTGTGGCCCGCATCCAGGATGGTCAGCGGCTCGGTGCGCACAACCTCCAGACGGCCCGGCGAGCGCACCGTCTCAAACGCGGTACGCACCACGTCCTCGGGTAGCTGACGCTGACCGCCGAAGAATGCCTCCACGGCGGCGAGAGCCACCACGGCGTTCTGTGCCTGATGCGCACCGTGCAGGGACAGCGGAACATCCGGGTACTCGCCCGCCAGGCCGCGCAGGGTCAGCAGCTGACCGCCGACCGCAAGCTCACGGGAGACAACGCCGAACTCCACGCCCTCAAAGGCGAAGGATACTTCCTTCTCGCGGGCGGAGGCGAGCAGCACGTCCGCCGCTTCCGGGTCCTGTGCGGCAGAAACCAGGAAGCCGCCGGGCTTGATAATGCCGGACTTTTCGGTTGCAATCTCGGCGAGGGTTTCGCCGAGCATGTCGGTGTGGTCCAGACCAATCGGGGTGACCACGGAAACCACACCGTCGGCAACGTTCGTGGAGTCCCAGGTGCCGCCGATACCGACCTCGAGCACCACCACGTCCACCGGCTCGTCCGCGAAAATTGCGAAGGCGAGCACGGTAACGGACTCGAAGAAGGTCAGGGCGGGCTCGCCGCGGGAGGTCATCTCCGCGTCCACAATCTGCAGGTAAGGGGCGATTTCCTTCCAAATACGCACAAAGGTGGCATCCGGTACGGGCGCGCCGTTAATGCAGATACGCTCGGTGACGCTTTCGAGGTGCGGGCTGGTAAAGCGGCCCACACGCAGGTCGTGGCCGAGCAGCAGCGCCTCAATCATGCGGGCGGTGCTGGTCTTGCCGTTCGTGCCGGTGATGTGGATGACCGGCGCGGCACGGTGCACGTCGCCGAGGATTTCGACGGCGCGCGCCACAGCGTCCAGGCGCGGCGCCATCTTGTTTTCGGGTGCTCGCGCCAGCAGTTCACTGTAGACCCGCTCCACGCCCTCGGGGTCGGGAATTGCGGGGTAATTCTTCTCGCTCATTGTTCTCCTCACTGGGATAGCCGGTCGGTGCCGGCAGGGGCCCACCGTGCGGCGGGATAACCGTGCGGCGGGATAGACGACGGGCCGCCCCGCCTGTGAAGGGGGCGGGACGGCCGTACGGTTCAGGCGTTTTATGCCTTGGCTACGCTAATGCTCAGCTCGGCTGCTTCGCTCAGCTGCAGGGACACGGCGAGGGTTTCGCCGGTCACCAGTGCTTCGTTGGTGCGCAGAGCTGCCAGAGTTTCCTCCGGTGCCGCGATGCTCAGGTTGATGCGGTCCGCAACGTTCAGGTCGGCGTCCTTACGTGCCTGCTGAATAGCGCGGATGGTATCGCGGGCGATACCCTCGGCAACCAGCTCGTCGGTCAGCTCAATGTTGAGGACAAGGAAGCCACCGGGCAGAACCGCAGCTGCAGTGTGCTCAGCACCCTCAGCGTCAGCGGCAACCACGGTTGCCAGTTCGTATTCGCCTTCTTCCAGAGCCAGGCCGCCGTCCAGAGCTGCCACGCCGACCAGGACGGTACCGTCCTCGGTCACAGTCCAGTCACCGGACTTGGAAGCCTTAATGGCAACCTGCACCTGCTTGCCCAGGCGCGGACCTGCCGCACGTGCGTTGACCTTCAGCTGCTGGGAGATACCGTAGTCGGCGGGGTCGACGGTGTCGGCGCTGACCAGCTCCACCTGGCGCAGGTTCAGCTCGTCCTCGACGATGTTCGCGAAGTACTCCGCGCCCTTCTCGCCGAAAGCGGTACCCAGTGCCGCGAACTGCTCGGGTGCGATCGCCACGGTCATCTTCTGCAGCGGCTGGCGCACGCGGATCTTCTTTTCCTTGCGCAGTGCCGAACCGGCGGAGCAGACCTCACGCACGGTCTGCATGAGAGCCAGCAGGTCGGACTCGTCAGCGAAAGCGGATGCCTCGGGCCAGTCAGCCAGGTGCACGGAGCGTTCACCGGTGAGGCCGCGGTAGATTTCCTCGCTGCTGAGCGGCAGCAGGGACGCGGCGACCTTCGACACGGTCACCAGTGCGGTGTAGAGGGTGTCGAATGCGTCGGTGTCTTCGTTGAAGAAGCGCTCGCGGGAGCGGCGCACGTACCAGTTGGTCAGTGCGTCGGCGTACTGGCGCAGGGATTCGCAGGCGTTCCAGATATCGTAGGAGTCCATCGCTGCGGTGACCTGCTCGATGAGTTCGCGGGTCTTGCCGAGGATGAAGCGGTCCATCACGTGCTGCGAGTCGTACTTGAGCTTTGCGCTGTAGCCTTCACCGTTGTTGGCGGCGTTAGCGTACAGGGCGAAGAAGTGGTAGACGTTCCACAGCGGCAGCATGACCTGGCGAACACCCTCGCGGATGCCCTGCTCGGTCACGATCAGGTTGCCGCCACGCAGGATCGGGGAGGACATCAGGAACCAGCGCATTGCATCGGAGCCGTCGCGGTCGAGGACCTCGGAGACGTCCGGGTAGTTACGCAGGGACTTGGACATCTTCTGACCGTCCGAGCCGAGCACAATACCGTGGCTGATGACGTTCTTGAACGCGGGGCGGTCGAAGAGTGCGGTCGCCAGTACGTGCAGCACGTAGAACCAGCCGCGGGTCTGACCGATGTACTCGACGATGAAATCTGCCGGGTAGTGGTTCTCGAACCATTCCTGGTTCTCGAAGGGGTAGTGCACCTGCGCGTAGGGCATGGAGCCGGAGTCGAACCAGACGTCGAGCACGTCTTCCACGCGGCGCATGGTGGACTTGCCGGTCGGGTCGTCCGGGTTCGGGCGGGTCAGCTCGTCAATGTACGGGCGGTGCAGGTCGGGTTCGCCGTCCTTGTTCAGGGGCAGGCGGCCGAAGTCTGCCTTGAGCTCTTCGAGGGAGCCGTACACGTCCATGCGCGGGTAGTTCGGGTCGTCCGAAACCCACACGGGGATCGGGGAGCCCCAGAAGCGGTTACGGGAGATGGACCAGTCGCGTGCGTTCTCAACCCACTTGCCGAACTGGCCGTACTTCACGTTTTCCGGGATCCAGTTGATCTGCTTGTTCAGCTCGTACATGCGGTCCTTGAAGTCGGTGACCTTCACGTACCAGGAGGTGATTGCACGGTAGATGAGCGGGGTACGGCAGCGCCAGCAGTGCGGGTAGGAGTGCACGTAGGACTTCTCGCGGATCAGCACATCGTCTGCCTTGAGAGCGTTGATGATGGTGCGGTTCGCGTCGAATGCCTGCACGCCTGCAATCTCAGCCAGGGCGGTGGAGCCGGAGGCGGTAGGCTTGGCGAAGAGGTTCAGGAACTTTGCGCCTTCGTCGAGGGAGAGGATCACGGGGATGCCGTAGCCTTCACAGACCTTCTGGTCGTCTTCACCGTAGGCGGGTGCCTGGTGGACGATGCCGGTACCGTCACCGGTGGTGACGTAGTCGGCGACGAGAATCTGCCAGGAGGTTTCGGTGCCCCACTTTTCGGCGTCTACGAAGTAGTCCCAGAGCGGGGTGTAGCGTACGTGCTCGAGCTGGGAGCCGGTGTAGCGTGCGGTGACGGCTGCGTCTGCGTCCTTTTCGGGCTGGTCGCCTTCGTAGCCGAGATCCTTGGCGTAGGAGCCGAGCAGCTCGGAGGCAATCAGGAAGGAGCGGCCCTCAAACTTGCCCGCGCCGGGCACGACGGAGTATTCAATCTCGGGTCCAACGGCGAGCGCCTGGTTGGTGGGCAGGGTCCAGGGGGTGGTGGTCCATGCGAGTGCTTCGACGCCGTCGAGTTCTGCGGCGACCTTCTCGTCAGCGCCGAGGGCGGTGTCTGCGGTGAGGCGGAATGCGACGGTGACGGTCTGGTCCTGGCGGTCCTTGTACACGTCGTCGTCCATGCGCAGCTCGTGGTTGGAGAGGGGGGTCTCGTCCTTCCAGCAGTAGGGCAGCACGCGGAAGCCCTGGTAGGTCAGGCCCTTATCGTAGAGGCGCTTGAACGCCCAGATGACGGACTCCATGTACTCGACGTTCAGGGTCTTGTAGTCGTTTTCGAAGTCGACCCAGCGTGCCTGGCGGGTGACGTACTTTTCCCACTCGTTGGTGTACTTGAGCACGGATGCGCGGGCAGCGTCGTTGAAGTTGTCGATGCCCATTTCGAGGATTTCGCGCTTGTCGGTCATGCCGAGCTGCTTCATTGCCTCGAGTTCTGCGGGCAGGCCGTGGGTGTCCCAGCCGAAGCGGCGTTCTACCTTGTGGCCGCGCTGAGTCTGGTAACGTGCGACGAGGTCCTTGGCGTAGCCGGTGAGCAGGTGGCCGTAGTGGGGCAGGCCGTTAGCGAAGGGAGGGCCGTCGTAGAAGACGAATTCGTTTTCGCCGTTTTCGCCTGCGGGGCGGTTCTCGACGGATGCGGAGAAGGTGTTGTCCTTCTTCCAGTAGTCGAGGACTGCCTCTTCGAGTGCGGGGAACTTGGGCGATGCGGTGACGCCGCTTCCTGCGGCTTCGAAGGCGCTCGCCTTGGGGTAAACATGGGACATGTGTTTGTGCGCCCTTATCTGTTGTTCTCAACGCTGAGAGGTTGGGGCGACAGGGTACGTAGCACTCGTCGTCCCACCGTTTCAGCGGGTGAGGATTGACATGACGGGTGCAAGGACGCCTGGGCATCGCTGACTTGCCCGGGTTGTGCCGGGGTCGGGATGCGGCGCGGTACCACCTTGCTTACTGATTTAACAGCTCAACGCACCGAACCCTCCCGGGGCTACGTGGCGTCGCGTGTCCGCGATACCTAGCCACCGGAAGAGCGGCGCGTTGGGCGGGTATCAGTCGCTTATTACAGCTATATCGGGCTTAACCGTCCGGTTCTACTGGGACTACATCTCTTCCGCTAAGACACCCTCGCCGCAGCGATTGGCGGGTGCCCGCAGGTGCGGTCCGTTCTTCCGAATTGCTCGCCGGTGATGGCCGGGTCGTTGCAAACACTAATAGTTTATGTGGCTTTTGTGTCTGTATGCAACCCCGCAGGGTGTGGGTTTGAACAGCACTTTTCAGATGCGCCGATGCCGAGGGCGTAAAACAGAATGGTTCTTCGTTCGGCGATATTTAGAGCGAGTAGGGGGCTTAAGGGGTCTTGCCTCACCCTGCACTCGGGCGTGTTTAAGGATGTATGTTTTTACATTCCCCCAGTGTTGCTTTAAGTGGGTTTCAATTTTTTCGAGGGAGTCCATGGGATTGCAGTCAGTGCAACCACAAGATATGGGGTGAACACCGATGTAATTCCACTAGATATTCACCCCTGCACGTTTTCATCTCTTCAACACCCCGTGTGGGAACCGGTTTTTCTGAATGATTCAGCAATGCATAGCGGGTGAATAGAGTGCATATTTGGGGATTACCGAACGGGTTTCCCCTTATTGAATCGGGTATTTCTCCTGAACTACTGAAGGCCTCCTCGCATTCAGAAGGTTGATCCGATCCCTCCCCTATCCCCCATTTTTTGCAAACACTGGGACGAGGCTCTTTCGTTTTTTAGGCCATAAATATGATTGAAATCACTTAATTTAACATACGTGCCGCCTCTCACCGAAGCGCCCACTCCCATCAAATAGCTCCCCATCGACAGAGCATAGTCACAATACTTTACGGTGATTGATATCTTGAGTGATCCATAGACTCACAGAGATTACTAAGGTGTATTTTCGTGCATTTTGAATTCAAAATAGTCTAAAATGAATCGTGCAACACATCAATGATGATTCGATAGCATCTACCCTCTCACCGGAGTGTGAACATAGCAGTCTCAAAGATGAGTTCACCGCGTATCCGTTCGCTCCACCAGCAGCATGTACGCGCCCGAGGTCACTTCCGGATGTGGACTGAAACCGCGGCATTTGCCTGAAGTTTTACCCCCTTTCACGACCTCACCCAACACGCCATACAACCACGCGCCCGCCGCCGGGTGCCCCGAGCCCGCCTCGGGAATAATCAAGGAGTTCACCGATGCTCTCACCCTCTTCGAGCACCCGTTCCGTTGCTTCCCGCCTAATGAGCCGCCGCGCCCTACTGCTCGGTGGCGCGGCAACCCTCATGGCTGGTTGCGCCTCCGACATTCGCCCGTTGAGCGAAGAAGCAAAAGCTAAGATCGGTTCCCCCACCCCGTCCGCGAGCGCTTCCGCTTCTGCATCTAGTTCGCCGTCTGCTACCGCTACTTCCTCGGCGACCGCATCAGCAAGCGCTAAGAGCAGCTCGTCCAGCGCGGCACGCGTACCCGTATCTGAGGACGCACTCGTTGAGGGTTGGGAAAAGTACCCCGGTCCCCTGAAGCTGACCGGCGAATACATGGGCGAGTACCAGCCCGCAACGGATTCTTCCCCTGCGAAGAACGTACCTAAGCCCCTCAAGACCGTTCCGCACCGTGAGGAACCAACGTTCCAGGGCGCCTACGAGACCTTGCGCGCATACTACAGCGCACAGATTACCGCACTCAAGGATGGCCGCTATGCAGATCAGGCGATTGAGCTGACCTACCCGGCAGACAAGAGCGCCATCGACGAGGTCAAGGCGGTCAAGGAACTGTATGAGCAGAACGGCTGGTACATGGACTTCACGTGCAGCATTTCCATGCGGAATACGGAGCCTCGAACCGCCCTGAAGAACGGTGACGGCTATGTAGAAATCATGATAGACGCCAAGTATTCTGCCACCGCCATCCATCAGCCGGACGGCTCCGAACGCAAGATACCGGCGATTACTCAGGTAGCCATTCCGCACGTGATGCTCTACACCGAGGGTAAGTGGTGGCGAATCGGCAACGACTATCTGAATGGCGGCAAGGGCTCTTCCGATTCTTCCGACTCTTCTAGTTCCGGAGGTTCCGGTTCCGCTGGTTCTAGCGGTTCTTCGGGTCGCGGCTCCACTAAGGTCTAAATCCGCAGGGGTCTAATACCCCCGGTCGAGAGCCGCCCCATCTCACCAATTTCATACGCGCTAGCCCAAAGTCGTTGAGGCACAGTTCCCCCTGCACCTCACCGACTTTGGGTTATTGTGCCTTAAAGACAATGTCCAGGGTTTTTTGACGAAGTTTTAAAACCAGTCTTCTATAGTAAGAAGTGGATACTTCATACCGCCGCAGTTCACGCTCCGGCGCACCCGTATCCCGGTACCCCCTGTGTACCGCGCACCATACAAAACGATGAGGCGGATCCTTTCGTACGCATCACAGCGTTGTGAAGCGAGCTACCTCAATCAACCACTTTCAGGAGATACCATGTCCTTCCGGCCGAGTGCACACGCCAGCTTCTCTGCTAACGACCGAAACGGATTGACCCGCCGCACCGTCCTTTTTGGCGGTCTGACCGCCGGCGCTTTCGCCCTGGCAGGATGCGCCTTCAACAAGGATATTCGCCCCACCGGTACCGGCGACACTTTCTCCGGCTCCCCGAGCGCCTCCGCCTCCCCCTCGGCGTCTGCGTCGGCTTCGCCTTCTGAGTCTGCCTCGGCTTCGGCATCCGCTTCGTCTTCGTCCTCGTCAAGCCGTAACAGCGCGAAGATTATTCCGTCCGACGAGTTCTTGAAGGACTATAAGAAGTACATTGGCGACGTCAAGTACGAGTACAAGCCCGCCATTGCGCACTATGTTGAGCCGACCGACACCTCCCCCGCGAAGAACGTCCCAATCCCGGTCATTGATACGGTGGCTCAGCGTACCGTCTCCCTCGAAGGTGCCTACAAGACCCTGGCTGCTTACCAGAGCGCGTACATTGCCGCGATGTACAACGGCGACCTGCAGTACCTCAAGGGACTGGTCCACGGCGCTGACAGCGGTCTGGTCAACAACCTGAAGGCTATCGCTAAGCTCTACGCTGCGGGCGGTTGGACTAAGGACTACGAGAGCAAGCTGAGCATCCGTGACGATCTCGATGCGAAGGCTCTTGCCTCTTCCGATTTGGCTGTTGTGGCGTTCCCCTGCCGGGATGTTGTCAAGGAATACACCATCTACCAGAAGGGCACGGGTGAGCCTCAGAAGGCAAGCACCCTGGATGTCGTGATTTACGTGGTGTACGCCGAGGGCAAGTGGCGCGTGACCAGCCGCGAGTACTTTGTGTCGGAGTACAGCGACCGATTCCGCAAGGTCTTTGAGGGTCCCTCCTCATCGGCTTCGGCAAGCAAGTCCAGTGGTGGCGGCTCCGGTAGCTCTAGTTCCGGTAGCAGCAGCGATTTCAAGATCTAGGCGCTGAGACTCTAAACTCCAAGATTAGGATTTGAGCGCAGCACCCCTGACGAAAGCGGGGCGGGTATCAACTGATACCCGCCCCGCTTTCGTATGTTTTTGTGCCGCTGTTTTTGCTCCGCGGCGCTCCCGGCGTAGCAATATAACCCGGCACAGCAACAGCCCCGCCCCTTGGCAACTAGGAAAACCAAGGATGCGGGGCCGTGCAATACTATCTGGCGCACCGCCTCTAGGAGGTGGAACGCTCACGCAGACGCTCGTGAACCTCGCTCACAAAGCGGTTCTGATTATCGCGAGCATAATGCACGACCTCACCGATGACGGTAATAGCCGGCGCCTTAACCGATGCGCAATCTACCTGAGCGTTCTCAAGGGTCGTGACAGTCACGCGCTCCTTCTCAGAGAAACCGTTCTCAATGGTTGCCAGCGGCGTGTCAGCCTCAATCCCACGAGAGAGCAGAGACGCCACCGTATCGGGCAGGGTACGAACGCCCATCAGCAGCACCACGGTGCCCTGGGCACGCAGGGTCGCCTCAACCGCCGACACTTCGGTCTCCGACAGGCCGGAGTGACCAGAAATGACGGTGAAAATCGAGGATACCTTACGCAGGGTCACCGGAATCGCAGCACGCGCAGGAACCGCAATGGCGCTGGTAATGCCGGGGATAACCTCAGCCTCCAGGCCGGCGGCGATGCACGCATCCAGCTCTTCAGCGCCGCGACCGTACACGTACGGGTCGCCGCCCTTCAAACGCACCACGGTCTTACCCGAGAGCGCGTAATCAATCATGAGCTGCTGAATGCGGGACTGCGGAACAGCGTGCTTACCGGGAACCTTGCCCACATCAACGATGAGGGCGTTCGGTGCGTACTCGCCGTACTCCTGCGGGGCGAGGTGATCCAGAAGGACCACGTCCGCCTCGCTCAGGGCACGTGCCGCACGCAGGGTCAGCAGGTCAGCGGCACCGGGGCCGCCACCCACAATGTAGACCTTGCCGGGGTTCTCAGCAGGCTCGCCGGGCAGAAGAATGCCGCGTTCCGTCACGCTATCGTCCAGGCTGTGCCCGGGCGCCCCGCCCGCGAGTACTTCGTCGATAGTGGCGAACTCGCGGGGCGGGAACGGAGGAATCTTCGGGCACATACTATGCTGCCGGGACCGGGTTGAGGTCACTGGGCTTACCCACGGGAATCTTGGTACCGGTCAGCAGGACGGTGTCGGACTCGCCAGCTTCTGCCGCCGCAATTTCCTCGGGGGTTGCGGGGCGAATCTGCTCGCGCTCCAGCACGTACAGGTGCGAACCCTCGTCGCTGCCGTTGGGCTCGTTGATGAAGGCACGGAAGCGGCGCAGGCGGCGCTCGTCACGCAGGGTTGCTGCCCACTCGTCCTCGTAAGAGTCAACGTGACGCTGCATGTCGCGCTCCAGGTCCTCGCACACGCCCAGGGAGTCCTCAATGAGGACGGACTGCAGGTGTGCCAGACCGTCGCCGTGCTCCTCATCCAGGTCCTCAAGCCAGCGAGCGGTACGCTGCAGCTTGTCTGCGGTACGGATGTAGTACATCAGGTAGCGGTCAATGTAGCGGATGATGTCCTCGCTGGAGGCGTCCTTGACGAAGAGACGACCGTGAGCGGGGTTTGCACCACCGTTACCACCCAGGTACAGGTTCCAGCCGTTGGTGGTTGCAATCAGACCAACGTCCTTACCCTGTGCCTCAGCACATTCACGGTTACAACCGGAAACGCCGAACTTGAACTTGTGCGGGGAACGCAGACCGCGGTAACGGTTCTCCAGCTGAATTGCCATACCGGTGGAGTCCTGAACACCGAAGCGGCACCAGGTCGAACCCATGCAGGACTTCACGTTACGCAGGGACTTACCGTATGCCTGACCGGACTCGAAGCCGGCATCCACCAGACGCTCCCAAATGTAGGGCAGCTGCTCCAGGCGAGCACCGAACATACCGATACGCTGCGCACCGGTAATCTTCACGTACAGGCCGAACTCTTCAGCAACCTCAGCGATGACACCCAGCTTCTTAGCGGGAATCTCACCTGCGGGAATACGCGGAACGACGGAGTAGGTACCGTTCTTCTGCATGTTCGCCAGTGCGCGGTCGTTGGTCTCCTGAATACCACCGCGGCCTGCGTCCAGGACGTAGGAGTTGCGGAAGGAGGAGAGAATCGACGCAACGGTCGGCTTACAGATTGCACAGCCGTCGCCACCGCGGCCGAAGCGTGCCAGAACGGAGTCAAAGTCGTCCAGGTTGGTCAGGCGCACAGCCTCAGCCAGCTCTGCACGGGAGAAGTCGAAGTGCTCACACAGTGCCTTGGAGACGGTCAGACCCATCTTCTTCATCTGCTGTTCCAGAGTCTTCTGTAGCATCGGAACACAGGAACCGCACTGGGTACCCGCGGTGGTGCAGGACTTCAGCGATGCAACATCGTGGTTGCCGTCTGCGATAGCCTCACGGACGGCACCGAAGCTGATGTTGTTGCAGGAACACAGGATTGCGTCGTCGGGCAGTTCGGTGTCGGGGATGCCGTCGCCGCCGCCAGCTGCGGTCAGGTAAACGTTCGGTTCAGCGGGCAGTTCGCGGCCGAGCAGGGGCTTGAGGGAGTCGAAGGGAGCGGTGTCACCGACGAACACGCCACCGAGCAGGGTCTTTGCGTCGCCGCTGGTCACGATCTTCTGGTACATACCGCGTGCGGGGTCTGCGAACAGAACCTCGAGGCAGCCCTCGGTGGTGCCGCGGCGGTCACCGAAGCCAGCCACCTGAACGCCGGAGAACTTCAGCTTGGTTGCGATGTCGAACTCTTCAACCTGAGCTTCTTCGTTGTCGTTGAGCAGGTTAGCTGCCACAGCATCAGCCATAGCGTTAGCCGGTGCGACCAGACCCCAGGTGCGGCCCAGCACGCAGGCGACCTCACCGATAGCCCAAATGTGCTCGTCGGAGGAGTGGCATGCGTCGTTGACGAGAATACCGCCGCGCTCGCCCAGTGCCAGGTCGGCGTCGCGTGCCAGCTCGTCGTTGGGGCGAATACCGGCACCGAAGACCACCATGTCGGCGGGCAGGGTGCGGATTTCTGCATCCTCAGAGGGAGAATCTGCGATGGAGACGGAGACGACGTTGCCGTCAGCATCCTTGTTGATGCCGGAGATGTACACGCCGGTCTCAATCTCAATGCCGGTTGCCTTAATCTGGGCGTTCACGGCGTAACCGCCACCCTGGTCAACCTCAACGGAAAGCAGCCAGGGAGCCACATCCAGGATGGTGGGCTCTGCGCCCAGGTCCTTCAGACCCTCAGCTGCTTCGAGGCCGAGCAGACCGCCACCGACGACAATACCGCGGGGTGCGCGGCCGAGGGTGTCCTGCAGGCGGTTAACCTCGGAGACCATGTTCTTCACGTCGTCAATGGTGCGGAAGACGTGTGCAGCGTCCGAGTTAAGAATGGGGATACGAACCGCGCGGGAACCGGTTGCGAAGACCAGCACATCGTAGGGGTACTCGTTGCCCTCGGTGTCGGTAACAACGCGGCGGGTGCGGTCAAGCTTCTCTGCGTGGCAGTTGTTGACCAGGTTGATGTTCTCTGCATTCCACAGTTCGGGGTCACCGAGGGTCAGGTCCTTCTCGGTGTCCTTGAAAATCTTCTCGATAGCAACGCGGTCGTAGGGGATGTAGGGCTCATCGTTGAGGACGGTGATGGTGTCCGCTGCGCGACCGGCAGCTTCAGCGCCTTCGTGGTACGCGCGTACAAAACGCCACGCAGCGGGGCCTGCGCCGACAACGAGAATGTTGCGGGGGGTGTGCGACATGGATTTTCCTTCCTAGTTGTAATGCAGGTAGTTCATGGCACTTATCTACCCTCAGTGTGCGGCTGGATCGTGCCCGGCATTGGAACTCCTAGTTTCCGTACCGTTGGGCTCGTACCTGATGCGTACCGAGTAGTTGGAGCGCCCGCTTCTTTAGAATGCATCTGAAAATTACGAAACATTTTTGTGTGGGATTATGTTGTTTTCTTCAGGCAGTCAAAAGGCGTTTTAAACTACGACTTTTATCGTACACTCTAGCGCGGGGTCGAGGCATCGAAAATCCGCATTTTTTGGGAAAATTTTCTAAAAAATCCGCGGAATATCGGGCTGAAATAGGGTATTCTTACCTTACCTGAAATTAAATTAGGTAAGGCTAATCTACAAAAATCAGGCTTGAGTTTTAGGGTAAAAATAACCTTTAGCACCCTCCGCGTGCCCCATTTCCAAATGTGGGTTTCATAAGGTAAACTCCAAACAAAGAACACACGAACCGCTATTGTGTCCTGCACCCCGCGCGGCGCAGACCACCACTTCGAAAGGAAACCCCCATGGCTGAGAACTGGGTACGCATCTGCGCCGAATCTGACCTCGAAGAAAACTGGGGTGAAGTCGCCCTGATCGACGGCTACCAGTACGCCATCTACAAGACCAAGCACGGCATCTTCGCCGGCGACCACCTCGACCCGCACAGCCAGGCACTGGTCCTCGCACGCGGCATCGTCGGTGAAAAGAACGGCAACCCCACCATCACCTCCCCCCTCTACAAGGAGGTCTACGACCTGACCACCGGCGAGTGCGTCTCTGACCCCTCCTACTCCATCAAGGTCTACCCCGTAGAGGTCCGCGACGGCGACGTCTACCTCAAGACCGCCTAAGCACTCAGCCGTCTACGGCTCTCAAACACAGCAACACAAAAACCTCGGGAACATAACGTCCCGAGGTTTTTTGTATGGGTTTTCAGAAGCCTCTCATCAGGCGAGTGAACAGCGAGCGCACTAGCCTGATTTTAAGTCATCTAGGCGGCATCCAGCTGCGCAATAGCGGCATCCATGCGGTCAATAAAGCACTCCGCCACCACGGCAGCAGAAGCGCCACCCTGCGCGTTCACCAGCGGCGCGGCAACCTTCACCGGCACACCGGTCGACTCAGCATCACGGCGCATCTTACCGGCGAAGAACCCCTCCGCCAGCAGGTAGGTCGCGGCAAACTTAGGCTGATGCTCAGCAACCACCTCGTGGAACTTCGGATCAATCGCGGCAACGAAGCCGTGATGCACCGGAACGTGCAACTCCTCAGCCAGCAGCTCAGCGGCACGGCTCATGTCCGCACGACCATCAGCACGAGAAGAACCGGCAGCACCCTGAACCACAGGGCCGTCGCCGGGAGTCCAGCCAGCTTCCTCCAAACGGGCGCGGGTCAGCGCGGCAAGGCGCGCATCCGGGCCCAGAGACTCACCAATACTAATACGCTCAATACCGCTATTGCGTGCGGCACGGCGCAAATCCACCTGAGTGTGGAAGCCAGTCGACAGCAGAATCGGCACAATAACGCAGGGCTCATCCTTAGGCAGGGAGGCTGCGGCGTCATCAACGCTGGGAGATTCCACATCCACGTATGCGGCGTGAACACGGTACTCCATACCATCGTTACGCTGGGCAAGCAGGAACTTGATCTGCTCACGAATCAGCGTGATAGCTTCACGACCGGCGACCGAGTCAGTGCCGTGCGAAGTTGCGATTACATTCAGAATAGTCATATTTCCATTGTATGAAAGGAACACCCCGCTCCCCCACTCATGAACACGAGTGGCGAAGCGGGGTGTTGCACGAAGGCTAAATTTTAGCTCTTGCGGCGGCGAGCCACGACCAGTGCGGTACCCGCAGCCAGGGTGATAGCACCAGCTGCTGCGGCGAACATAGCGCCGGATGCGCCGGTCTGTGCCAGCTTCGAGGAGGAGCTACCGGAGGTCGAGGAACCACCTGCGGAAGAACCACCGTTAGAGGAACCGCCGTTGGAGCCGCTCACACCCAAGTTGTCGGAGGCGCCGGAACCTGCGTCAGAACCGCCGTTGGAGCCACCCTTGTGGCCGGCTGCGTTCTGGTCAGCGGTGCTGCTCTCAGAAGCAGAAGCGCTCGCGGATGCAGACTCACTTGCGGAAGCGCTCGCGGACGCGGATGCACTCGCAGATGCAGACTCGCTAGCCGATGCGGTCACCGATGCACTGCTGGAGCTGCTTGCGGAGCTCGATACACTTGCAGAAGCGCTCGAAGAAGCAGATGCACTAGCAGACGCCGATGCAGAGGCGCTCACCGAGGGGGTCACGGCGGGAACGCTCGGAACCGCGGTCGGGGATGCGCTCACAGATGCACTCGGAATTGCAGAAGCACTCGGGGCAACAGAAGGCGCCACGGACGCGGTCGGCAGAGACGGCGAGGTGGGCTCTTCCGAAGGCGCTACGGTGGGTTCTGCAGTCTTGGTGGGCTCAGCAGTCGGTTCTGCAGTCTTGGTGGGCTCAGCCGTTGCCGAAGGCTCCGCGGTGGGTTCTGCGGTTGCCGAGGGCTCAGCAGAAGGCGCGACAGTCGGTGCCACGGTGGGCTCCGCGGTGGGAGCAACGGTCGGCTCAGCAGAGGGTACCTCGGTGGGCACAACGGTCGGCTCAGCGGACTTAGTGGGCTCTGCGGTCGGTGCCTCGGTCGGAGCAACAGTCGGCTCTGCAGTCACGGTAGGCTCAGCAGAAGGCGCGACAGTCGGCTCAGCAGTCGGTGCCACGGTCGGAGCTACGGTGGGAGCGACGGTAGGCTCAGCAGACTTAGTGGGCTCGGGTGCCGGGGTCTGTTCCGGTGCCGAGTTCGCTGCCAGGCGGTTCAGCCACAGCTGATCCTCATAGGTGTTCGGGTTCTCGAAGCTGGTTGGGTAGATAATATCGCCGTTGGGCAGCTCGAGAGCGTTGTAGCCGCCGCTCTTGTCGGTCTTACGCATCGAGGAGAGAACCACCTCGTTCACCTTGTTCAGGGTCTCGTCCATGAACACCAGGCGGGAGCCGGATGCGTCCACCACAACCACGTTGCCCGCACGGGTCAGGAACATGGTGGCAACCTCGGTCTTCTCGAAGCCCTCAAGAGTTGCGGACTCGCGGACCACGCTGAAAGTGCCGTTCTCGTACTTGAGGATCTGCACCTTACCGCCGTACCAGTTGTTCCAACGGTAAATGTAGCCCTTGGGGCTGACCAGGGTCGAGGGCAGGGCGGTGTCGTAGCCTGCGGGTGAAGAGTTCGGCACCAGGGACACGCCGTTGCTGCTCATGTGCAGCAGGTGACCCTTCTGAACCGCCTTTTCGCCGGCCGCATCGTAGATGGAAGTCGACGGCGCGTACACGAAGCTGCCGTCGGGCAGCGGTGCGAGGGTCACGGTGTTGTTGGAGAACGAGTCGCCGTAGTACTCGTCGAGCGAGTATGCGTTCACAACCTGCGGGTCGATAGAGTCGGGCTTCGGCAGAGCCTGCGAGGTTGCCTTGCCGGATGCATCAATGATGGTCAGCTTGCCGCCGCCCTGGCCGTCAATGCTGACGATGCCCCAGGTGTTGTTGGCGGGGTTGTAGCCGATTGCCTTGACGGTGGTGGTGCCGAGGTCTGCGTCGGAGTAGGTGCCGGAGGAGACGAGCTTACCTTCGGCGGTTACGGTGTACAGCTCGGGCTTGTTGGTCTCACTGTTGATGACGAGCATGCGGTTGCCGTCAGCATCCACCGCGAAAACGCCCTTGTTGGCCTTCAGGACGCCGGTGTCGGTCATCTTCAGGTTGGAGCTGGTCAGCACGGTGTAGGTGGTGTCGCCGCCGAAGCTCGGGGGTGCCACGTGCACGATGTGGTTCTGGCCCAGACGTGCGGTGTTCTGGGGCAGGTTCACGCCCGCACCGGTGTTGTAGGACTCAGCGACGCTGTAGGCGCTCTTGGGGGTGTTAGCTGCGCTACCGTTGTAGGAGATGCTCAGCGGGTCGAGGCTGGCGCCTTCGTTGTAGAAGTCGGAGAAGGCGTGGTTACCGTCGGCGGTCAGGTTCGCGGAGATGCCGCTGATGCTGACCACACCGTCCTTCTCGCTCTGCTTGGCGGTGCCGGTGCTCAGGGTCGCCATCTTGACTTCCATGGGGCCCTCGAACTTGCCGGAGGCGTAGTTTTTGGTGCGCACGGTCATGTAGAGGGAGCCGGTGCCGTCAGCAAGGTTCAGTTCCACGCGGGGGTTGGAGAAGGTGAGGTTCAGGGCGCAACCGGTTTCGGGGTCCTGGCCTTCAGCGCAGTGGCCGGTGAACCAGAGGCGGCCGGCTGCCTGCAGGGTGACCTGCTTGCCGTCTTCGGAGACGGTGGTGGAGGTCGGGGTGAAGGTGAACTGCTTTGCGGTTGCGTCCCAGGCGGCGCCGTCGGTCATTTCGCGGGGCATACCGTTGTAGGACAGGAAGGAGGCGCGCACGCCCCAGCCGAAGGATGCGCCTGCAGTTGCCTGGTCGCCTGCAGCGACGTTCTGTGCGGCAACGTTCTGGGCAGCGATATTAATGTTCTCGGCGAGAACGGGTGCCAGGGGCAGGGCGACAGCGCCAGCGACAGCGAGGGCGCAGGCTCCCTTGGAGAGGCGGGTGCCAGATGTGAAAATCTTCATTGGTGTGTATCCATACTATCGACACTGTTAGGACAGGCTTACTATATCGATAGCGTGAGTATTTCTCAACATCAGGTTCCAAGAAACCGTTTTGTGACAAACCACCCCACAGCACACCGACAGGGCAATACCCCCTCAACAGGCAACAGGGGCCGCTACTCCCCCACCCCCTACGCGACTAATCCTTCTTCGAGGTATGCATGCGTGACATGCCCAGAGCACCAAGAATCAGGCCACCGCCCAGGGTCACCAAAATCGGCAGAAGAGGCGAACTCTTATCCATGTTGCGGGTAATCTGCGCCTCCGTTGCCTTCACACCGTTCGGCGATCCGGGATCAGTACGAACCTGAGAGGAAGAACCGTTCAGAATCGCGGCACGGCGAGACTGAGCCGCCGAATCGGTACCCGAGGGCAAATTAGACTCGGGGGTCGCCACCTCAACAGGCTGCGCCTCCCCGGTGCGGTACCCCAGCGCCGAGGAAGACGCGGTGGCAGGGCTACCGGCAGCGCGCGGAATAGAAATCGTGGCGTCATTAGTACCCGGAGCCATAGCGGTATCAGCCTGAATACCGCGGGTCTTAGACGTAGAACCCGCAGCGGGTGCCTTCGCGCCGGATGCGTTCGCAGTCTCAGAGGCAGTCGAAGGAGAGGCGGAAGAAGCCGCAACCGGCTTCCCCTCACTCTTAGACGAAGGACCGGACGATGATCCGCCACCCTCAGAGGATGCCTGAGTCACCGTAAAACGCACCGTATTGAGCTGAAGGTTACCGTCACCGGCAGCATCAAAAGCCGCCACCAGGTACGTCTTACCAATCTGTAAGGACGCACCGGGCACACCAATCACCGCTTCGAAAGCGCCCGCAGAAATCGATTCCGGACTAACGTGCACAATGGCGAGCGCGTCACCCACGGTGTTGCCGTTGGAGTCGATTTCCATGACGATCAGGTCGTAACCCTTGTCATTCTGAGGGAAGTTCGTGGCACGGACCGTGACAGGCTTCGTATCATCCTGAGAGTCACCCTGCGAGTCCTGAATGGACAGGTGCGCCTTGCCCTTGCGCTGGTTCATCGGGTCATACACGCTATTGTCTTCGGAGACAACATACTGACCAGAATCCTTGTTCTGCGGGTTGTCTACGGTACGGCGAACCGTGTCACCGTTCGCATCGGTGGATGACGTAGCGGTCGGCGAAGGCAGGTTTACCGCCTCGGGACTTGGGGTAACAGTTGCGTCAGCGGTTTCTGCTTCTTCACGCTCAATATCGACCGAAGGTTCGGTGGGCTTTGCCTTACCGTTGCGCGGGTCAGCAGTCTCAACCAGGCGGTTCCCCCGCGCGGTCACAAAAAATTCGTAGGAGACACCGTGCGCGGTATCCTCCAGAACGATTACGTACACGACGTTTGAGTCCGTCGCCGGGCTCATCCGGAGGCGAAACTCCCCCTCCCTGGTCCCCTCAGTTAGGGTCGGGCTTTCCAGGACGGAGCCACCGTACTCACCGGAAGGGGTGTAGAAGTTCACGTCAACCAGAACGCTGGAGGCCTCCAGATCTTTAGGGAAACCCGTCCAACGTAGAAGATAGCCGCCATCCTTGAGCTGCGCCTTCATGGTGATGGTGGAGGCTGCACCCTGCACCTGCTGGTTGTCTTCAGCCTGGTTCGGGGTCGCATTCAGGGTGGCGGTTTTTTGCACAGCAGAGTGTGTCGTGACGGGTGCCTCCGCCGCGACAGAGGGTACAACAAGCCCGCACTGAAGCCCCGCAACCAAAATGGTTGCGGTGACAATACGGTGCTTCGCTGAATAAATACTCATGCAATGCGTCTTTTCGTGGTGGAAATGTGCGCACTATTGTTCGTTCTTCACGTGCCGCGTGGAGCCCTTCGGGCGCGTCATGTACCCGGATTCGTCGTACCATACTCCGCTTCGTATTTCAGGTGGTGAAGACCTGACAATAGCTCGCATCTATTTATCGGTTATTTCAACCCTATCACGAACCTTAAGGTTTATTCACGCGAGGGTAGAGTTTTTTTGAACACCCTGAACGCACGACTCGCCCCCGCGATCTGCACCAACAGATAGCGGGGGCGAGCATTCCTCATGAAACAACGAACATACTATGCGATGCCGTCAAAAAGCACGGATTAGGGGCGTTAGCCGCCGAGGACTCCCCTGCGGTGAGCCATCCACGCGGCACCAACCACCAGCGCCAAACCGGCGCCTCCAAGAGCCCAGAAAGCTACACCGTGCTGCGCAACCTCTTCACTAGCGGGAGACGCCGCCGAAGCTACAGCCTTCACGCCATCCTGACGATCAGCATTCGCGTTGGAGTGCACCTGGGTGGTATTCGAGTTCACCGTAGCGGAACGATTATTAGATTCCGAATGAACCACGGGGGTGAAACCCTTATTGCCATTACCAGAAGCTGCCGACGCTGCCTTTTCTTCATCCGTCAAAGCATCCAGCTTCGCGGTAGCAGCGATAGATGCCGGGTCAGAACCCGAACTGTACGCCGAAATCTGATTGGTGCGGGTCGGTTCAAAAGCCGAACGCGGAGCTACCGTGCGCGCCTGAGCCAAAGTCTGCAAAGCCTGACGCTGACGCTCAGCCTTCGCTTCCTTAGCCTTGGACATGGCGCTCACCGCATCCAGAGTGGAGCGGGGTGCGCTCGCGGCAGACTGACCCGAGCCCGACTGGGTGTCATCAGAACGAGTCGAGACGGCGTTAGTAGCAGCGGAGGGGCTACCCTGAGTGGCGCCGGTCGCCTCGGCTGTATTGGCGCTGGGCGTAAGCGATGCGTTTGCATCCTGGCGGGGCGACTCATCCTTCGTCAAGGAGGTTGAGTTGCCGGTCGCCTCGCCACTGACCTTGAATCGCACCGAGACAACTTCTTCCGCATACTCAGTATCGTCCGCACGCACCAGGTAGGCGGTGTACACCGAGCCGGTCTTCAGCAGAGAGCCGGGCATGCCAACCTCTTCCTTGAACGCGCCATTCACGATGCGATCAGAGCTGATGTGTGTAATGGACAGCGCATCACCCTTATGGTTGCCACTCATATCGGTTT
Organism: Rothia sp. HMSC062H08; assembly: GCF_001810775.1. Taxonomy (NCBI): domain Bacteria; kingdom Bacillati; phylum Actinomycetota; class Actinomycetes; order Micrococcales; family Micrococcaceae; genus Rothia; species Rothia sp. HMSC062H08. The sequence continues at coordinate 49,139 of NZ_KV802677.1, forward strand.
CAACCACGATTAGGTCGTAGCCAGCCGCATTCGCGGGCAGACGCGCTGCACTGATAGTCACCGGCTTGGTTTCCTTATCAGAGCGAACCTCAGCATAGGCGACCTTCAGCTCCGCAACACTCAGGGTCTGAGTATCGCGAGAAGAGGTCGATCCGCCGGGGACCTGCTCCAGCTTCTGCGTATGGGTTTCGAGGTTCAGGTTTTCAGCAGACTCGGAAGGCACCTCAGTCTTAACCTTATCCTTGCTACCCTTCTGATCTGCATCCTGCTGGTTCTTCTGCTCCTCTTCACGGAGCTTTTCCATCGTCTTCAGCTCGTCAATGGTCGGCACCTGGTGGGCGTTTTCCTTCTTGTCCACCATCACCTCGTCAGAGTCATCCCCAATCGGGATAGCGTGCGGAACGAGGGAACCCTCAGAAATCATGAATTCGCCATAGCCCTCGTCAGAGGTCGTCAGGTCCATGACGCTCATGGAGTAGTAGCCCTCCTGGGGCATCTGCGGCATCTCAAAGGTGACGAGCATCGAGCCGTCGTCCGCACGCTCAACCTGCATTGCGGAGGGCTCGTAGGTGTCAGACCCAAGCAACGTGCCAGTGGCGTCGTAGTACTGCATTACCAGGTACACCCTAGAGGCATCGCCCACGTAGCCGCCCTCATAGAGGGGCGCGAGCTTAATGGTTGCCTGACCGTCCTTGATGGACTGAATCTGAATCTCAATGGTATCGACCTCAATTTCAAGGTCTTCGTAGGGGCAGCTTGAATTAAATTCGCTATTAACCAGAGCCGCCAGGCAATCATTCACGTTAATTGCTTCAGCCTCTACTGCGGAGGCGCCAGGAAGCACAAAAGCGCTTGCACCTAAAGCGGCTGCAAGCGAAAGAGCATGAATGCGTTTCGGAAGTCGAGTGATAGTCATGTGCGCCATTTCGATCGATGTAGGCGCAAAGCGTGGACTAGGGAAGGCTCACCACAAGCCGGTGTTTCTATCCAAGTATTTGCGCACCAGTACGTCGGTTACACCCTAGCCTAACACGGATATTGCACTTAATGTTGCATTGCATTCACGTGCTAAAACTTTATGTCGCGATAATTGCCGAAATAAAAGGGAATTAATTACTTTACTGAGATATAAATAACGCAAAATTCGAATGTCAAAATATATTCCCCAGAGTGCACTAAAAAGAGATTTTTACACCACCCCAAAGCGCACCAGACCACCGCGCAATAGAGTCAAACATCCGGGCACACAGAAGGCGCCCCGCCGAACACGCACCCACACGGCACGCACCCGACAGAGCGCCTCCCACTCAACAAACTCCCCTACAGAGAGCCACGCCTCACAGAGCTAAGCAACAAATAGCTGAACTACTCAGCACCCAGCTCCTCAGCACCCTCAAGGCGACGACGATACACATTCACCGCCACAGCAGTACCCACAAAAGCAACCGAACCCAGCAGAGCAATACTCAGCGGCAAGGTACCCTCCGGCAGCGGGCCATTATCCTGAGCGCTCGCCTCCAGCTTCGAACCGGCAGAATCACCGCGCGACTTCGAGCTACGCGTATAGAAACTACCCGAACCTGCAGCACCCACATTCTCCTGAGGCGAAGCAACAGTCACCGTTTCAGACTCCGAAGACTGATAACCCAGCAGGTTCACCACAGTACGACCAGGCAGTAGCGTCGCATAACCAGACATAATCATCGTCGAAGGAACCACCGCAGTCTCAGCCACAGAACTACGAGCCTGCGCGGTAATCGCACGCGCCGACTGCTGCGCCTGCACAATATAGCCCAGAGCGCTATCCACCGAGGGAATCTTAGCAACAGAATCAGTCACCAAATCTTGAGCATCCGCAGAGGCACCTGAAGAATCCACAGTGCTCACGCGACCCGAAGGGGCCGAAGGGCTCACACGATGATTCGCATCAGAAATCATCGGGACCTGCGGGTGAACAACAGTATTCGTAGGCTTCGGAGCCGGGTCAACAGGAACCGCACGCTGAATCACGCTCACACCAAAAGCACTGGTCGCCATGAGCTGCAGCTCCTCAGTGGAGTTACCACCCACCACAACCACACGATAGCGTTTACCAGCATTCAAAGAGGTACCGGGAACCTTCAAATCAGCAGAGAAAGAAGCATCAGCCACCTGCTGAGGGCTCACATGCGTGGTCGCCAGCGGTGAACCCACGGCACCGCCGTCAGCAGGCATCTCAAAGACCATCACGTCATAACCCAGGCCACTCTCCGCAACGTTCCTAGCGCGCACGCTAATCGGCTGCAGCTCATCCGATCCGCGCAGCTCTGCGGTGGAAATTTCCAGGGTCGCCTCACGGGTCTCCGCGGGAGCCCGATCGGAGCGGGAGTGCACCAGCAGACGATCCTCGGTCACCTCAGCGGGCGCCGCATCATCGGTAGAAGAACTCACCGAAGCAGAAGCACTGGCAGACGCACTCACCGAGGCGCTAGCAGATGCACTCACAGAAGGACGAGCAGAAACTTTCTGCGATGCAGACGGCGCTTCAGAAGGTGCCGGGGCGACCGTCGGGCGCGGGCTATCCTTCGCGGCACTCGGGGATGCGCTGGGGCTCAGGGACACCTCGGGGGCAGGATTCGCCTCCACGCGGTTAGCACGGGGAACACCGGGGGTGTCAGGGAAGAAAATGTTCTGGCTGCTAGCCATAATCTCGTCGACTGTTACACCGTACTCGGGCATAAACTCAACGGAGACAGTCTCGCCGTTGCTCAGATTCTCAATTTCCACCATGTACGGCTGCTCAACGTTGAGGCGCTGGTGGATGCTCAGCTCAATATTGCCTTCTTCATTCTTTGAGGCAGTCATCTGGGCTGCGGGTACGGTCATGGTCGCCACAACGCCATCTTCAACGGAGATGGCGGACAGGCGAACCTTCACCTGGTCCAGGGAATTTACACCGCCGATTTGCAGAAGAGTGTAGTCGCCAGTCTGAGCCAGTAAAACCAAGGAGATACTGTGCTGAACCACATCAGTGGCAACGGCGAGCGGAAGTTCAGGCTTTTCAGGCTGCTGAGTCTGAGCGTAGGCAACAGGCGCGAAAGTTGCGGGAGCAAGAGTTGCAGGCGCGAGAGCACCCCCCAAACCGAGGGTTGCGGACGCTACTAGCGCCGCGCCGCGAGCAGTTCGCTGCGTGGAAAACATGGTCACCTATTTTCGTGAGTGAGTGTGATGAATCGTCGTGTGACTCCTGCGCCCAAAGGTCGGAAGTAGGCACAGAATAACGGTTCTCTCATATCGGTGACCGGAGGCGCTTCACAGCGACTCCTCACCCCGGGTGAACGAGGTGATAAAGAGTGATAGTACCGTCTATAACAGCACTCTAAATTATAGGTATAACCTTAGAAAAAGTTAAAGATGCAGGGACGCCCGAATCTTGCATTTCGGACGTCCCTACATCTATGTGCACGTTTTGCCTAGTGGGGCAATAATTGCCCCGTTTTAGCGGCGAGAACTGAGCCGCATCTCACTACGGCGACGACGGCTCAAACGCATACCAGCAAGCAGCGACAGCGATCCAGCTGCGCTAATGACCAGCATATTGGAGGCGCCGGTAGCCGCCAGCTGCTCGCGCTTCGGCTGGGTAGCAGCGGCAACCTTTTGACCACCAGATGCCTGCGCCTCAACCTTCTGAGCATCGCTCTTCTGGGCATCACCCTTCTGTGCAGAAGCGTTCTGAGCAGGGGCGTTCTGGGTAGCAACCGGAGCCTCATTCTTCTGCTCAGCGTTGCTCTCCCCCGCCTTCTGCTCCGCAGCGGAAGCCTGATCAGCCACCGGAGCAGGCTCCGAAGTAGCAGACTCAGAAGGTGCCGAGGCATCAGCTGCGGGAGCTTCAGCCGCAGGTACATCCGCCGCGGGTGCATCCTGCTCAGGGGTTGCGGGCGCGTTATCCGCACTATCGCGCTCGACAGTGAAGCCGCCGTTGACCATGCGCACGGTGCCCTGCTCATCCTCCGCCACAGCGCTCACGCGGTAGGTGGTACCGGGCTTGAGCGCCGAGCCGGGAATCTGCACCTGAGCACTAAACGCGCCGGATGCATCAATCTCAGAGACATCAGCCGAGGCGATCATGCCGCCGGTTGCCACACCGTATTCGTCAACAGCGCTGACCATCAGGTGCACCGAGCCGACACCGGTGAAACCCTCACCACGCACGGTCAGAGTCTTCTCGGAGTCGTTCTCGGGAACTACGGTTTCTTCTACGTGCAGGCGGGCGGTCATCACGGGGTTAGAGGTGTTGTTGGTCTGTTCTTCGGTGGTGTCGTGGACGCGGTCAAAAACGGTGTTGCGCGGCAGGCTGTAGTGGCGGCGCGGGTCGTTCTCGGGCAGTACGTGGTCGAACTGCTCGACGGGGCTCGCGGCAACTGCCTGAGCGGACTGAGCATTCGAGGTAGCCTGCTCAGACTGCGCACTCGGGGTAGCCTGGGCGACCTGCTCGGGCTGCGCCTCCTCTTCGAACTGCTTCTTCTCGAACTGTGCCTGCTCCGCCATTGCACGCTCAGCGGTAGCAACCGGAGCGGAGCCATTCTGTGCATTCCAACCATTCATGAAGGGAACCTCAACTTCCTGGGCGGTGTAACCATTAGCGGCAGAGGGCGCAACCTCAATGCTCAGCACGTAGCGCAGGTCTTCGTGAACAGCCTGCACTTCTTCCAGCCTGGATCCGGGCACTTCAATGCCGTCCAGGAGGGTGCCGTTCATAACGTCGGCACGCGCGGGAGAGGCAGCGAGCAGGATGCGGTTACCCTGGCTATCCAGGGCGTAGGTGTAGGTCATGACTTCAAAAGCCTGCGCCTCACCCAGACCGGTGACCTTGTAGACGACAAGGTTCTTATCCTGCGGGATTTCCAGCTGCCCCGAAAGAATCTGAGCATTGAGCGGCTCATCCTGAGTATTTGCGGGCAGCAGCTCCAGCGGTGCGGAGGAGTTGTAGGAGGGGTCCTCGGTTGCATAACCCTTACCGGGGTCGACCACGGCAGTTGCGACGACGTACTGCTGGTTGGGGTCGAGGGTACCTGCGGGCAGGGTCACCTGGGTACTGAAGCGGCCACCGTCCACATCGAGTTCGGGCACGAGGGTCATCGTCACTGCGGAGCCGCGACCCAGTGCGTAGAGGGGGTACTGGCGGTATTCGCTCACGTACACTGCCACGCCGTAACGTTCGACAGGTCCGCCGGTGAAGCCTTCACCGGTCACGGTGATGCTCTGGGAACGCGCCGGGTTAATGACAACACCCTGCTCTACGTACACCTGCGGGGAGTTCTGGGTAGCAACGTTTTCGATGGGGGTTGCGTTTGCCGCGGAGGGAGGATTGTCGGATTCCACCGCAGTCGGTGAAGCCATTCCGCCGGTATTCTGCACCTGCACATCTGCGTGCGCAGCACCAACACCGGTGACGGACAGGACGGAAGCAGCAATAGCGGCTGTTGCTCGGGTTTTTGAGTGAGCGGGTTCGGGCATGGAACACACCTTTTCTGTGAGTGTGAACGATACCCTCCGGAGGGCGCCACGGATCGAAGTTGGACGGGTGTCTCTTCGGGATTGAACGCTATAACGTACGGACTAGTCATAACATTCATGTAATGGTGGAAGTTACCGCGAAGGGAATCGCTCTATTTATCGGTAATTCCACACTAACAATACTTTTCTTGTTATTGCTGTAAAGACGCTTTAGGTCCCAACTATTTTCCTGTGCAATAACCCACACAGCATATTTTTTACCCTCCAGAACAGCATCAAGAGCACTCAAACTGCATGGACTAGGTAAAATTTTTCAACTCTCCCTTGAAGCTCAAGGTTTTATTGCATGCATATGCAGTTTTAATGGATTTGAGATAAAAATATTCTGCACATTCATGCATTTAATTTATTTCTTTTAAGTGAAAAAATAGCAGGTCACACCGCTTTTACATGCGCATTGATTACAAGCATGCGTACCAATAATTGCGCGCCAAATAACCCAGCAAAATCATTCCGTTACACCGCCCCGCGCTTCCACCCCGCACCTCCACCACGGAAGAGAACACCCGCGCCTCTCCCCCAGCTTGCCGCACACGCTTTGCCACACCCCCTCCATTTCAAAACAGCTCAACACAAAACTGCCGACACGCAAAAGTGCCGCCAATACCCTTTTCAGAGTATTGACGGCACTTGCCGCACTCACCGTGCGGTGAGCATCAGATTTTCAGAGCCTGGCTATAGAGCCTGAGCTATTAGAGGCTGCGGCGGCGCAGGAGCATCAGTGCGGCACCAGCAATCAGAGCTGCGGCGCCAACGCCTGCGATACCCGCAACACCCTCAGCGCCAGTGTGCGCCAGCTGCTGCTTCGAAGAGGAAGAAGAAGCCGACGAAGAGGTCGAGGTCGAACCCTTGGTACCGGAGGTGCTCAGACCGTGGCCCTTCGAAGAGGTAGCAGCGGATGCGTTGCCAACCTTAGCCTTGGGTGCCTGAGAAGTGGGCATGCGGGTCTCGGTTACAACAACCGAACCATCTTCGCGCATTTCAGCGGTGAAGACGCTGGTGGTGCCGTCGCCGTTATCGCGAACGGTGGTGTTATCGTCCTCGGTAGCTGCCGGCAGGGTCGGTGCGGGGTTGTTCGCATCGCTCACGGTAGCGGTGGTGACTGCAACCTGGTGTACCAGGCCGTTCGGGTCGCTGGTTGCCACCATTGCGTAGGCGTAACCGGGCTGCAGCAGTTCTGCAAGAACGCTGACCTTGACGCGGAAGGTGCCGTTCACGATTTCAGAAGCAGGAATATCGTGGGTTGCCAGAGCGTCACCGGTGATGTTGCCGTTTGCATCCAGGCGGAAGATTGCAATCTGCACGCCGTTAGCAACAGACTCGTGGGTGAAGCCGGAGCCGTTGAAGGTCAGAACGTTGTACTGGTCGTTCGGATCCAGGGAAGCGTCCTCGGTGGTGAGGGTTGCGTTCTCGGGTGCTGCGGGAGCGGGAGTCTCGTCAGCCTTAGGTGCCTCGGGGGCCGGAGTCTCAGCCTTGGGGGCTTCCGGAGCAGGAGTTTCTTCCTTGGGAGCCTCAGTCTTGGGAGCCTCGGGTGCCGGGGTCTCATCAGCCTTCGGGGTTTCCGGCGCCGGGGTTACGGGTGCCGGGGTCTCGGTCTTGGGAGCCTCAGGAGCGGGGGTCTCCTCGGTCTTCGGAGCCTCAGTAGAGGTGGTCTCGGTGACCTTGAAGGAGGAGAGAGCCACGAGCTTCTGGTCAGCCTGAGCAGCCTGCGGGTTGCTTACAGCAACCAGGGCGTAAGAAGCGCCGGCGGGCAGCTTGCTTGCCTCGACAGTGAAGGAAGTCTTGAAGGAGCCATCCTGAATCTGGTCCGCAGACACGGACACGGTGGTAATGACGTCGCCGGTAATCTGCTGGTTCTCATCCAGCGCGTAGATGCTGACCTGAACGCCGGGGCCGACCTTCTCGCCGTAGAAGCCGGTACCAACAACGCTCACGGTGTTAAACTGCGCATCACCGGAGAAGCGTGCGTTCTCGATGGAGACGAAGGGGTTAGCCTGCTTCACCTCGGGAGCCGGGGTGGAGGGGGTAGTGGGCTCGGGGGTTGCAGGAGCAGGGGCCTCAGCCTTAGGAGTCTCAGCCTTGGGGGTTTCAGCCTTAGGAGCTTCAGCCTTAGGAGCTTCAGCCTTAGGTGCTTCAGTTGCCTCAGCCTTAGGAGCTTCAGCCTTGGGGGTTTCAGCCTTGGGAGCCTCGGTCTTAGGTGCCTCGGTAGCCTCAGTCTTAGGTGCCTCGGTAGCCTCAGCCTTAGGTGCTTCCGCCTTAGGAGCCTCGGTAGCCTCAGCCTTCGGAGCCTCGGTCTTAGGTGCTTCAGCCTTGGGGGTCTCTGCCTTAGGAGCCTCAGCCTTAGGAGCCTCGGTCTTAGGAGCTTCAGCCTTGGGGGTCTCGGTTGCGTTGCCGCCAGGCAGGGAAGAAGTCTGAGCAGTTGCCTTCTGGTCGACAACCTGCTGCTGGTCAGCGGGTGCTTCTGCCGCAAAAGTTGCCGGGATTGCTGCCACGGAACCGGCAGTAAAGGCTGCCGCTGCTGCGATCTTGTAAACGCGACGGGTAGTCTTCGACATTTTTCCTCGATCTCTGATTATCGGTGTTGAGCCTACCGTGGTTCGCCCCCGTCTTTGAAGGTGCAGTAGGCCCATACATGGGTGTGACTGCTAAAAGGCTAGCATTTGCCCCTGGATGTTTAGCATGCTTACCGTCATCTTTGCCCAACTGTAACGAAATCGTTATAAAACCACCCCTTAAGTTGAGGCTTAATGCAGACCAATCCGGAAATTTTACGCCCATCTACTGACATACGAAGGCATATAACCTTATCTTTTGATTGCATTTGAAGAAAATATAATACTTTCCATAGATGATTTCACCCCAACTATTTCACCATGGTGAACCTTAAAGTCTCACGTACCACTTTATAGTTCCATCAAGTACTCCTTGATACCTCTCCCCCACCTATTCCCGCCCCGCTTGGCACCCGGATCAAAGCTCCACACAAGCCACAGACCTCCCCGCGTACAAACAAAAAGCCTCGCCCGCATCCTAAGAATCAGGAATGCAGGCGAGGCAAGTTACCCCCGCATCAGCGGACGCAAGAGCACAAAGCTTAGCTCTCCTTGCGAATCACCTTGAACTGGCTCGGCTGCGCCACCGGGCGAATCGTAATGCGGTCAAGGTTCACGTGGTGCGGAACGTTCAACGCAAAGGTCACGGTCTGCGCCACGTCCTCTGCGGTCAGCGGCTTCTCAACACCCGCATAGACGCGCTCGGCGGCTTCCTTGGAACCCAGACGATTTAGGGAGAACTCCTCGGTGTGCACCATGCCCGGGCAAATCTCAATCACGCGAACGTTATGTTCCGCTTCTTCCAGGCGGAGCGCCTCGGTCAGGCCGCGAGCGCCGAACTTCGCCGCGTTGTATCCGGCGCCGCCCTCGTAGCCGTGCTCGGCAGCGGTGGAGGTCAGGTTCAGGATCGTGCCGTGACCGTTCAGGCGCAACGCCTCCGCGAAGGCACGCACCATGTGCAGAATACCGAGCACATTCATCTGGTACATCTTCAAATAATCGGTAGGCTTGCCGTCGGCAACCTTATCCACGCCAATAGCACCACCGGCAATATTGACCAGGGCGTCAATGGTGCCCTGCTCCTCCAGGATCTGCTCGGCAATAAAGCGGACGGAATGCTCATCGGTCACGTCGCAGGTCACCGGGTGAGCGCCGGTTTCCGCGTAGAGAGTGTAGAGGCGGTCGGTGCGACGAGCCAGAGCATAAACGGTCCAGCCGCTTGCTACCAGCTGCTGTACGGTGGCTCGACCAATACCGCTGGATGCGCCGGTCACCACGGCAACTTTGCCGTCGCCGGTATGGGGCAGGAAAGGAGATGCAGGAATGTGGGTGTTCTCAGTCATACTTTAATCCTAGTAGAGTGATGCCCGCGGGTGCTCTGTTCGAGCAGACTCGCGGGCATATATTTTGAAATTTTCGATAGTGAGATAGATGCCGACAATGCCACCATTCAGGACGAACGGTACAGGCGCTGTCACACCTACTACTTGCGGCGGCGCGGCAGACCCCAGCGGCTCCTGCCGCCGTCACGGAATCCGAGGCGGTGCTCAAAGTACACGGGCGAGCTACTACCGGTCTTCACGGTGTCCGGGGGAACCGTACCCTCGCGTGCAGACATGAGATAGAGAATCGCGGCACCGGGCATGAACGCAATCAGAGGCAGTACGAAACGCATACGCGCCTCACCGTAACCGCTACGCACCGTCAAATGCCAGACGCACAACGCAACCAGCACCAGGTGCAGTATCAGCAGAACGGTTTCAGACGTGCCCAAACCAAAAATACTCAGAGAACTCATTGGCAACTCCTCAAAGGTCGTGTATCTTCAGTCTACGCCGCGCCCGCTCTGCTGAGAAGGATTCGTGGGCATTGATACTGCAGATTTTCGCGCATACACTGCAGGTAATCAGGGGCAGCAATATTAGGGGGTCTCTCCCCCATTACCGTTTCCACCGAGTTTGTCACTGAATCGCCAATTACTCCTCATATAGGGAGCCTCCACATGACAGCAACACCGCACCAGCACATCACCGACCTTAAAGAGCAGCGCCGCACCCTCCAGCAGCGGGCGCGCAGCATCCGTGCCACCACCGGACTCCCCTACAGTTCCGAAGTTCACCTACTGCTCGGGCAGAGCTACCTCGACCCCGCCAGCTGGCAGGAGCTCACCGCCTCCGGCGGGGTACGCGCCGCAGTGCGCAGGGCACAATTTGTGAGCCGGTACCGGCACCTCCTGGCGCGCCTAGAAGCCGCCATCGAGCGGTACGAACAGCACGGTGCGGCGCAGAATTCCCCTGGAGCTGAGAGAATGCCGTGAATATGAGAAAATAGCCGTTATGGCTGAAAACATTTTGGGCTCAGACTCGCCCGTACAGATTAACGTTCCCGACCGCCCCGCCCTCGAAGGCCTCGAAGAGAAGCTCTCGCAGCGCTGGGCCGACGAGAAGACCTACGCATTCGACGAGAACACCACTCGCGAACAGGTCTACTCCATTGACACCCCGCCGCCGACCGCATCCGGCTCCCTGCACGTGGGTCACATGTTCTCCTACACCCAGACCGACGTCATTGCACGCTACCAGCGCATGACCGGCAAGAACGTGTTCTACCCCCTCGGCTGGGATGACAACGGCCTGCCCACCGAACGCCGCGTTCAGAACTACTACGGCGTTCTCTGCGACCCCTCCGTGGCAGACAACGACTCCTTCCGTGACCTGATCACCTGGAAGGCAGACGGCACCCCCAAGCCCGACCGCAGCCAGGCAAAGTGGCCGCGTATCTCCCGCAACAACTTCATTGAACTCTGTGAAGAGCTCGCGGTTGAAGACGAGAAGGTCTTCGAAAACCTCTTCACCACCCTGGGTCTGTCCGTTGACTGGTCGCGCACCTACCGCACCATCGACGCGCACTCCCGCAAGGTCTCCCAGCTCGCCTTCCTGAAGGACCTGGAAGCAGGCAACGCCTACATGGCTGAAGCACCGACCATGTGGGACGTCACTTTCCGCACCGCAGTGGCACAGGCTGAGCTGGAAGACAAGGAACGCCCCGGCGCGTACCACCGCATCAGCTTCCACCGCCCCAACGGCGAGAAGGTCTGGATTGAGACCACCCGCCCCGAGCTGTTGCCCTCCTGTGTGGCTCTCGTGGCGCACCCGGACGACGAGCGTTACAAGCCGCTGTTCGGCACCACCGTCACCTCCCCGCTGTTCGGCGTTGAGGTCGAAATTAAGGCGCACCCGCTGGCACAGCCCGACAAGGGTGCCGGTATCGCCATGATCTGTACCTTCGGTGACACCACCGACGTCACCTGGTGGCGTGAACTGCAGCTGGACACCCGCGCCCTCATCGGTCGCGACGGCCGTTTCTCCCGCGAAACCCCCGAGTGGATCACCTCCGCTGAGGGCCGCGAGCGCTACGAGCGTATGGCTGGCACCACCGTCTTCACCGCACAGAAGACCGTCGTGGAAATGCTGGTTGAGGCTGGCGAAATGGACGGCGACCCCAAGCCGATTACCCACCCCGTGAAGTTCTACGAGAAGGGTGACAAGCCCCTCGAAATCGTTGCTTCCCGTCAGTGGTACATCCGCAACGGTGGCCGTGACGCTGCACGCCGCGAGAAGCTCATCGAGCGCGGCCGTGAGATGAACTGGTACCCCTCCTTCATGCGTAGCCGCTACGAGAACTGGGTTGAGGGTCTGAATGGCGACTGGCTGATTTCTCGCCAGCGCTTCTTCGGCGTTCCCTTCCCCGTCTGGTACCCGCTGGACGCTGAGGGCGAGCCGGACTACGAGAACCCGATTCTGCCCACCGAAGAGATGCTGCCGGTTGACCCCGCATCTCAGGCTGCTCCCGGTTACACCGAGGATCAGCGCGGCGTAGCGGGCGGCTTCATCGCTGACCCGGACGTTCTGGACACCTGGGCTACCTCCTCCCTGACCCCGCAGATTGCGACCGGTTGGGGTGTGAACCCGGACCTGCACGCGAAGACCTTCCCCATGGATCTGCGCCCGCAGGGTCACGACATTATCCGTACCTGGCTGTTCTCCACCGCTGTTCGCGCGGAGACCCTGGCGTCCTCCGTGCCGTGGTACAACACCGCGCTCTCCGGCTGGATTCTCGACCCGGACCGCAAGAAGATGTCCAAGTCCAAGGGCAATGTTGTGGTCCCGAACGAGGTTCTGGAGAAGTACGGTTCGGACGCTGTGCGCTACTGGGCTGCTTCCGCTCGCCTGGGTGCTGACACTGCCTACGACGAAGGCCAGATGAAGATTGGCCGCCGCCTTGCGATTAAGCTGCTGAACGCATCCAAGTTCGTGCTGAACCTGGGCGCTACCGAGAAGTCTGTCATTACTTCTCAGGCTCAGGGTCGCGTGCTCATCAACGCCCTGGACCGTTCCCTGCTGGCTCGCCTGGCGTACCTGATTGAAGAGGCAACCGCTGCGTTCGAGAAGTACGAGTACGCTCGTGCTCTGCAGATTTGCGAGAGCTTCTTCTGGTCCTTCACCGACGACTTCGTCGAGCTGATTAAGGACCGTGCGTACGGTGCTCGCGGCGAAGAGGAGCAGGCTTCTGTTCTGGCTGCGCTGGCAACCACCCTGGATGCCCTACTGCGTCTGTTCGCTCCCTTCCTGCCGTTCGTGACCGAAGAGATTTGGTCCTGGTGGCGTGCAGGTAGCGTGCACCGCGCCGAGTGGCCGCAGGCACTGCCCATCCTGGAAGGCACCCTGCTGGCTGAGTACTCCGCTCAGAACCCGACCGCCGGCATTTCGGCTCAGTGGGTCCTGGCGGACGCTGACCCGGCTCAGATTGAGTCGCTGAAGCAGATTCTGCCGGATGTTGCTGAGGCTCTGGGCGGCCTGCGTAAGGCTAAGAGCGACGCGAAGGTTAAGCAGCGCACCGAGGTTGAGTCCGCAACTATTGCGGCTCCCCAGGCTCAGCTGGATCGCATTGCCGCTGGCATGGCTGACCTGAAGGCTGCCGGTAACGCTCGTGAGCTGTCCCTGGTGGCAGCTGAGGGCGGGCTGGAGGTTCGCGACGTTGTACTCGTTGTGGAAGAAGCAGCTGAGTAATCGAATCTAACGTTCATTGCTTAGTGACATAACACCGAGTTGGTGTTGAGGACGGGGCGGTACCGATTGACGGTACCGCCCCGTTTTCTGTGTCTGCGGTTCGTTGGTTTCTGCAGGCAAGGTACCCGGAGAGCGTGATGCTCGACTGCGGGCGGTGCTTTGTATGGCGCTTTTACGACTCTGACTAGAGGCTTTACACATTCGGTACCCGCGGGTGCCCGTACCCATCCCTAGCACCTTCACAACCTCCTCCCCCAATAATGTGGGTTTTAGTCTGCTGTTCTGTAGGGATTATGTGGGATTTTCAATCCCTTTTTCTGTTCATCAATGTGCAAAGAGCATAATCAACCTTATGAGATTGACTGTCACTTTATGTATGATTGTTGATGCGAGGGTTTTACCATCAGGAACAACCCTCTATTCAACTTCAGCAACGGACAAATCACCGGTACGAGTAACGACATACCCCGACCAACCGCACGACAGTAAACCACCCGTCAGGCGCAGCGATGCGTCCTGACTCTGACCCGCGCCAAAGTAGGCGCACCCATAATTACTATGAATTCACACTCTTCATCTTCCGGATTACCGCAAGAGCCTCAGGCGAGGCAGAGCTCAACCCCGAGCACGCCGCCAGGAGCACAAGCCAACATTTCCCCCGATCAGCTTCAGCACTATCACACGAGCCTGAACGAGTACATCAGCCAGGCACGTGAACATGCCCAGGCGCTGCGTGCCAGCTACACCAACGAAGTGTATGAACTCTGGCTTCAGCATATTTCCACCAGCGCCGCCACCGATGAGGCGAGCATCGCCTCCGGTTCGTTGACCGCTCAGCAACTTGAGGAACTGACCCGCAAGTGGGTGCGCCTCATGCGTGAAAGCCGCGACATGCTGCACCACGAAAGCACTATTGCCGCCGCCCGCGCCGCGGTGGAGGCTAAGCCCCTCCCCGAGTAGGGTCACCCTTTATTTCTTTCGCGCGGCAACGCCAGCACTCCGCGTTGTACCGCGTTTTTCTGCGGCGGGGCTATCGAGCCAAGCGATTAAGCCCTGCCCGGAATGCGTACTTCACATAACCTGCCCCTTGCTATAGTTATGGATATTCAAAGACCCTAACTATGTTGCAGAAAGGGCGGGAATGTCCCACCAAAAACGCGTCCTGCGGCCTATACGTAGCGATGTTGCTCCCCCAGTCACCTCGCCACCGGTTTACCGTGGCGATATTGACACGCGCGGTGCGGCGCAAGACCTCGTGCCGCGTAGCTTCTGGGTTGATTTCTGGGACACTCTCTTCTTTATCTTCGCCGGCGTCGCCGCCCTCGTGCTGACCTTCATGATTCTGGCGAATACGGTCGGCCACTCTTTTTGGGGCGTGCCCATCGCCTTTATCTTCTGGGCGGTCACCGCGTACCTGACGCTACCGCGTTTTCACGCCATCATGACCCGCATCTACGTGCCCGATTACTTCATTGGGCGCACCCGCACCCCGGACGGCCTGCTCGGCGACCCGGTCAATATCGGCCTGATTGGTACCGAGGAGCAGATTCACCAGGTCATGCAGGATGCAGGCTGGACCCGTGCTGACGACGTCACCCTCGTCTCCTCGTGGAAGATTATTATCTCCACCATCACCCGCCGTTCCTACGCGGAGGCGCCGGTCTCCCCGCTAAAAATTTTTGGTAAGACGCAGGCTTTCGCCTACCAGAAGGAAGTGGACGGCAACCCCGAGAAACGCCACCACGTGCGCTTCTGGAAAACCCCGAACGGCTGGCTTCTGCCTGGTGGTCACCAGGTGGATTGGTTAGCGGCGGGCACCTACGACTCCGGTGTGGGTTTCAGCTTCTTCACCCTGCAGGTCACGCACCGCATCGATGCTGAAACCGACTTTGAACGCGACTACATTGTGGAGTCCATTCAGTACGCCCACCCGGAAACTCACGTTGAGATTCTGCACGATTTTTCCTCCGGCTACCACGCCCGTAACGGCGGCGGTGACGCGATCCGCACGGACGGCGCGCTCCCGGTCATCGTGCTGAACAATGAGGGTCTGGAGCCGCAGGAGCAGGAAGAAATTCACCTCTCCAGCGCGCACGACCTGGCGTACCGCATGCCGCTGAGTCTGCTGGTTGGTTCGGGTATGCTCATCGCCGTGACCCTCGCCGATATTGTCAACAGCGTCATTCTGGCGCTCAGCCGCCCGGCTCTGCGAGCCAAGCTGCTGGAGGAAGGATCCGGCGACGATCTTGATTTGCTGAGCCTATTCGATCAGGTGGATAGCGACGTGCTGCTGACCATCACCAGCGCGGTGTTGGTGGGCTTCGTAGCCGTCTATTCTGCGGCCCACCTCTTCCTGCTGTGGAGCACGCTGCGCGGCTCCTCCAAGGCTCGCCGTCTGGCCCTGCTACTGACGGCGCTAAACTTCATGGCGATTACCGGCGGCGTGCTGTGGGGACACCACTCCCTGCCGCTGTCCACGATTTTCTTCCAGCTGGGCGTTGCGGTGTTCGCAATGTTGGCGTTCACCTCGGACGAGGCGGTCCAGTACACCGCGACCCGCACCTTCCACATGCGCGACACGAAGATTGTGCAGCGCGCGACGCACCCGAAGGTTCTGGAGCGCAGGGCTCAGCGCAAGGCGCAGAAAGCACGAAAGACGGTTTCTGAAAACCGAAGCCGCCAAGTCTGACCCGCATCCGGCAATTCGGCACCGTTAGACAGAAATTACCGCCCGGTCAGTGTGACCGGGCGGTACTTTTATGCTCTGTTGAGGCTCTATCGCCGAGGGGCTCTGCCGAGCTCGGGGTTTTCGAGTCTTGGGGCTTCAGTCCCCGGCGTTTCGAGCCTCAGTTCCCGCTGTGTTTAGGCTTCGCCGTCCTCGCCGTGGAAAATCGGGCCCACGGTGCGGGGGCGCTTGAGCTCAAAGAAGCCGGGGTAGGAAGCCAGCGCCAGGGCGCCGTCGAAGAGCTTACCGGCCTCTTCACCGGCAGGGCTCGGGGAGATGACCGGGCCGAAGAAGGCGGTGCCGTTAATGGAAATCAGCGGAACACCCACATCGGTGCCGCCCACGGTCTTCAGGGCGAGGTCCAGAGAAGCGCGCATCTGCTCGTCGTACTTGTCGGTGAAGGCCACATCCGCCAGCTCTGCGGGCAGGTTGACCTCTTCCAGCGCCTTGACGATTGCGTCGCGGTAGGAATCTGCCTTGTTGTCGTTGTGGTGAATCTGCTCGCCCAGAGCGTCGTAGAGGGGCTTGATGACCTCGTTGCCGTGCAGCTCGCGCACAGCGGTAATGAGGCGGGTCGGCGCCCAGGACCGGTCCATCGCTGCCTGGTAGTCGGCGGGCAGGTCGCGGCCCTGGTTGTGCATGGACAGGGAGAAGGGACGCCAGGTCACCTCAATATTGCGGACCTTCTGCACCTCGCCAATCCAGCGGGAGGTAATCCAGCACCAGGGGCAAATCGGATCGAACCAGAAATCAACCTGTGCGGGGGCGTTCTCAGCCATGGGTGTTCCTCTCTTGTACGGATGCGCGTACCGCCCGTGCAGCCCGGCACCCTGTGTTCACCTTTAATATCTGCACCAGCCAAGCCCGCGGTTTCTGAGCGCGGCACCTGCTAGTGAGCCGTCACCCCGTATAACCGGGGCGACGGCTTCTTTATTCCCTGGCCTCTTCGGCCGGAAGTATTCGATTAGGCCACCTTGCGCCCGGCCTTCGCGGCCTTCAGGGAGGCGGTCTTCGCCTCCCCCTTCACGGTGCGGGTGGTCTCGGGGTCCGGTGCCTGCAGCACGTAGCGGGGTTCTGCCCCGTTGAGCACGGTGTCCTCACCGATGACGATAGACACCACGTCGGTGCGGTCCGGGATGTCGAACATAATCGGCTGCAGAATCTGCTCCATCATGGAGCGCAGGCCGCGGGCACCGGTACCACGTTCGGCGGCGAGGCGCGCAATAGCCGCGACTGCTGCGTCGTCGATGATGAGTTCCACGCCGTCCAGGGCGAAGAGGTGACGGTACTGCTTGAGCAGCGCGTTCTTCGGTTCGGTCAGCACGCGAGCCAGCTCTTCTTCGTTGAGCTCGCTCAGGGTCGAGATGACCGGCAGGCGACCAATCAGCTCGGGGATAATGCCGTAATGCGCCAGGTCCTCGGGCATGATCTGATCCAGCGGGTTCTTTACGGAACCGCCCAGCTCGGCACCGAAACCGATGCCACCGGCACCCACGCGGGCTGCAATGCGGTCGTCAATATTGTCGAAGGCACCAGCCACGATGAAGAGAATGTTCGAGGTATCAATCTCAATGTTCGCGTGCGCCGGGTGCTTGCGGCCGCCCTCCGGGGGTACGGTCGCCACGGTGCCCTCGATAATCTTCAGCAGCGCCTGCTGCACGCCCTCACCGGACACGTCACGGGTGATGGAGAGGTTCTCGCCACCCTTGCGGGCAATCTTGTCGATTTCGTCAATGTAGATGATGCCGCGCTGAGCCTTGGCAATATCGCCGTCAGCGGCGTTAATGAGGCGCAACAGAATGTTCTCCACGTCGTCACCCACGTAACCCGCCTCGGTGAGGGTGGTTGCGTCAACCAGGGCGAAAGGCACATCCAGCTTCTTCGCCAGGGTTGCCGCCAGGTAGGTTTTACCGCAGCCGGTCGGGCCGAGCATCAGAATATTCGACTTGCCCAGCTCCACTTGCTCCCCCGCGGTCGCCGAAAGAATGCGGGAGGTCAACACCGGGTTATCAATATCGTGGATGCGCTTGTAGTGGTTGTACACCGCCACCGCCAGGGTGCGCTTCGCCGCGTCCTGACCGATGACGTAGTCGTTGAGGTAGCTGTAAATTTCGCGCGGAGTAGCCAGCTGAGGCGCGGGCGCAGCGGCGGGGGCCTTCACCTTCAGACGCTCTTCAGCGAGGATCTCTTCGCACAGCTCCACGCATTCGTCGCAGATAGAAACATTCGGGCCGAGCACAATCTTAAAAACCTGCGCGCGAGTCTTCTTGCAGAAGGAGCATCGCATGCTGGCGTTGGGCTGTTCGGGAGGCACAATGACGTCTGTGGCCACGAAAATTCCCTTTCGATCGGCGTGGTGAAATCGGCGCAGAAGGGTCAGTGACCTGATGTCTGCGGTGATTTCTCAGGAGGAGCACCGGCGGGTGGTGGGCGCCCTAGTTTGAGTGAGAAAACGGTATGAAATACTCGAATTTTCTCCTTTTCTAAGGCTACCGGAGTTCACCCCGGAACCAAGAATTACGCACCGCAAATGAACGGACTTACCGGGCATATGACAAAGCGCGTCTTTTATGACGGCGGCAGGAACTTCCACACCCCGATATGACGGTGATTCACAAGGGTAAAGTGCAGGTCAGAGTCACCTACTGAAGCACCACACGGAGACCCACCAAATACACCCACGGTGCACAAAAAGAAGCGGCACCGCACCGCGCACCAGCCCGAAGGCTCGCACACGGGGCAATGCCGCCCCTCCCCCGAAAAATACTCGGGGATATTCCTCAAAACTAAAGTTTAGGTGTGGGAAATAGCGGTGTTGGTCGCAGGCTTACGCAACTTACGAGACTCCAGCACCTTATCGACCAGGCCGTACTCCAGAGCAGCAGCCGCAGTCAGAATGTTGTCACGCTCAATGGAGCGGTCAACTTCCTCGTAGGTCTTGCCCGAGTGCAGCGCCAGGGTCTGTGCAGTCCACTCACGCATACGCATAACCTCGTTCGCGTGAATCTCAATGTCAGATGCCTGACCGCCCTGCTGGCCGCTCAGAGCGGGCTGGTGAATCAGCACGCGAGCGTTCGGCAGTGCCAGACGCTTGCCGGGGGTACCGGCAGCCAGCAGAACCGCCGCAGCGGATGCCGCCTGACCCAGGCACACGGTCTGGATCTCGGGGCGGATGAACTGCATGGTGTCGTAGATAGCGGTCATTGCGGTGAAGGAGCCGCCGGGCGAGTTGATGTACAGGGTGATGTCACGCTCGGGGTCCTGTGCCTCCAGCACCAGCAGCTGAGCCATGATGTCGTCAGCGGATGCGTCGTCCACCTGGGTGCCCAGGAAGATGATGCGGTCCTCGAACAGCTTTGCGTACGGGTCCTGACGCTTGTAACCGTAGGGGGTGCGCTCCTCGAAGCTGGGGAGCACGTAGCGGTTGCTCGGCATAGCCGGCGCCGAGGTGGTGATATCGTTCGGCAGGTAGTTCATGTGCATCTCCCTTATGCGTTCTTCGATTCGGGCAGCTTACCGGCGGTGGTCGCAATGTGGTCGAAGAAGCCGTACTCCAGGCCCTCTTCCGCGTTGAACCAGTTGTCGCGGTCGTTATCCTTCAGGATGGTTTCCAGGCTCTTGCCGGTGCGCTCAGCGGTAATCTCTGCCAGGCGCTTCTTCATGTCCAGAATCAGCTCAGCCTGGGTGCGGATATCCGATGCGGTACCGCCAATACCACCGAGGGGCTGGTGCATGAGGATGCGGGCGTTCGGGGTTGCGTAGCGCTTGCCGATGGTGCCTGCGGTGAGCAGGAACTGACCCATGGATGCTGCCATACCGGTCACCACGGTCACCACGTCGTTCGGGATGAGCTGCATGGTGTCGTAGATTGCCATACCGGCGGTCACGGAGCCGCCGGGCGAGTTGATGTACAGGTAGATGTCTGCCTCGGGGTCTTCAGCCGAGAGCAACAGCATCTGGGAGCAGATGAGGTTAGCGTTGGAGTCGCGCACCTCGGAGCCGAGCCAGATGATGCGCTCCTTCAGGAGGCTGTTGTAGACGTAATCTTCCTGGGCACCAACGATGGGGGTTGCCATAGACGGCGCGGGCGCCACGCCGGCTGCCTGGGAGGCGCCGATGGGCAGAGGCATGTAGCTGGACATTCTTCCTCTTCTTCTCTAATGGGTCTTCGCTGCATCTTTGCGCGATTTACGCGCCGGAGCGCACGCGAAAAGTTTCGTTGCTACTACCTTACCGATAGTTGCTCTCCCCCGCTTCCCTTCGGGTTGTTCGTTCGCCAGGGGGTGAAGCAGAGGCGAAAACCTCGGTACGGAATAACTTGAGGGCGGAATAGTTTGGGGTGAAAAGAGCCTCAGCGGGCACCCAACCGGTCAACCGGTGGATGCCCGCTGAGGCTACACATTTCAAGCAATCAGCTCACGCCCTCTAGCGGGGTGGCTTTTTGCAGACCGTGGCGGGGATTTAGGCAGCTGCCTCTTCGCCCTCGCCCAGGTACTTGGACAGGTCAACAACGTTGCCCTTGGTGTCCTTGACCACTGCGGTCTTCAGCACTGCTGCCAGAGCCTTGGAGCGGCGAACCTCGCCGACCAGTGCGCCAGCCTGGCCGGAGCCGTCCAGCATCTGTGCGAACTGGTTGGGGTCCATGCCGTACTGGGAGCTCATGGTGATGATGTAGTTGATCATCTCAGCCTGGTCGACGGTCACTTCTTCCTTGTCCGCAACAGCGTCGAGAACCATCTCGTTCTTGAATGCGGTCTCGGTGTTCTCGCGAACCTCGGCGCGGTGCTCCTCGGTGTCGTGGCCTGCTTCAGCGTTGGGGTTGTTGAAGTGCTGCTCGAGCTGGTCCTCGATAACCTTCTCGGGGACGGGGATCTCAACGAGCTCAACGAGCTTTGCGAGGACCTTGTCGCGTGCCTGGGTGCCCTGCTCGGCAACCTTAGCCTCTGCAACCTGCTTCTTGATGTCTTCCTTCAGTTCTTCGATGGTGTCGAACTCGGAAGCCAGCTGTGCGAACTCGTCGTCAGCTGCGGGCAGCTCGCGCTCCTTGACTGCGGAGAGCTTGACCTTGATGACAGCCTGCTCGCCTGCGTGCTCGCCGCCGGAGAGCTTGGTCTCGAAGGTTGCGTCCTCGCCAGCGGACAGGCCGGTCAGAGCCTCGTCGATGCCGTCGAGCATGGTGCCGGAACCAATCTGGTAGGACAGGTCGTTTGCTGCGTCTACCTGCTCGCCGTCGATTTCTGCGGCGATGTCGATGGTCACGAAGTCCTTGTCAGCTGCGGGGCGCTCAACGGTCTTCAGGGTGCCGAAGCGCTCACGCAGAGCGTCCAGTGCCTGAACCTCGTCCTCAGCGGTGACCTCTACCTCGTCAACCTCAACCTCGAGGCCCTCGTAGTTGGGCAGCTCGATTTCGGGGCGGACGGTGACGGTGATGGTCAGCTTGAGGTCTGCCTCACGGTTCTCAGTGGAGGGCTGGGACTGAACGTCCAGCTCGGGCTGTGCCAGGGGGGAGAGTTCGTTCTCGCCCAGTGCCTGTGCGTAGTAGTCGTTCAGAGCGTCGTTCAGGGATGCCTCGACGATGTAGTCGAAGCCCGCACGCTGCTCGATGAGCTGCTTGGGCAGCTTACCCTTGCGGAAGCCGGGAACGCTGATCTGACCCGAGAGGTTCTTGTAGGTGCGGTCCAGGTAGGGCTTGAATTCTGCGAAGGGAACCTCGACCTCAATCTTTGCGAGGGTCGGGTTGAGCTTCTCGACGGCGGTCTTCACGTCCGTGATCTCCTCATATAGTTTCGGTGCGGCACGAATCGTGTGTGCCGCGGTTGCTTAGTGGAAAGAGCGCCACGACCTTGTAGCGTCGCGGCAACCGTTTCACGTCGGGGCGACAGGATTCGAACCTGCGATCTCCTGCTCCCAAAGCAGGCGCGTTAGCCAAGCTACGCCACGCCCCGTGAAACCGACCGTGTTGCGCACTTGCGTGTTTAACACAGTCAGTGCCCTAGTTTACCTGTTTTCCCGCTAAATGCCCAACACAGCGGCTCGTGCGCGGTTTATTTCCACTGAGCGCGTACTCCCCTATCTCCCTTGGTTTTGTAGGGTGTTTTGTGTGGATGCGAGGTGGAGGGGATGACGAGCTGGAGCGTGCGGATTCCGAGCGCGCGAGGAAATAAATCCGCATGCGTAAGCGAATCCCGGAGATTAGTTCTCGAGGGGATGACGGGCTGGAGGGCGAAAATCCCGAGCGCGCGAGGGAATGTATTTTCGCCCGGAAGCGATTCCCGGCAACCTTAGCTGGGATTTGTGCGAGGGGATGACGAGCTGGAGCATGCGGATTCCGAGCGCGCGAGGAAACAAATCCGCATGCGGAAGGGATTCCCGTCATCCCCTCGAGGGAAAAAGAAAGGGCCTCGACGCGAAAGCGTCGAGACCCTAAATCTCGAGGGGATGACGGGAATCGAACCCGCGTAATCAGTTTGGAAGACTGAGGCTTTACCATTAAGCTACATCCCCGGAATGGAACTTGACTATAGTATCGAGGTTCCATCTGGACTGTCAAATATTTGAGCAGTTTTTAGACCTGGCAGCCGGGGCACCAGTAGAGTTTGCGGCCGGCGATTTCTTCCATGCGGATGGTGGTTCCGCAGCGGCGGCAGGGCTCGCCGTGGTGCATGTACACGTAGTTGGCGTGGTCGGGCCAGGCTTCGGTTTCGGGCACGCCGAGGCGGTCTTCCGGTTCGGTGGTGATGATGCGACCCACGCGCACGCCAATAACCAGCAGGTGCTTGTTATCTTCCCAGAGCCGTTCCAGCTCATCATCGCTCAAGCTCTTACCGGGGCGTAACGGATCAATTTCCTGGCGGTAGAGCGATTCGGCGCGGAAGATATTGCCCACGCCGGAGATTGCCGCCTGATCCATCAGAATCACACCAATCGGGCGGGAGCTCTTGCGTGCCGCGCGGTAGAACTGTTCGGGGTCGGCGTCCGGGTTGAGCGGGTCGGGGCCGAGCTTGGAGCGGACGGTGCGCACCTCCTCCGGCGTGAGGGTGCGGCAGATAGTCGGGCCCACCAGGTCCGCCCAGCCATGCTCCGAAACAATACGGCAACGCACGGTACTCTTCGGCTCAGGAGGACCGGCGTAGGGTTCCCCCTCCCCCGCCGCGTATTCTTTTTCGCCGATCTTGCGGGGCGCGCCAATGCTCGAAGCACCCGTGAACGTCTCATCCCCACCGAAGCTCCAGTTACCGTAAATACCCAGGTGCACGTTCAGGGTCAGGTCGTTTTCGAAGGTCACGAACAGGTGCTTACCGTGCGCGTACGCCCCGGTGATGGTGTGCCCGTCCAGCAGGGCGGCACCCTCAGCATAGCGGCCCTGCGGGGAGGAAACCTGCACGCGCTCGCCGGTGAAGACGTCACTGATTTGGCGGGCTATACGGTGGATGGAGTGGCCTTCGGGCACGGGTTCTCCTCGAAAACTTGTCGGCTAGAAATAGCGTGGATTATATGGGGTGCAGAGACGACTGAGGCGCATAGCCTGCACTATGCGCCTCAGATTTTAGAGCTTAGGCAGCGTCAATCTGCTTGCCGGCAATGTCGCCGGTCTGCTCGTACTCAGCCAGCTGACCGATACGGCGTGCGTGACGCTCCTCGTTGGTCCAGGGGGTAGCCAGGAAGACCTTGATGATTTCCAGTGCTTCTTCCTTGCTGTGCTGGCGGCCGCCCACAGCAACGACCTGTGCGTTGTTGTGCTCGCGAGCCAGTGCCGCGGTGTCGTGGTTCCACGCCAGAGCCGCGCGGATACCCTCAACCTTGTTCGCAGCCATCTGCTCGCCGTTGCCGCTACCGCCCAGCACAATACCCAGGGAGTCCAGGCCAGCCTCGCGGTCACGCTTCACGCCAAGGGCTGCATTAATGCAGAACGAGGGGTAGTCGTCCAGCGGGTCATAGTCGGCGGGGCCGTGGTCAATCATTTCGTAGCCCGCAGCGGTGAGGGACTCGATTAGGTAGTGGCTCAGTTCGAGGCCAGCGTGGTCGGTTGCGATGTGTACGCGCATGGTACTCTCCTGGTGATTTTGTCTTGGTGTGACGTGCGTTTGTGCGTTCGTGGGAGGCGCCGGTTCTCAGTTCTGAGCGCCGTTGCTAGAGTGCGCCGCGCATCCATCAGGTGGGATACGCTTCCCCGTTTGGGTTTTTTCTGTCTTAACTGTATCGAATTCGCGCGGGTTCGGGTAATGCGAAGCCTTCTATACCCCCACCTATACGGTAGACTGTGGGATATGGCACTTTTTGGTGTCCCGATTCGCCGCGCCCAAGCTTGAAGGCCTCCAGCGCTACGTATGCAGCGTCGCAGGAGCCGCGCACCTCGGGAACCAGCGCACCATGACAGGGCGTGTCAACACGGCACGCTATTCACATCTAAGGAGAGGGAGCTGTATGCCCGGCCTGAACCTAACCCGCAATGAGGCAATCGAACGCGCATCCATTATTAAGCGCGTGCACTCGTACCGTATTGAACTCGACCTTCCGAAGGACAAAGACGTCTTCTCCTCGAAGGTTGAAATTCGCTTCGACGCTCAGGAAGGTGCCTCCACCTTCATTGACGCCATCACCTCCTCGGTCAAGTCCATTAACCTCAACGGCGAAGAGCTGAGCACCGACCTGGCGGACGGCGAGCGCATCCAGCTGCCGAACCTTGCTGCTGAGAACACCCTGGTCATTGACGCAGAGATGTTCTACACCAACACCGGTGAGGGTCTGCACCGTTTCGTGGACCCCGCCGACGGCGAAGTGTACCTGTACTCCCAGTTTGAAGTGCCGGACTCCCGCCGCGTGTTCCCCGTCTTTGAGCAGCCCGACCTGAAGGCTGAATTCGAGTTTATTGTGCGCGTTCCCTCGCACTGGGTGGTTGTGTCTAACCAGCCCGAGGTGAAGGTTGAGGAGAAGGAGTGCGGTTGCGGCCGTGCGAAGACCTGGTTCTTCAAGCCGACCCCGCGCATGTCTTCGTACATTACCGCGATTGTGGCTGGCCCCTACGAGAAGGTCACCAGCGAGCTGACTAACTCTGAAGGTCGAGTGATTCCGCTGGGCGTGTACGCTCGTAAGTCCCTCATGCCGTTTGTGGATGCTGAGGACATGTTTGAGCTGACCCGTCAGGGCTTCGAGTTCTACGAGGAGCAGTTCAAGACCCCGTACCCGTTCGAGAAGTACGATCAGCTGTTCGTGCCCGAGTTCAACGCCGGTGCGATGGAGAACGCTGGCTGCGTGACCTACCTGGAGACTTACGTCTTCCGCTCCAAGGTTGCGGAGGCTCTGCGTGAGCGCCGCGCTATCACCGTTCTGCACGAGCTGGCTCACATGTGGTTCGGTGACCTGGTCACCATGAAGTGGTGGAACGACCTGTGGCTGAACGAGTCCTTCGCTGAGTTCATGTCGACCCTGGCTGCTGCGGAGAACACCCGCTACGCGAAGGAGGCGTGGGCTACCTTCGCCGCATCGGAGAAGACCTGGGCGTACCGTCAGGATCAGCTGTCTTCGACCCACCCGATTGTGGCTGAGATCCGTGACCTTGCCGACGTTCAGGTGAACTTCGACGGCATCACCTATGCGAAGGGCGCTTCGGTGCTGCGTCAGATGGTGGCGTGGGTTGGCCAGGAGAACTTCATGGCCGCTCTGAAGGTGTACTTCGACAAGCACAGCTGGGGCAACACCGTTCTGGACGACCTGCTGGTTGAGCTGGAGCGCACCTCCGGCCGTGACGTGCGTGCGTGGAGCGCTAAGTGGCTTGAGACCGCTGGCGTGAACACTCTCGCCGTTGAGATTGAGAACGACGAGGCTGGCAACATCTCTTCGCTGGGTATTCGCCAGTCCTACGCTGAGGGCTTCGAGACCCTGCGCCCGCACCGTGCGGTAATTGGTTTCTACAACCTGGTGGACGGCAAGCTGACCCGCACCGACCGCATCGAGCTGGACATTGACGGCGAGCTGACCGTGGTTGAGGAGGCTATCGGCAAGAAGCGCCCCGACCTGCTGCTGCTGAACGATGAGGACCTGGCGTACGCTAAGATTCGCCTGGATGAGCGTTCCATCGAGACCGCTATCAAGCACCTGGGCGACATTGATTCGTCCGTGGCTCGCGGCGTGGTCTGGGGTTCGCTCTGGGATACTGTGCGTGACGCTCAGATGCCGGCACGTAAGTACGTTGACCTGGTGCTGAACAACATCGGTAAGGAGACCAACTCCACCGCTCTGCGCACCCAGATCAACAACCTGTCCGCTACTCTGCACTCCTTCGTAGCTCCTGAAGCTCGCGAGGAGACCCGCCACCGTGCCGCTGACCGTCTGTGGGAGCTGGCATGCGTTGCAGAGCCCGACTCGGATGCTCAGCTGCAGCTGCTGCAGGCGTTCATCAACCAGACCCGCACCGAGGAGCAGTACGACAACGTGCAGCGTCTCTTCGAGGGTGAGCTGACCCTTGAGAGCCTGGATATTGACGCTGACCTGCGTTGGAACCTGGTGTGCCGCCTGGCTACCGGTGGCCGTTTCTCCGCCGAGCAGATTGCTGCGGAGCTGGAGAACGACAACACCGCAAACGGTCAGCAGTACGCCGCTCAGGCATACGCGTCGATTCCGACTGCTGAGGCTAAGGCTGAGTACTGGAACAAGATCATGGTGACCGGCGAGCTGTCGAACATGATTCAGCGTTACGCTATTTCCGGTTTCAAGTCCGGCAAGCCCGAGCTGATTGCCCAGTACAATGAGCCGTACTTCGAGCAGATTGAGGGTATTTGGCGTTCGCGTTCGCACGAGATTTCCATGCAGATTATTGGTGGCATGTACCCGAGCGAGCCGACCGCTGAGCTGCTGGAGCGTACCGAGGCGTACCTGGCTTCTCTGCCTGAGGATGCTGCGGCTCTGTACCGTCAGATTGCGGAGGCACGCGACGGCGTGGCTCGTGCGCTGAAGGTTCAGGCGGCTGACATCTAACAATGCTTGTGAGCTGAGGCAGGTTCGCCACCTGCTCTCATAAGTTTTTATTCGTCCCCTTCTACCCCGAGATTCGGGGTGGGAGGGGACGTTTCTATATGGGGTTTATGCCGGTTCTATTTTGAGTTGTGCACCGGTTTGCGCACCGAGTCTAATTCTTGTCACTGCGGTGCATATTTTTTGGTATTTTCATTTGAATATCCCTCAAAAGCTCTCTACTTGGGGTTGCGCCTATCGTATACTGTTGTGCATGCCTTCTATCAAGTCTCCTATCGCGAAAGTTTCTCTGACCGGCACAATCCTTGCTGTGGTTGCCGCCGGTTCCTTTGGCGTGTACTCCGCAGGAGGCTTCACCGCACCCGGTAGCACCGCCGCTACCGCTGCTACGGGCGCCGAGCCTACCCAGTCGGCCCAGGAAAGCCCCAGCGAGTCCCCCTCCCCCGAGCCGACTCCGGAACCGACCACCCCGGCTCAGAAGATGGAACGCACCGCGCAGAACGCCTTCGGCAAGGAGGGCGCACAGGCAACCGGTGAGATTCAGGCGCCGTTCTCCACCTCCGCTGATGCCGCCGACATGCTGGTTCAGCAGTTCAAGGGTGGCGTGGTCATGTACACCCCCAAGTACGGTCCGGTTGCGGTGGAATCCGGCGTCTACGAGCACTGGTGGAAGCAGCGCGGGTACAGCGACTTTGCCGGTTGGGAGGGTCTGCCGGTGAGCTGGCGATCCAAGAAGGGCGTTCTGTACACCAAGTTTGAGAAGGCTGAACTCTACTGGGATAAGGCGAACGGTCTGCCGCGTAACACCAATGTTCTTGGCCCTAAGGACGCCCTAGTGATTGGTGACTCGCAGGTGACCGCAACCTCCTGGGTTGGTTTGGGTCTGAAGCAGGCAGGTTTCGTCCCGTACCTGTTCCGTTGCGGCGGCATCGGTTTTGTGACCGCCCGCGAGGGTGTGTGCCCCTCCTACTATCAGGGTGTGATGGGTGGCCGTTGGGCTCTGCCGAGCGGTAACCCCGGCGTGATTTACCTGGACGCCTCCGGCAATGACATTTACATTCACGAGGATGAGACGAAGGCGCGCGAGCACGTGAACGCTCACCAGACTCAGGTCATTGAGCAGCTGCGACGTATGTACCCGTCGTCGAAGATTGTGTTCGGTGGTGTGGTGTCTATGGATGAGGCGTCTGCACCGGATAAGCAGGTGGCGCATAAGCGTCACGTGGCAAACGAGGTGGCAAGGCAGGGTGCCCGCGAGACCGGCGTGCTGTTCATGGACACCTCGGGCTGGCAGAGCCTCTACCTGGCTGAGGGTGACATGGCTGATGGCGTGCATCTGAAGGAGAAGGCGCACCATAAGCTGGCGGGCCCCTTTGCGACTCGTCTGCGTGAACTGCTCGGCACCGCGTAAACTAACTGTGTAATCAGCCGAGTACATCAGCTTCGATCAACGCATATAGCATTAGAATGAGGCGCCGGGAGGATTGAATCCTTCCGGCGCCTCATTCGTTTGAGTGGGTTACCCACCGCAGCTCTCAAGTTGGTGTGCGGGTTTTATGCCGCGACGTTTGCCTGGCGTTCCTTCGCCTCGGCCTTCTGGTGTGCGAGCACGCCCTCCGCAAGGCGACGCTTCTGACGCTCACGAGCGGCTTCCTTCTCACGCTGCTCGGCAGCCCAGGCGACCGGGTCAATGTCGATCGACTCGTAGTGCCATTCGCCAATGTAGTCGCGAATCGGGGCGACCCAGGTGACGGGAATGCCGCGGCGCAGGTACACCTCGTGGTCGGTGTCTTCAAAAGCGTGGATAATGCGGTTGCCGTCAGCAATCAGGGACTCAATGACGGAGTCCTTCCATGCGGGGCTGTTGGAGCCGTCGTTGCCGGGCTTAGCGAACACGTGCTTGGGTTCCAGACCTGCGCGGGCGATGAACTGGTTCAATTCCTTCATGTAGGTGCCATCGCGGCCGGTAATTACTACGACCTCTGCGCCGGTGTCTGCCGCGATTTCGCGAACACGGTCGGCAATTTCAACATTGACCGTGGCGTTGCGGATGGCCTTGAAGAATCGGCGGTTGCTTGCGAAGAAACCGGTCAGGTACTTGTCCATCTGATCTCGGTTGCTGGCAAGGGTACCGTCAATGTCGACTGCAATCAGATCCATATAGGTCTCACTTTCGATCCGTACGGGAAGAATGCGCCTGGTGAGGGCGCGGCGGAAGAGTTCCCGTGCGGTGTGGCTGGTAATCGGTGTGTCAAAGACGCCCCGGTGAAAGGGCGTAGTCTCTCTAGAATACCCTATTTTCGTAAAGTAATGCCCTATCGAATGTCATTATTACAACTACCCCGTTGATGTCATACGGCATAGAAAAACCGCTGGTGGCGCAGGCAAAGAGCCCACACCACCAACGTAAAAAGTCTAGAAATGTCTCGAGGAAAGTTAGAGTAGCGAACCGGAACCGCGGCGCACCAGCACCATACCGGCGGGCGCCACAATGCGCAGCCACTCCTCCGAACCTACATGCGCAGCGAAGAGCGGCAGATCGCCCGTGAAGCCTTCCGGGATGAAACCGAACACGCGCAGGGCGAATGCCGCGCCGGTCGGTACAAGCACGGTATCGAACTCAGGTAGGTATTCCAGCACCATATCGGAGGACCAAATACGCGAGCGCACCGTGGAAAGCACCGCGGCACCGGGGTTCTCGGGCAGGGCGCGTTCTACCGCCTCCAGGCCTTCTGCGGTGGCGCGGTGGAATTCTTCAACCGGGACGGCACCAACCTCGTACCAGCCGCTGAGCGGGGCTGACTTGCCAGCCCAGCTGGCGTTGACGGTCACCGGCGGCATGAACAGCACCAGCTGCGAGTTCTCTTCGTTACCCTGTTCTTCTGCCTGCTTCTGCAGACGCGCCAGTCGGTCCAGTAGCGCCTGCGCCTGTACGGTCATGTCCAGGGTCGAGTCAGCCAGCAGGTGCAGGGCGCGCAGACCCATAATGACCGGGGTGTCCGAGGAGGCGTCCTCCGGCTCCAGGGAGCAGGCGAACACCGCCACCACGCGGCCGCGCGCGGTCAGGCGGATAGCCGCATCCGGGTTGACCGCCAGAGCACGAGAAATGTAGGTGGCAAGATCCTTGACGACTGCGGCACCCTGGGCACCGCCGGGCAGAATCAGGTAGGGCTCCTCCACGCCTTCGTGGGGGTTGTACTTGAGCTCAATAGGTGCTGCCGCGTTCGGTGCGCTGTTCTGTTCGGGAGCGTTCTCCTGCACGGGGGTATTGTCAGGGGTGGTTTCAGACGGCGTAGTCATTTCTGCTCCTTTTCGGCGTTGGCCTGCTCGGTGGCAAGTTGGTGGGTGATATATGCGATGGTGTGTTAGGGGAACGTTCCGGATTGTTCATCCAGATCGATAATCCGGGCCGTTGTTCCTAGTCAATGTTCCGAATCAACCTGTCGTGGTTGTCTCAGAGTATGCTCTCCCACTCTACGCCAGAAACCGGCTCATTGAAAACGTGCGAGAATAAAACCATGACCAAGCCCACTGTGACCCAAAACCTCATGCGGATGCTGGACCTCTCCCCCGTGGAGGCGGCGCCCGCCTCCTTCGGTAGTGATGAAGTGTCTACCGGCGTGACGCTCACCCGCGAGCAGCCGCGTACTTTCGGTGGTCAGGTTCTTGCCCAGTCGATTATTGCCGCCGACCGCACGGTGGAGGGCAAGGACATCCACTCGATTCACGCCTATTTTCTGCGTCCCGGCGATATTGAGCGTGAACTGTTCTTCGCCACTCAGCGCCTGAACGATAGCCGTTCCTTCTCGACCCGCCGCGTGCAGGTGTTCCAGGATGAGGCGCCCATGTTCTCTGCAATTATGTCTTTCCAGGCGGATAGCCGCGGCCCGGAGCACACCGCGGTCACCATGCCGGAGGTTCCGGACCCCGAGTCCCTTCCGAAGGTCAGCGATTATCTGGGCCAGCTCCCCCACCCCATTGCACAGGCGGTAGCGTGGGAACGTCCGATTGATATGCGCCACGTGGATGCGCCCCTGTACACTCAGCCGGATGCCTCCTCGACACAGCCGCGTGCCTGCGTGTGGTTCAAGACCTTTGACCGCCTGGTGCATGCTGATGGTTCTGAGGCGTCGGAGGCGGAGCACCGCGCCGCTATCGCCTACGCTTCGGATTACCTGCCGCTGGAGCCTGCTCTGCGTCGTCACGGCAAGTTCTGGCTGGAACCGGGCCTCAAGAGCGCCTCGCTGGATCACGCGATGTGGTTCCACCGCCCGGCGCGCGCCGACGAGTGGCTGCTGTACGTGCTGGATTCCCCGAGCGCGCAGGGCGGCAGGATGCTCGCGCAGGGTTCGATTTTCAATCGTTCCGGTGAGCTGGTGGCGACCGTGGCGCAGGAAATGATGTTCCGCCTGCCGGAATATCGATAAAGCAGAGCACCGCTAGGACTACCGGAAGGCGTCAGGCGAACCTGGCAGAGCATACAGAAAGACCGTGTGAGGTGGTTGTCTCACACGGTCTTTCTTATGTTCTAGTGTACGGTCTAGAAGCCGTTTGGAAGCTCTTATTTAGCTTCGCCGTCAATCACACCGTCCGGGGAAATGTGCACGGTGCTCTTGGTGCGGCGGGAAACAAAGAAGTCACCCACGAATACCAGACCGGTCACCAGAAGACCCAGTGCTGCCATCCATACTGCCGCCACGCCGTAGATTATCGGGAACAGCACCACGAGCAAGCCCAGAATAAGGGTACCAATAGCAGAGAGCTGCAGGTGGCGTCCGGCGGCGTAGCTCAGGTATTTCATGCCCTGGGCAGTCATCAGACGAATCAGCGCCCACATAATCATCCACGTACCCACAATGGTCGGGATGAAGGTTGCCTGTGCACCCACCGAGGCAGTCAGCAGAATCAGGCCAGCCACCACGGTCAAGATGCCGTCAACCAGGTCCCAGCCGGTACGTGCCTGCTTTGGCGTGCCGAAGTAACGTACCAGTTCAAACACGCCACCAAGCCACACCGAAATGGAGAACACATAACCCAGAACTACCAGCGGAATAGCGGGATTGGCGAACATGTAGATTGCCGCTGCAATCAGCAACAGACCGGTAACCAAGGACATCCAGTTATATTTTGAAAGCATAATGCTCTTCTCTTCGTAATCACATGTGTCAGTTGTACTTACGCACATACCCATTATAAACCGTAAATATGAAGTCCGCCACGATATATCGGTCGCCACTGAGCGAACTATTTCTACCGGCGAACACGCGACCCTCCCCTCGCCAGCACATACAGCAGCCAACGCGCGCAGCATCCAGTACACACAGCGCGTACGGCATCCAGCGCATATGGCATCTAGCGGGCACAGCAAAGCCCCGCCTCCCCACGCTTCAACAGCGCAGGAGGCGGGGCTCGCTACCGAACTAAACCCTATCGGGTCAGCTTGCGGTGCACCACGCGGTGCGGCTTGGCGGCCTCGGGGCCGAGGCGCTCAATCTTGTTCTTCTCGTAGGACTCGAAGTTACCCTCGAACCAGTACCACTGATCCGGGTTCTCGTCGGTGCCCTCCCACGCCAGGATATGGGTTGCCACGCGGTCCAGGAACCAACGGTCGTGAGAGACGACCACGGCGCAGCCGGGGAATTCCAGCAGCGCATTTTCCAGGGATGCGAGGGTCTCAACGTCCAGGTCGTTAGTGGGCTCATCGAGCAGCAGCAGGTTACCACCCTGCTTGAGGGTCAGCGCCAGGTTCAGGCGGTTGCGCTCACCACCGGAGAGCACACCCGCCTTCTTCTGCTGGTCCGGGCCCTTGAAGCCGAACGCGGAAACGTACGCACGCGAAGGCATTTCAACGTTGCCGACCTGGATGTAGTCCAGACCGTCAGAGACGACCTCCCAGAGGCTCTTCTCCGGGTCGATGTTCGCGCGGTTCTGGTCAACGTACGAGATCTTCACGGTCTCGCCGACCTTCAGCTCGCCGCCGTCGAGGGGCTCCAGGCCAACGATGGTCTTGAACAGGGTGGACTTACCCACACCGTTCGGACCAATCACACCCACAATGCCGTTACGGGGCAGGGAGAAGGACAGACCGTTAATCAGGGAACGGCCGTCGAAGCCCTTCTGCAGGTTCTCAGCCTCAATAACGACGTTACCCAGGCGGGGTCCCGGAGGAATCTGAATCTCTTCGAAGTCAAGCTTGCGGGTCTTCTCAGCCTCCGCAGCCATCTCCTCGTAGCGTGCCAGACGAGCCTTCGACTTAGCCTGGCGGCCCTTAGCGTTGGAGCGGACCCAGTCCAGTTCCTCGCTCAGGCGCTTAGCGAGCTTAGCGTCCTTCTTGCCCTGAACTTCGAGGCGGGCGCGCTTCTTCTCCAGGTAGGTGGAGTAGTTACCCTCGTAGGGGTACAGGTTACCGCGGTCAACCTCGGCGATCCATTCTGCCACGTGGTCGAGGAAGTAACGGTCGTGGGTAATCGCGATGACGGCACCCTCGTAGGACTGCAGGTGCTGCTCCAGCCAGAGCACGGACTCTGCGTCCAGGTGGTTGGTGGGCTCGTCGAGCAGCAGCAGGTCGGGCTTCTGCAGCAGCAGCTTGCACAGTGCCACGCGGCGGCGCTCACCACCGGAGAGGTGGGTGACGGGCATGTCAGCGGGCGGGCAGCGCAGCGCTTCCATTGCCTGCTCCAGCTGGGAGTCCAGGTCCCATGCGTTAGCGGCGTCGATAGCTTCCTGCAGCTGACCCATTTCTTCCATGAGGGCGTCGAAGTCAGCGTCAGGCTCAGCCATGAGGGCGGAGATTTCGTTGAAGCGGTCCAGCTTGGACTTGATTTCGCCCACGCCTTCTTCAACGTTGCCCAGAACGGTCTTTTCTTCGTTCAGCGGCGGCTCCTGCAGGAGGATGCCCACGGTGTAGCCTGCGGTCAGGCGCGCCTCACCGTTGGAGGGCTGGTCGAGGCCAGCCATGATCTTCAGGATGGTCGACTTACCCGCACCGTTCGGACCAACCATACCGATCTTGGCGCCGGGGAAGAACGACATCGTCACGTCGTTAAGGATGACCTTGTCGCCCACAGTCTTGCGGGCCTTGATCATCTGATAAATAAATTCAGCCATAGTTACCTATTTTAGCGTGGATTTGCCGGGCAGTACGAGAGTTTTAGGTTGCGTGCTAGGCGGGGTACCGTGCGGGGCACTAGACTCGAAGCTATGAGCACAAACCCCTCCCCCAAACTTCTGCGACCCGAGAACCTGGAGCAGACCCTGCACCGCCTCGCGCTCGCCATGCCTCTGGCAACCTCCGACCAGCCGTTCGGGCCCGAGCACACGGTGTACCGCATCGGCGGCAAGATGTTCGCCATGTACACGGAGGGTATCGGCTACCCCATCGTGAACCTCAAAACCGACCCGGAAGAATCCGAGGTGCTGCGGCGCATCTACCCGAGTATCATCCCGGCATGGCACATGAATAAGAGGCACTGGATTTCCGTGGGTGCCGGTGAGGGTGTCACCGAGCGGGTGCTAGAAGAGCTGGTCGAGGATGCGTACCTGCGCGTCATGTACTCGTTACCCAAGGCGAAGCGACCCATCGAGTTCCGCGAGCGCCCGGTACCCGAAAAGCACTAGGCTAAAACCACCAGGTGGGAATAATCCGCCAGAATTTTCGTCATTAAATAGCGGAGCGGGTGAGCCTCGGTCCGGACCACCGAATCGCTCACCCGCTAAGCAAAGCACTTTTCTATCCGCGACTGGGAGGGTCATCAACCACGATGAACGCTCGAACCACCAAGCTCCCATCCCATATATTGCGGGGTCCAGTACCATGCACCACTTGTGTGAATACGTGATAGTTGAGTCGGCTCCCCTGCCAGACCTTCCTATGCAGAGGAGGTACTCACACGGGTGCGCTGAATATTCCCTTGAGTGACTCGGCTGTCTCATGCGATGTAGCCGAGAGGGGATCGCTGTCCTCGCCCGAACTACCGGCACGGACGAAGTGTGCTCTCGGGAACAATAATAACCTTTTTGCATTAAAGTGTCACTTTCGGATTGAAGGATATAGAGGGCATTTATTGACCATAATTCAGGTGTTTTATAGCGCCGAACCCACATATCCAATAACCACGAAATACCTGCAGATTTTATGCCCCGAAAAATCAAGGAGGGGCCACGCTGACCCTTCCTTATACCGCCTCCACATGGGCTAATACCCACTTAAAGCAATATTCAGAAAAGTCAGTGCGACCCCTCACTATATGAGATAAATTCTTTATCTCACATGGGCTTCAGCCATAAATCCGGTCAGACGCAGACAAACACAGATGTTAGTCGTCGAACTCCACCTTCTCGAAGCTCATGGTGCCATCAGCGTGAGAGACAACAGTATTCGGGTCACGCTCACGACGAGCCGCCGCATACGCATCGTGGCTTGCCTCATCAACCCAGCGGGTCACCACAAAGTAGTCGCCGCCCTCATCCAGGGGGCGCCACAGCTCAAAACCCTCAAAGCCGGGGAAAGAGTCAGCGATGTGGCGAGCAGCGGCAAAGCGCTTCTCCAGCTCATCACGGTTGTCGCCAACGACAGCCAAACGGTGAACCTTAACAACGGACATGTGTCCTCCTTCTGTTGAGTACATGCTTTCAACGATGAAAGCGGGTTACAACCTCGCATCAGCTATAGATGAGCTATGTTCTTAGCGAGGTTAACCTCAGAATAACGGTTCGCGGGCACAAAAAATAGGGGTTAGCGCCAACTAACAGTTATATGACGCTAACCCCCATTCAGAGAATTATGAGGCACCCACAGGCACCCGTTCGAAGCTTAGGATTCCGGCTGGGTCTGCACGGTATTAGGCTGCACGGTATTAGACTGTGCAGTATCAGGCTGTGCCGCCTGAGCCGCGCTATCAGCCTGCGGTGCGGGGTTCTTCTTCGCCTTCTTCTGAGCCGCCTTCGCCGGGTTCGCAAAATGCACCCCACGCTCAGCCAAGAAGCGGCGATCCTTCTTATCCCACTGCTCCACCGGGTACGCCTCCAACAGGTCCGGGCGGCGCTCCAGGGTGCGCTCAATCTGACGGTCACGACGCCAACGCGCAATCGCACCGTGATTACCCGACAGCAGCACCTCCGGCACCTCACGCTCACGCCACACCGCGGGCTTCGTGTACACCGGATACTCCAGCAGACCGCCCGTATGCGACTCCTCCTCCAGGGAGGCGGGGTTACCCATCGCGCCCGGAATCAGGCGGGTGATAGCCTCAATCATCGCCATGACCGCAACCTCGCCACCGTAGAGCACGTAATCGCCCAGGGATACGGGCATCACGCGGAAGCTCTCCTGCGCCCAGTCCAGCACACGCTCATCAATGCCCTCGTAGCGCGCCGGAGCGAAGACAATATGCTTCTCCTCCGCCAGCTTGTACGCCATCGCCTGATCGAAAACGGCACCCGCCGGGGACGGGACAATCAGCAGCGGGCGGGTATCAGCGGCGGGTTCGGCGGGCCCAGTGCCCTCAGACTCGGCACCCTCAGACGCATCTTCGGTAGCGGCGTTTAGCGGGGAGGCGGCAAGCACCTCATCCAGCGCCAAACCCCACGGCTCCGCCTTCATCACCATGCCCGCGCCACCGCCGTACGGAGTGTCATCCACCGTGCGGTGACGGTCAAACGTGTACTCACGCAAATCATGCAGGTGCAGATCCACCAGACCCTTCTCGCGTGCCTTACCCAGCAGGGACAGCTTCAGCGGCTCCAGATACTCGGGGAAAATCGTGACCACATCGTAGCGCACGGACTACTCCCCCGCCTGCTCGGTCGCCTGCGCAGAATCCTGCTCAGCGTCCTCGACCAGGTCAATCAAACCCGCCGGAGGGGTCAGCAGCACAAAGCCGGGCTCATCCTCGGTCGAGGGAACCACCTCGGGCACAATCTCCTCAACAAAAGGAATCATGATCTCTTCACCCGCGCCGGAGGCAAGACGCGGCGAACGAGCCAGCTTAATCAGCAACAAATCCTGAACCGGCATGGTCTGCAGACCGGTCACCTTACCCAGCGGCTTACCCACAGCCGGGTTATCCACGGGGCTCTCACCCTCGGGAACGTCCGCCAGCAGGTACACGGGCAGGTTCACCAGCTCCTGCTCGTAGAAGCCCTCTTCATCGCCCTCGTCCTCGGGAACCTCGTAAACCAGGCGGCTGCCGCGCAACTCCTCAGCCTGGTTGCGGGTAGTCACCTCATCAAAACGGACCACCAGAATCTTCTTGTTCCAGCGGGCACCGGCAACCGTCAGCTCACCGGTAGGCGCCACAGAAGCGGCAGCAGAGCCGGGCTTGAAATTCTCGATACCGAGCACCTCACCGCGGGCAAAACGCTCCTGCGGGGCATCAGTAAAGAGCTGAACCGTCACCTCACCACGAATACCGTGAGGCTTACCGATACGAGCCACCACAACCTGCATAATTTTCCTCCGCTGGATACAAGCTAAAAACCTACGCCGTGCACGTGCACGGCT
The DNA here is from genome assembly GCF_001810775.1 of Rothia sp. HMSC062H08. Taxonomy (NCBI): domain Bacteria; kingdom Bacillati; phylum Actinomycetota; class Actinomycetes; order Micrococcales; family Micrococcaceae; genus Rothia; species Rothia sp. HMSC062H08. The sequence continues at coordinate 86,513 of NZ_KV802677.1, forward strand.
CCCACTATTCTACCGGGCACTTAGGACGGGCGCATTCTGCCGCCCGCGCTACAACCGGGACCGCTACCGGGACCGGGGTACGCGAAAGCCCCCGCCTTCCGGAAAAACTCCGGGAGCGGGGGCTTCAAGCGTTTACGAGCTAGCGTCGCTTTTTGTCGGTGTCGATAATGTCGATACGCATCGGCTCGCCATCAGAAATAGCCTCCATCACCAGACGGATGCTCTTGGCGGTACGACCAGACCTGCCGATAACTCGGCCCAGGTCATCCGGATGCACGCGAACCTCAAGGGTTTCACGGTGACGCTGAGTGCGCAGGCGCACCTTCACGTCCTCCGGACGATCGACAATCCCTCGAACCAGGTGTTCGAGTGCGTCAGCCAACATAATTACTCAGCTGCTTCCTCAGCCTCAGCCTCGGGTGCTGCTTCCTCAGCAGCCTCTTCAGCCTTCTCAGCCTTGGGGGTGATAGCCTCGGGCAGGATCACGGAACCCTTTTCGGGAACAACGAACTCAGCCTTAGCCTCGACGGGCAGAACCTTGGACTCTGCCTTCTCGCCCTTGAATGCAGCCCAGTCGCCCGAGAGCTTCAGCAGAGCCAGAACCTGCTCGGTCGGCTGTGCGCCGACGGAGAGCCAGTACTGAGCACGCTCAGAGTTGATCTCGATACGCGAGGGGTGCTCGGTCGGGTGGTAAATACCAATCTCTTCGATGGTCTTACCGTCGCGCTTGACGCGCGAATCAGCGACCACAACGCGGTAACGAGGATCGCGGATCTTACCCATACGCTTGAGACGAATCTTAACAGCCACTTTAGTGGTTACTCCTGTTTCATAATTTGGTGCGAGGCACACGGTTCAGCACCCGTGGGGCGGGCCATTCACGGCGCCTCTATGGACACAACGGCGCGCGAAGAGAGGGGTCGCGCGTCGCCGGGTACTCAGCTAGGGTATCAGAGCCCAAGATTTTAAGCTAGCGACACGGAAAAATAATTGCCGCAGGCACCGAACATCACTTTTAAACAGCGTTCTGTTCCCGTGATGTGCCCGGCTGTGCCCGGTCACTCGGCTGTTACTCGGCTCAAATAGCTGCCCCGGCGCCCTCACCGATGAGCTCTAGTCGAGGTTGCTAGGAATTGATGTGGCTAGGAGTCGAGGTTGCTCATCTCCAGAGTCTCCCCCGTCTCCAGGGCGCGGTAGCACTCACGCAGACGCTCCACCATCGACGGGCGCACATAACCCTCCAGGTTCTCCGGAGCCACCCACTCGTAGGTCACCAGCTCGGCATCCTGCAGGGTAATCTTCGTATCCGCCGCAATCACGCCGCCGTCGTACATGTAGTAGGTCGAATCACCCCACACACCCAGCGACAGGCCGTGGAAAATCAGCAGCACGCGACCCAGCTTCAGGTCCAGGCCCAGCTCCTCCACAATCTCACGCTCGCAACCGGGCTTGGGGGCCTCGCCCGCCTCCACGGTACCGCCGGGAAGAATCCAGCCGTCCTTATAGTTCGGCTTCACCAGCAGCATCTCGCCGCGCTCATTACGAATCAGCGCGCCCGCCGCCAAACGGCGCGTAGGCAGGGTGGCGATAAAAGCCTTCAGCTCTTCATCGCTCAGATAGGAATCCTTCATGGCTTCTTTCCTTTAGCGGTCGGTTTTCTTCGCAGCGCGCTGCCTGATGCTACGCACTATACCCAGGGCACGCTCACGCAGTCCAGAGGGTGCCTGCTCCGTGGACGGGGCGGCATCCTCCACCGTGCGGTAGTTGCCCTCACGTAGGTCATCAATGAGAGTGCGCTTGGTCGAGGGCTGCTCACCGGTGGTATCCCCCGGATGCACCAGCTCAGCATCCGCAACCGGGCGGGCATGCTTCTTCAACTGGGTCTGCTCGAAAGAACGCAGAACCGTCGGAATCAGAGCCGACTCGACCGTAGCGTTCAGCGCAAAGAGCGCGGCAGCCACCGAGAACTTACGGCTCGCCTTACCCTGCGCGCGGCGGCGGCGCGCCACATTCGCCAAGGTCAGGGCAATAGCGCTCTGAGCCGTCACATCCGCGCCCAGGACAAGACCCACGCGGCGGGTCTTCGCACGAATCTGCTCCGGGGTCAGGCGCTTGCGGCGCGAACGAGGCGCGGGACTCTGAGCGGAGGTGGTCTGCGGTGCGGGAGCCTGGGGTGCAGGACTCTGATCTGCAGAGCTTGAGGAAGCATCGAGCACGGTCTCAACGCTCGGGGCGGCTTCGTTCTGAGGTGCGAGCGCGACAGAAGGCTCGGGAGCCTGCTGGCTTACCTTTGCCTCGTGCGATGCCTGCTCCTCGGTAGGCGAAGAGTCAGCCTCGTGCAGGGCGCTGTCAAGAGACAGGTAGCCCTCTTCGGTCTCCACGAAGGAATCCGGCGCAGAGTCCTCCGGCGAACCCATGTGCGTGTACTCGTAGGGGATGTGCGCGTTGTTGAGAGCGTCCATCCACTCGGAGAGGGTCACGCGGCGGCCGGTCGCAACCAGTCGGTAGCTACGCTCCATGGGCGAGGGGAAGTTACCCGGGTAGGGCTCAATCTCCTCGTCATCTTCGAAGGAATCGTCCTCTACGGGGGTGCTCTCGGAGAAAGTAGCCTCGGCAGCGGAGTCATCCAGCGGGAAGGTAACGTCCAGAGCTTCAGAAGTCTGCGCCTCATCAGCAGCTTCAGCTGCGTCGGCAGAGTCAGTCTCAGCAGAACCGGCGGGCTGTGCGAGCTCCTCATCCTCGTTGCCAAAGACGCGAGCCGTGCTAATCGACGCCACGTCAAAACCGGTGGTCGGAACCAGCGCCAGCTCCGTGGGAACGTCCAGCAGCTGCAGCACCGACTCCAACGCCAGGGTATTGCTCGTATCGCGCAGGTACGCATTCAGGCGGCGGCCGGTAATGGAGTCAGCCTCCACACCAAACATCGCCATGACATTAGCGATGCCCTGCTCGATTTCTTCCTCATCGGAACCGAAAATCTTCGAACCCGAAAGCTCCGGGGCGCTACCGGGAAGCTCCGAGAGCAGGTCCTCCAACATGCCGCCAAAACGTGCGACTTCCTCACGGCTGAGGGCCCGGTTCAGGCGCTTAGGCACACGCTGCCAGGTGAACTCCTCCACGATGTTCTCGTAGGGTTCGCCGAACGCCTCCAGGTACCACTCCTCATCCGAGTAGGGGTCGCGGGCGGGCTCTTCATAGACCACCAGGTGCTGCTGGTTCGAGTTGCCCTCAGCAATCAGGGCGTTGCAGTTCAGCAGGCCCAGCAGCGCCATCAGATCCACCGGGTCGGCAGAAATGAGGGTCCACTCCCCCGCCGGCGCGGCAACAACCTGGCGGGTACCGGCAGGAAGGTACGCCAAAAGAAGTCCGGTAATCATGTCAATGGGCAGGTCGACGAGCATGGCGGCGTCGCCGTCCACCAGGAACTCCAGCTCACCCTGCCCACCGGGCAGCTCCTCCCACACGGTCGCCTCACCCTCAAGGGCGGCACCAGTAACCGGCAGCTGATCCACCAGCTGCGCCACGTAATCCTCAACGGGGGTACCCACGTGCAGGTGGCCGTCAGCGACCTCCAGCACGTTCATGTAGCCCTCATCATCCACGGCGCACAGCACGTAGAGCTGCACCTGATGCTCCCCCATCTCGTAGGCAATCAGCTCCGGGGAGGCGGCGGTCGCCTCAATAAGGGCGGCAATCAGCTCCTCATCGGTGGTGGAACGAGCCATGATGCGGCGGCGCTGAATCTTCTCCTCCAGCTCCATGGTCTGCTCGATGCGCTCATTGCGCTGCTTCTCGGCGGTGCGCTCCTCATCCTGGGCGCGCAGGTACTCGGGGCTATCCGATTCGCCGGTTCCGGCGGGTGCGGGGGCCTCATCCCACATGCCGGTGAGCTTATCGACGGTCCACTCTTCGCTCTCCAGGGCGGCGGCGAGGCGGTCAACCTTCGTGCGGTCGTTCCAGGCGCGCTGCGTATCGGGATCTTCCGCCTTCACCTCATCGTGCATGCTGCGGGCTTCACGAATGAGGTTCAGAATGGTTGCGGCAACGTCGTCAACGGCGGGGTCGTCGCTCTCACTGGAGTAGACGAGGTCACCCGCCAGCTCAGCGGAGTGTTCACCGTATTCGAGGGCGATGCGCGCCCAGACAGGGGTGTACCCGGGAAGGATGCTCGAATCATCGTCGAAGTCGCCCATAAGGTCGCCTGCGAAGTCATCCGAAAAGTCATCATCAAGATCCTCTGCGGAAGCTTCGGAGAAGCCCAACGAGCCCTCCTCAGCTACAGGCTCGCCTGCAGACTCCTCTACAGACTCGGCGGCAGATTCAGTAGCAGGTTCCTCTACAGAATCATCAGCGAAGGCGCGCTGAGACCACGGCGTGACCTGCTCATTCAGCTGATCATCCGCGTTCTCTCGATCCCAATTCTGCTCGTTCTGAGCCATTGATACCTTCCCTTCACACACCCAAACCGGGCACCATACCGGTACGGGTGCGCCCCGTCACCACGTGCGCACCCGTACCACCCCTCGCGGGGCTCATATTTGCTCTTACTGCAGGAACTTCTCGAAGCCCTTCGGCAGGTTCATGCTGGACAGATCCATCTCCTGGTTCTGAGCCTGCTGACCAAACGCAGCACCGGCGCGAGCCTGCTGCGCCTTAGCTGCTGCCGCCTCCTGCGCCGCACGCTTCTGCGGGTTGCCGGAGCGAGCCTTCTTCTTCTTGTTGTTCTTCGCGTTCTTACGAGCGCCACCCGCCGCAGCCGCCATACCGGGCATCTGCATACCGCCGGGCATGCCGGGCATCTTGCCCGAAGCGAGCTTCTTCATCATCTTCTGAGCCTGAGCGAAACGCTCCATCAGCTGGTTCACCTCAGACACGGTCACACCCGCACCCTTAGCGATACGGGCACGGCGAGAACCGTTAATGATGCGCGGAGCCACACGCTCGTGCGGGGTCATGGAGCGAACAATCGCCTCCACGCGGTCAATCTCGCGCTCGTCAAAAGCCTCAAGCTGCTGGCGCATCTGAGCCGCACCGGGCATCATCATGAGCAGCTTCTTCATGGAACCGAGCTTACGAATCTGCTGCATCTGAGCCAGGAAGTCCTCAAAAGTGAAGTCTTCCTGATCGATGAACTTCTTCGCCATGCGGTCGGCTTCAGCCTTATCCCACTGAGCTTCAGCCTGCTCAATCAGGGTCAGGATGTCACCCATGTCCAGGATGCGGCTTGCCATACGGTCCGGGTGGAACTGCTCAAAGTCAGTGACGTTCTCACCGGTGGACGCGAACATAATCGGCTTGCCGGTCACCGAAGCCACCGACAGTGCCGCACCACCGCGGGCGTCACCATCCAGCTTGGACAGGACCACACCGGTGAAGTCCACGCCCTCGTTGAAGGCGTTAGCGGTGTTCACGGCGTCCTGACCGATCATCGCGTCGATGACGAACAGAACTTCGTGCGGCTCAATAGCGTCACGGATGTTACGTGCCTGCTGCATCAGCTCAGCGTCAACACCCAGACGACCCGCGGTATCGACGATGACCACGTCGTGTAGCTTAGCGCGCGCCTCAGCCACACCGTCACGTGCCACCTGCACGGGGTCGCCGGTGGGTACGTCAAACTCGCTGGTCACACCGGGGTGCGGCGCGTACACGGGCACGCCCGCACGCTCACCAACGACCTTCAGCTGGGTCACCGCATTGGGGCGCTGCAAGTCGGATGCAATCAGCATCGGGGTGTGGCCCTGGCCCTTCAGCCAGTGAGCCAGCTTGCCCGCCAGGGTGGTCTTACCGGCACCCTGCAGACCCGCCAGCATGATGATGGTCGGGCCGCTCTTCGCCATGTTGATGCGGCGGGTCGAACCGCCGAGGATGCTCACCAGCTCCTCGTTCACAATCTTGACGATCTGCTGGGAGGGGTTCAGCGCCTCGGAAACCTCCGCACCGAGAGCGCGTTCCTTCACGTGGGCGGTAAATTCGCGGACCACGGGGACGGCGACGTCAGCGTCGAGCAGGGCGCGGCGGATTTCGCGTACGGTTGCATCAATGTCTGCCTCGGAGAGGCGGCCCTTGCCGCGCAGGTTCTTAAAAGTTGCCGTCAAGCGGTCGGAGAGAGAATTGAACACGATCCGTGATCACTTTCTTAACGTTGAGGTGGCCCCCAGCCGCGAAGGCGAACGGGGATGGTTAGTCAGTCTTTAAGGATACAGGATGCGCGCTTTCTCCCCCGCCTCCACCTGTGGATAAGTGGCGCCGGTTCACCCTGAGCTCAGGATTTACGCTCAGGATTTACACTCAACATCCCCTCCCGCACCCCTCAGCAAATGCGCGGCAGGTACCAGACTTACCCCCTCATAGACGCGCGACAGAAACCCTCAGCAGATGCTCCGCACCCCGCCTCAGCCTGCTCAACACGTCAGATAGATTAGATTTTCTAGACAGCCTGGGTTAGAATTCTAAAGGTGTTACGTACAAATGCGTGATACGCCCGAGTGGCGGAATTGGCAGACGCGCCTGACTCAAAATCAGGTTCTTCGGAGTGTGGGTTCGAGTCCCACCTCGGGCACCAACGCAAAAGCGGCGGGAAAGCTTCAAGCTTTCCCGCCGCTTTTGCGTATCTACCCTACGCCCACCCGGCCCACCCGCGCATCAGATGCGGCAACAATAAAGACGCAATAAAGATAAAGACACAAGAAACCGCCGCCCGGCCGTGAGAGTTCACGACCGGGCGGCGGTTCTACATACCGAGCGTACAGGCTGAGAATTACCCTCAGCTACGCATCGAAAAAGATTGGTGAGCGGCTTAGCGCTTGACCTCGTTCTCCTCGTAAGGACGCAGAGCCTCACGCTCGCCCTCAGCACCGTAGACGCGGTGTACCTGAACCATGTTGGTGGTACCTGCGCGGCCTGCGGGAGCACCGGCAGCAACGACGACCAGGTCGCCAGCTTCTGCCAGACCGTTCTTCAGCAGGTACTCGTCCACGAAGTGGAACAGACCTTCCTGATCGGTAATCATCTCAACCTGCTCAGCCTCAACGCCCCACAGCATGGACAGGAAGGAGCGAACCTTCGAGCTGGTGGTGAACGCGACAATCGGGGTCTCGGGACGCAGACGTGCCAGACGACGTGCGGAGTCACCGGACTGGGTGAAGGTTACGATGAGCTTTGCGTCCAGCTGGTCAGCGATGTTCACTGCTGCGCGGGTAATTGCGCCACCGCGGGTGCGGGGCTTGCGATCCAGCTCGGGCACGCGGTACAGGCCGCCCTTTTCGGTGTCCTTGACGATTGCAGCCATAGCCTGCAGGGTCAGGATCGGGTACTTACCGACCGAGGTCTCACCGGAGAGCATCACTGCGTCTGCGCCGTCGAGGATTGCGTTAGCACAGTCAGAAACCTCTGCACGGGTGGGGACGGGGTTGTCGGTCATGGACTCGAGCACCTGGGTTGCCACGATGACGGGCTTTGCCCAGCGGCGTGCCATGTCGATTGCCTTCTTCTGGACGAGGGGAACCTCGGAGAAGGGCAGCTCAACACCGAGGTCACCACGAGCGACCATGATGCCGTCGAACTTGTCGATGATGTCCTGCAGGTTCTCAACAGCCTGGGGCTTCTCGATCTTGGCGATGACGGGTACGCGGATACCCTCTTCGTCCATGATCTTGTGGACGGGGTCAACGTCTGCGCCGGTACGGACGAAGGAGAGTGCAATGATGTCTGCACCCATCTTCAGTGCGAAGCGCAGGTCGTTTGCGTCCTTCTCGGTCAGCGCGGGCAGGGAGACTGCTGCGCCGGGCAGGTTGATGCCCTTGTTGTTGGAGATGGGGCCCCCGACAACCACGCGGGTGCGAACGCGGGTGGGAGTTACCTCAATAGCTTCGAGGCGAATCTTGCCATCGTCGAGCAGGAGCTTGTCGCCGAGCTTTACGTCGCCGGGCAGGCCCTTGTAGGTGGTGCCACAGATTTCTGCGGTACCTTCAACGTCTTCGGAGGTGATGGTGAAGTCTGCGCCGGGCTCAAGGTATTCCTTGCCGTTTGCGAAACGCTCGAGGCGAATCTTGGGGCCCTGCAGGTCGGCGAGGATAGCAACGTCCTTACCGAGCTTTGCAGACTGGTCACGGATGGTGTCGTAGCGTGCCTGGTGCTCGGCGTGGTCACCGTGGCTCATGTTCAGACGGGCGACGTTCAGGCCAGCCTTGATTGCCTCGGAGATCTTCTCGGGGGACTCGATTGCCGGACCGATGGTTGCAACGATTTTTGCGCGCCTCATGTACCTAACCTTTGTGTGTTGTTTCATGTGACCCCTGAGGGCTCACACTGATTTTCCGGGGAAGACTAACGTCAAATTCCCAATTATTCCCACGCGTTCTAACAGGTAACCACATGCCGGATGCGTGGGACTCTTTCTCAATTATAGGGGTTTTGCGCCCTCTTGGGTATGTTTCTCCCAACTCTTTCCACCGAAGAAATTGTGTTTCACGTCGCATTTTGAACATCACCTCTTCCCCATCGAACACGCCACAGAAAGTCGATTTTCACCCCCACCACCCCCGTCTCCCCCGGAAAGTAAATTAGGGTACTTTTTACCCATATCTAGCCTTCACTGCACAATATTTAGTCTCGTTCGAGAACATTCGAGCATATTTCAAAAACATAGAGACACTCTGAGTGGGCTATGAGAAGATAGATAGGGTATCCAAAAGCTGGGCGATTTCACATTTTCGCGCGCCTAGCCTATATTGGAACCCATAATTAGTATTTGAAATGCGAAATATATCTGGAAGGTTCACAGATGACTACTCGCGTGCTGATTATCTTCGGCTCCACCTACGGCTACACCGAACAGTACGCCACCTGGCTGGCAGAAGATCTGCGTGCACTCCCGCAGGCCCCCGAGGTTGAGACTGTCCCCGCCTCCAAGGTCACCCCCGAGCAGGCTGAGGCATTCGACGCTTTCGTCATTGCCGGCAGCGACTACGGTGGATTCCTCAACGGCGCACCGGCACTTCGCAAGAAGATTCTGCCGATCATTGCGCCCAAGAAGAACCGCACCGCGTTCTTTACCGTCTCCTTCACCGGTGAATACTCCAAGAAGCTGCTGGACAAGGCTGTCGCCAAGAGCTACACCCCCGAACTGACCGAAGGTCGCCCCGTCTACCACCTGCGTGGCGGCATCGACTTCGACAAGATTTCGCTGGCTCACAAGACCGCCCTGAAGGGCCCGGTGCGCGCATGGCTCATGGCGAACCCGCACCCGAACGAAGGTATTCAGCAGATGCTCGAATGCTACAAGACCGGCAAGGCTGAGTACATCGATCGCGAGACCCTCAAGCCGCTGGTCGAGGACATCGCCAAGTTCCTCTAAGCCCTCGAAATTTTAAAAAATTCGAGGAAAAATAAACTTTCGCCTCTTCCCTCCCGATCTTTCAGCCGGACACCAGAACCTGAAAGAGCGGGCGGGAAGAGCCGAGAAAAACGTGCCAACAGGCACCATATACGTGGTCGATGACTCTTCATCTCTCCTGCATCGACCATGAAACTCCGGGTGCCGGTGCGAGGCCGCGCCAAATACAGTACCCGGAACATGAGGGGTGGGTCTTTGTGTGTGCGGCCCACCCCTTTCCTTATGCCCAAAAGCCGACTCAAAAGTCGCAAGAGGCACCGCCCGGCGCATCAGCACCCGACTGCATCCCGGCAACGTAGCTCTAGATGCTGCGGCCCACCCTGAACAACGAACCGACACAGCGACGCCCCAATACAGCAGTCCACAGAGTGAAATTCGCAACGCCTCGGCGTGTCGCGTGCCTAAAATTTTGTCCCAAAAACTTGAGCCAATAAATGCACCAACAAGCCACAAAGTAAAACAGGCACCCCAAAGATTCTAGGTTACTGTGCACTCTGCGAAAGATATGCCGCCAGAATGACACCCCAAATCATTGCGCACATCGGTGCAGGTACCGTACGCTGTTAGCTGTGTCAGCCGCATGACATACCCGGCAGCCGACACACACATCACTTCAACTACCCCACATATTCACTCGTGTCAGAAGCCCCCACACAGGGCCACATCGACACATCCACCTCTCAAACACAGGCAAAATCTATGAAGAAACTCCAGACTGCCGCACGCTCCGCGGCAGCCCGCTCCATCATGGCGTCCGCAGGTGCGCTCTCCCTGGTCGCCGCATCCCTCACCTCCGTTCCCGCCGCATTCGCCGCCCCCAACGCGAGCGCAGCCGCAGAGGTCAACCCCAATGCCTCCTACGAGGAGCTCACCTACGCCCCCGCCCCGGATGCATCCCTGGTCGAACGCTCCAACCCCGCCATGGGTGCGGGCGAGCGCGAACGCCTGGGCACCGCCAACGCGCGAACCGGCGCCACCTCCCCCGCTTCTACCGCAACTCTGAGCGGTATTTCCGCGACCCAGAGCTCCGCGCAGGGTCTGGGAGCTGGTCGAGCTCCGGCAGCCGGTCAGGCACTGGCACAGGGCCGCTCCGCATGGACCCCCTCCGGCGGCACCCTCGGTATGGACGTCTCCTCGCACCAGCAGAACGTGGACTGGGCGAGCGCCTACGCCGCAGGTTCCCGCTTCGCCTACGTGAAGGCAACCGAGGGCACCTACTACACCAACCCCTACTTCGGTCAGCAGTACAACGGCTCGGCGCAGGTCGGCATGGTGCGCGGCGCCTACCACTTCGCAAACCCCCGCACCTCCTCGGGTGCCGATCAGGCACGCTACTTCGTGCAGAATGGTGGCGCGTGGACTGCCGACGGCCAGACCCTGCCCGGCCTGCTGGACATCGAGTTCAACCCCTACCCCGCCTACGGCAACACCTGCTTCAACATGACCCCGGCGCAGCTGACCGCCTGGACCCGCGACTTCGTGGACACTTACCGTTCGCTGACCGGTCGCGCCCCGATGGTGTACACCGCAACCTCCTGGTGGTCGCAGTGCGTGGGTTCGCAGCAGTTCGGCGCTCTGCCACTGCACCTGGCGAGCTACTCAACCGTGGTCGGTGCAATTCCGGCGGGTTGGAGCGGCTACGACATTTGGCAGTTCACCGATTCGGGCCCGTTCGTGGGTGATTCGAACTTCTTCCCCGGCACCGTGAACGATCTGAAGGTTCTGGCGAAGAACCCGAAGGCTGTGCACCGCAACTGGTCGAACGGCCAGGACCGCGCAGTTGAGGAGCGCGCGGCAGAAGATCGCGCCGCTCAGGATTCGAACGTGGTGACCACTGCGACCGGTTCCATTGACATTCGCACCGGCATCGGCGACTACTGGAACCGCAACCGCTCCTTCTACGGCAACCCGATCGGCACCGAATACTACCTCGGCAACGGTGTGTACGCACAGAAGTTCACCAACGGCAAGACCATCTACTGGACGAACGCCCACGGCTCGCACTGGCTGGTCACCAACGGCGGCCTGGACCAGAAGTTCCGCTCTGATATTGCACGATTCCGCGGTCTGACCACCAACGAGGAAACCCGCTCCGACACCATCGCGGTCTCCTTCGCCAACGGTGAGGGTGGCTACTGGTCCAACGCGTACGGCACCCACATCATCAACGAGCGCGGCGCTATCTACGCGACCTGGCGCGCAGCTGGCATGAAGGGTGCACCCACCACCGACGAGCAGAACCTGGGCAACGGCATCATCAAGCAGGAATTCACCGGCAGCACCACCTATGTGTGGTCCGCGCAGACCGGCACCCACCGCCTGCACACCGGCGGCGCGTTCTACCACCGCTTCCTGCAGCACCGCGGCACCTGGGGCGCCCCGGTGACCGACGAGACCGTCACCTCCACGGGTGCGCAGGTGCGATTCGCCTCCGGCAAGGTACTGCTCTGGTCGGATGCGTACGGTGCCTACGAGACCAACGGTAACGGCGCAATCTTCAAGCACTGGGAGAAGAACACCGCCCGCTACGGTGCGGCACGCGGCGACGAGTCCTACGTGAACGGCGTGTACTACATGGACTTTGAGCGCGGCACAATCCGCTGGACCGCGCAGCGTGGCATCTACTCATAACGCGGCAACTGCTCAACCATAAAACGCGCATATAAAAACGAGGGGCACCTGACAGAGGTGCCCCTCGTTCTTTTGCCACAGGGCGCATCTTCTGAACAACACAAAAATCAAGATGCGTTCTGCAGCGGGTGGGTTACCGAGTGAGTAGAGAACCCGGCTATGTTACCCGTGCCGGCAGGTAAATTTAGCCGTGGCGGTAAGAGTCGCCACGAAGTCATGCAATGTCCTAAAAGCCCCGGATTAGTGTGGCGGACATAGTCCCCATTGACCATGTCCGTGGGGCCCACACTAATCGTTGGTGAGACCTCACCCCGAAGGTGTCTAGAGGGGCGCCTGACCGGAAGTAAGGACTCAACGGTGAATAACGGCACGGTACGAAGATGCTGAAATTCACCCGGGTATGGCGTTCCGTAAGAAGGAATCGATATCTAGGAGGGCCGAAACCTTCACGCGTCATATCCCGTTACATATAGAGTAGGTGCAGGCGCGCGCGAAACCTATCTCTTCGGCAAATATTACGCTTCAACCAGTGGTTGAATGTTTACAATACAAATATGCACTTTGAGGTCTTTAGATGTCAAACAAAGCATACTATTGCGTTAGTTTAGTGCGAATTTTGAGATAATCCACCGGATATTTCAAAATAAATTCCCACATATATTACGTTTAGGTGCATTGCACTCACAGAGGTTTCAGGGCGCTGACGATAACGGCTCTCAAAAACTCGGCAACTCTGCAACACCGCATTAAAAACACTAAGGCGCACCCCGCGTCGTATGCACAGCAGAAAGAGTACCCCTACTCCCCCGCCACACGGGATGCGCCTTAGGCGCTATAACCATCGAAGCTACCGGCAGGACCTCAGCCGAGTGAGACCTTAAAGCCCCGCCGGGCGCCTCGACCCATCCGCCAGCTTAGAGGCTAGCGAAGTCCAGAACCATACGGCCGGTAATCTTACCCGCCGCCATTTCCTCGAAGACAGCCGGTGCCTCGTCAACCTCACGCAGCTGAACCACCGGAACCACGATGCCGTCAGCACCGAACTGGAATGCCTCCGCCAGATCCTGACGGGTACCCACCAGGGAGCCCACCACGCGGATGCCGTCCAGAATAATCTTCACAATGGACAGCTCCATCATCTCCGAGGGCAGACCAACAGCCACCACGGAACCGCCCGCGCGTACCGACTCAACAGCCTGGTTGAACGCAACCTTCGACACTGCGGTCACCACGGCAGCGTGAGCGCCACCGCCGGTCAGCTCGCGAATACGAGCCGGAACATCCTCAACCTCACGACCGTTGATGACATGGTCAGCACCGGTCTCACGAGCCAGAGCCAGCTTGTCATCGTTGATGTCAACGGCGATAACCTTCGCGCCGAAAACCTTCTTAGCGTACTGAACAGCCAGGTTACCCAGACCGCCAGCACCGTAAGCAACCAGCCACTGACCCGGGCGAACCAGCGACTCCTTGATTGCCTTGTAAGTGGTCACACCAGCGCAGGTAATGGAGCTAGCCTGTGCCGGGTCCAGACCCTCGGGCACCTTCACCGCGTAGTCAGCGGTCACCAGGGTGTACTCGCTCATGCCGCCGTCAACCGAGTAGCCTGCGTTCTTCACCGAACGGCACAGGGTCTCACGACCCGAGGTGCAGTACTCACAGTGACCGCAGCCCTCGAAGAACCAAGCCACCGACACGCGGTCGCCTTCCTTCAGGGACTCAACGCCCTCGCCAACCTTGACGACACGACCGATGCCCTCGTGGCCCAGAATACGACCCGGAACCTCACCGAAGTCACCGGAAGCCACGTGCAGGTCAGTGTGGCACACACCCGAGTACTCAATCTTCACGAGCGCCTGACCGTGACCGACAGCAGGAACGGGAACCTCACGGACAACAACCGAACCGTCAACCTTCTCAGGAACAACAACAGCCTTCATGGTTTCCTTGCACATGACCTAAAACTCCTTAGTCATTGGTTGCCGCGCTCGGACCCTATACCTAGCGGGGCGGGCGCGCGTATTCTTTACATTTCCACCGTAAAATGATGAGCCGCCAATCTAAAGGACTATCCCCGAATATGACAGAGGGGTTATTTAGGGGTCAGCACGCGAGCAAGGATGAGCTTTCGATAAGGTCTATTCCGACCAATGCGCTAAACCGCCAAAGGTTGATATGACGCTATGACGAAGCAACACAGAAGATGAGAATGCCTCCCAAACCAGTAGCTTGGGAGGCATTCAGAAAAAATTTAAATATTAAGTTTGAGGCGCATACCACCCTAAAGAAAGGGTTCAATCTGCACCTATACGATTCCTAACGGATCTCAGTAGCTCTGCGCGGCAGCCTAGAAGCAGAAAGCAACCTCAATATAGCCGGCACCGCGCTCACCCGGACCATTCGGAGCGTTCAATGCCCAACCCAGATCCATGATGCGCACCGTAGAATCCATGAACGTACCGCCGCCAGCGCCACCGCCAGCCAGCTGCACCGAACCCACCGCATAGCGGGCACGAGCCGAATCATTATTCCACTTCTGCGACACCACACGAGCCGAAACGCTCAACGCAGCACCGGAACCGCCGCCGCCATAACCGGCGCCACCGCCTCCAGAAACCACCGACTGGTAGCCGTTAAACAGCTCGCCAGCATTCGACGGGCGGTTATCGGTACCCTCCGGGGTCTGATCCCACTGGTACGAATAGCTCGCCACACCATCGGCACCCTTCGCACGGAAACCGCTCGCACCCGCCGCACCGGCAGTCGCAGTGCTCACCAGCTTCTGGGTGGAGGTGCTCGAAAAACCAATCACCGAACCATCAACAGTCGGCGGGTTCAGCTTCTCACCGCCAGCACCGCCCACACCACCGGCGGCACCCGAACCCGGGTTCACCGTCAGAATCGGCTCAGACTGCGCCTCATACGAGGTGAAACCAACAAAACCGGGCGAACCGTCGCCGTCACCCGAACCAGCGCCACCACCGGTGCTGAACTGGTGCTCGCCGCCGGAGCTATCAAGCGAATAGTGCGCGGTCGGGCGCACAGCACCCGCATTCGCGGGATTCGGCAGAACCGTCGCATACGACGCCAGCACACCGGCACCGCCGCCGCCGCCGGCAACAATCATCGGCACGCCATCCACCTCAATAGCGGACGAACCACCGCCGGACGCCGAATACAGCACAGCGCTCATGCCGCCGCGACCGGTCACACCGCCAGAAATGCGGGTCAAAGCATTAATCGCAGAAACAACATTCGCGGGAACCGGCGAAGAAGCCTTCGAGGAGCCGCCCACACCGTAGCCGTCGCCGCCCTCAGCGGGCTTCAGCTCACCATTACCGATACCACCCGAACCGGCAGTCAGAGTAATAGTCTGGCCGCCGCGCACAGCCATAGAACCCTCCACCATGGCACCGGAACCGGCATCAGCCACAGTGTAGTTCGTGCCGCCGGCACCGCCCACAGCGGTAAAACGCATACGCTTAGCGCCCGCAGGAACCGTCAGCACGGCAACCTTCTTTACGCCGTCACCGGCAGTGATCATCGTCGAATCCTCGTAAGGTCCGGTGCACTCGCCTTCCTCATCAGAAGCCGCATACGCCGGAATCACCGACGACGCCACAACAACCGGGGCAGCCCACGCCGCACCAGCCACAAGACGACGACGGGTCAGACCCGGACGAGAAGAAGGAGAAACGGGGCGCGAAGAATCGCCGGCAGAAGAGCTCACGATAAAAATCCTGTACGTTGAGTGGGTGTTTCTAAACGCAGACGCGACGGGCACTCAAAGAGCCTCATACTCCTTACGCGGAGCCTCATGCCCCTTACGCGGGTGCCCGCCACACGCAATACCTCTATTATGCCTTCTCAACAGCCCAAATCCGTACAGGGCCCCGGCATATGCCACCATGAGAACATCCACCAGCAAGAAGCAGACAGCAAGCACAAATAGCGGGCATAAAAACCGCCGGACGGGGGCACTCCCCCATCCGGCGGTTTTTCTATGAAATTTAGATGGAGCTAGGAGCCCTTCGTCGAAGACTCAGAAGAGTCAGAAGTGTCAGAATCCTCGGCAGACTCTGCCTTCTTGGATGCCTTCTCAGTTGCTTTCTCCTCAGCGTCCTCTGCAGACTCATCTGCGGCAGGCTTCGGAGCGAACTCTGCAGGTGCAGGCTCAATACCCGCAGTAGCCTTCGCCGCAGCACGACGGCCAGCCACCACAAAACCAACAGCACCCAGCAGAACCAGCAGCAGAGCAGTCCACACGTGAATACGAACGCCCCAGAGCATCTCCGAGGTATCAATACGCAAGAACATCTCAATGAAGAGGCGACCCACACCGTAGTAGAACACATACAGCCACAGGGTCTGACCCAGCTTCAGCACGCCCTTCTTGCCCAGCCACAGCAGCAACGCCACACCCAGCAGGTTCCACAGCGACTCGTACAGGAACGTCGGATGGAACAGCGTGCCCGCCGGATACTGGGTCGGGAAATTACCGCTCGACGCGCTAATCTCCAAGCCCCACGGCAGAGTCGTCGGCTTACCGAACAGCTCCTGGTTGAACCAGTTACCCCAGCGGCCAAACGCCTGAGCCAGCAGAATACCCGGCGCTACCGCATCCGCAAAAGCCGGGAAATTCATGCCGTAGCGGCGGCAACCATACCAGGCGCCCAACGCACCGACCGACACGGCACCCATAATGCCGATGCCGCCCTCCCAAATCTTCAGGAAAGCCCACGGATCAGCAACATTCGGACCGAAATAGCTACCCGGGTCAGTAATCAGCACATGGTAGGCGCGGGCACCAATAATGCCCGCCGGAATAGCCCACATCGCCACGTCAAAAACGCGCTCAGGGGTACCACCCGCCGCCTTCCAACGGCGAGAACCCAGCCACAAGCACACCGCCATACCCGCAAGAATACACAGGGCATAGAAATGCACACGGAACGGGCCCAGCTGCAGGTACGAAACGCTCGGAGAGGGAATCGAAGCCAGCACGTTAGCTACCGGCACGCTCGCCAGCGACAGCACATCAGACATTAGCCTTCACGCCCCGCCAGCTCACGGGTCAGCTTAGCCACCGCCTCAACACCGCCAGAAGCCAAAGCCTTCACTAGCGCAGTACCGACAATCACGCCGTCCGCATACTCGCCAATCTCCTCAACGTGGGCACGAGTCGAAACGCCCAGACCCACGCACGCACGAGGCGCACCGGCAGCCTTAATGTCCGCAACCAGGGTGCGAGCCGCCTCCGACACGGAGGTGCGGGCACCGGTCACGCCCATCACCGACACGGCGTACACGAAGCCGCTCGACGCCTTCGCAATAGTCGCCAGACGCTCCGGCGAAGAAGACAGAGCAGCCAAGAAAATACGGTCCAGACCGTACTCATCAGAAGCTTCAAACCACGACGACGCCTCATCAGGCACCAGGTCCGGGGTAATCATGCCCGCACCGCCGGCAGCCGCCAAATCACGCGCAAAATTCTTCACACCGTACGCCAGAACCGGGTTCCAGTACGTCATCACGACAACCACCGCGTCGGTCGCCTCGGTAATGCGGCGGACCGCCTCAAACAGCTGAGGAAGCTTGAAACCGTTCTCCAGCGCCACGCCGGTAGCCTTCTGAATCACCGGGCCATCCATGACCGGATCAGAATAAGGCACGCCCAGCTCAATAATGTCCGCGCCGTTATTGCCCAGAGCAATCGCCGCGTCAATCGACTCGTCCAGGGTCGGGAAGCCCACCGGCAGGTAGCCAATCAGCGCCGCACGGCCCTGCTTCTCGCACTCAGCCAGACGAGCCGCCAGAGGCGACTGCGCATTCGGAGCGGGGAAAGAACCATCCAGCACCGTAAAAGGTGCCGCCTGAGAAATAGCGTCCTGGTAGCTCATTACTTAGCCTCACTTTCAGCCTGTGCGTTCTGTGCAGCGGATGCGGCAGCTTCCTTATTACCGGTCATCAGGGTCGAGGACGGAATCGCCTTACCCAGACCGAACCACTTCAGAGCGGTCTCCATGTCCTTATCGCCGCGGCCCGACAGGCAGACAATCATGGTCTTCTCGCGTGCCGCTTCCGGATCCTCAGCAGCCCAACGCTGGCACACGCGCAACGCGCCCGCCAGAGCGTGCGAGGACTCAATCGCCGGGATAATACCCTCGGTGCGGCAGAGCAGACGCAGAGCGTCCATCGCCTCGGTGTCAGTCACCGGCTCATAGGTCACGCGACCAATATCGGACAGGTAGGAGTGCTCAGGACCCACACCCGGGTAATCCAGACCAGCAGAAATCGAATGGGACTCAATGGTCTGGCCGTCCTCATCCTGCATCAGGTAGGTCATCGCGCCGTGCAGCATGCCCGGGCGGCCCAGAGTAATGGTCGCCGCGTGACGGCCGGTCTCCACGCCGTCACCGCCAGCCTCAAAACCGTAAATCTCAACCGAAGAATCGTCCAAGAACGCGTGGAACAGACCAATCGCGTTCGAACCGCCACCCACGCAGGCAGCAATACCATCGGGCAGGCGGCCAGTCTCAGCAAGAATCTGCTCGCGCGCCTCCTCACCGATAGCGTCGTGGAAGAAACGCACCATCGCCGGGAACGGGTGCGCACCCGCAGCGGTACCCAGCAGGTAGTGGGTGTTCTCAACGTTCGAAACCCAGTCGCGCAGCGCCTCATTAATGGCGTCCTTGAGGGTGCGGGAACCGTTCTGAACCGCAATCACCTTCGCGCCCAGCAGCTGCATACGAGCCACGTTCAGCGACTGACGCTCAGTGTCTTCCTCACCCATGTAGACCACGCACTCCATGCCAAACAGCGCAGCCGCAGTCGCAGTCGCAACACCGTGCTGACCCGCACCGGTCTCAGCAATCAGACGGGTCTTACCCATACGCTTAGCCAGCAGAGCCTGGCCAATCACGTTATTAATCTTGTGGCTACCCGTGTGGTTCAGGTCCTCACGCTTGAGGAACACACGCGCACCAGCATGCTCAGAGAACTTCGGAACCTCAGTCAGCAACGACGGACGGTTCGAATACTCAGCAGAAAGACGCTGGAACTCAGCAATGAACTCGGGGTCGTTCTTCGCCTCGTTAAAGGTTGCCTCCAGCTCATCCATGGCGGCAATCAGTGACTCGGGCATCCACCGCCCGCCGTACTCACCAAAATAGGGGCCGGGGGCATTCTTCAACGACTCGCCGTTGAGGAAAGCATCTGCCAGGTTCTCGCTCATCACTATTCCTTCCCTGGATGGTTGCCGCCGGATGCGCGCCGCGGGTAGGGCGGGGCATCAGGCCTGATCACAGCGAAACACCACGCCAACCGCGAATAGGTGGGCGGTGTTCGCACATATCCCCCTATAGTACCCGGGTACAGGCGGTGACCTGTACCCCGGGGTGCACATGACCATTCCTAGGACATGTGACGTTCGCCGGGGTGGGTGTGCTCGCGGGTATGGGCGGCTCGCATGGGAAGGTTTAAACGCTGGGAAGAAGCGGCGAGGCAGGGGCGCTCGGCTGGGTCTGGCCGGGTCGGGCAGGGTCTGGCAAGCGCGGCGGGCTACAGCAGCTCGCGCAACTCCTCCATCTGCTGAGAAAGCACCGTCGACACACCACCGCGCATCGACACCCCGTACAGGGTCTCCGCAATCTGCATCGTGCGCTTCTGATGCGTCACCACAATCAGCTGCGAACGCTCCCCCAACTCACCAATCACCTGCAGCAGGCGCGAGAGGTTGCGGTCATCCAGCGCCGCCTCAACCTCATCGAGGGCGTAGAACGGCGACGGGCGAGACATATAAATCGCAATCAACAGCGCCAGCGAAGCAAGCGAACGCTCACCGCCAGATAGCAACGACAGGCGCTTAACCTTCTTACCTGCCGGGCGTGCGTGAATCTCCACACCCGAATTCAGCGGATCGGACGGGTCGTCCAGCTCAAGGTGGCCCTCGCCTCCCGGGAACAGGGTCTCAAAGATGCGGCGGTAGTGGGTGTTAATGTCCTCCATCGCGGCGGTGAACACCTCCGCAATGTGGCTGCTGACCTCGTCCATGACCGTGTTCAGGTCGCGGCGGGTCGCCTTCAAATCCTCAATCTGCTGGTTCAGGTAGGCGTGGCGTTCGGACAGCGCCTCGTACTCCTCCAGCGCCAGGGGGTTAATGGCGCCCAGCGCCTCCAGTTCGGCGCGGGTTGCCTTGAGGCGAGCGCGGACGCTCTCGGTGGAGGCTTCGGTAGCAGCATTCTCGGAAGCGGCGTTTTCGGAAGCCTCATCTGCGGGCACGTCAACCGGCAGCTGCTCGGAATACTCCTCCTCCAGCTGCTCCAGGGTCAAACCGGTCACCAGGCGGGCACGCTCAGCCAGCGCCTGCACGCGCTCCTGCACGCGTGCCGCCTCCGTCTGCGTGCGCGCCAGCAGGGTCAGCGCCGCCGCGTGCGCCGCCTGCAAATCCTGCACCTCATCATTTGTGCTGGTCAGGCCCTCCTGGGCGTTCTTCAGGGAGCCGCTCAGCTCGTGCAGCTGCTGTTCACGCTCACTCACCTGCTCGGCAAGCACCTCACCCAGTCGGTGGGCGCGGCGCTCAATGGTCGCCGCGGGAGCCTGCTCCCCCGTGCCCGCCAGGTAGGAATCCTCGCGGGTGCGCGCCGACTCGTAGGCGGTGCGCGCTTCGGCTACGGATTCCTCCGCGGCGGTGAGGCGCTCGTTCAGGCGGGCGCGCTCATTCTGAATGTTCTGCGCGGAGGCTTCCAGGGACTCCGCCTGGGCGCGGGCGCGGGCATGCTCGGCGCTCGCCGCGCCCGCCGCCTTCGCAGCCTCGCGTTCTGCTTCAACCGCTGCCTCTGCCGCGGTCTGAGCCCGCTGAACGGCCTGTTCGGCTTCGTCCAGTTCGGCGCGGGTGCGGGTCACGACCTGGGAGGCAGCGCGGTATGCGGCGGCAAGTTCCAGGGGGCTGGCACCCTCAGCCGGGTAGAGCAGGCTGTAGCGGGTGTGCTCGGCGCCTGCGGGGTCAAAAATACGCCACATAGTGCGCTGACCTGCGAGGTTATTCTCTGCGAGCAGGTGCAGGGCCTGCTCTGCGGAGGCGGCATCCGGCGCGAACAGCACACCCGCCAGGCGCTCACCCAGCGCCGCGGTGACGCGTGCCAGGGCGTGCTCGTCGATGCCGGCGAGCGCGGCGGCATCCTCGCTGAGCGGTTCAATCATCTCGGTTGCGGGGCGGATACCCAGCTCGCGCAGCTCGGCGGCGCAGGATTCGGGCAGGGTGGTTTCGGGCAGTTCTGTTGAAAGTTCCTTCGCGGCAGATTCGCTGCTTTCGTCCCCCTTATCACCGCGCAGCTGCGACACCTCGGCGCCCTCAACCGGCACGCTCAACGCCGCGGTCGCCAGCGAGGTCAGCGCAGCAGACGCCGCACGCGCGTACTCGGGGTCAATCTGCACGGCATCCAGCACGCGTAGCAGGCTCGCGCCCTCGTTCGAAGGATCCATGAGCTCGCCGGTCTCGGGGTCGAACACCGCCTCAGCAGATTCAGCGTCCAGTTCGGCGGGTGCTTCGCCCAGGCTCTGGCCCAGCGCCTCACGCAGAGTTGCGGCACGTTCAGCCGCCGCCGCGTAGGCGCGGGTCGCCTCCACCGCGGCGGCGCGGGCGGCATCCAGTCGGGCCTGCGCGCGGGCACGAGACTGCGCCGCCTCACCCGAGGCGCGCTCAGTCTGAGCCACCTCGGACGCCGCCTTCTCAACGTTCTTCAGCGCCGCATCGTAGCGCTCCTCAAAGCTGGCGTAGCTTTCCACCGCGCGCTCTGCCTCTTCGCGGCGCTCCTCCAGCAGTTCCAGGGCGCGTTCGTATCCGGCGCGGGCGGCGGCGGTCGCCTCGGTCAGCTCCACGCGGTAGGTGCGCACGCGCTCGGCGGCGATGGACTGCACGGTGCGCACGCGCGCAGCGGACTCACGCAGGGTCGACACGGCCTTCTGACAGGCGGTGACCTCCGCGTTCAGGCGGTTCTGCTCCTGCTGATGCTTCGCGGACGCGGCGCGCGCCGCCTCCAGCTGTTCTTTCAGGGTTTCGGCGCGGCGGGTACCTTCCGCCTCGGAGGCGAGTGCCTGCGCCTGCTCAGCCTGCAGAACACCCAGCTGACGAGCCAAAAGCACCGCCTCCAGCTGACGAATGCGCGTCTGCAGCTGGCGCGCGGTCGCGGCGGATTCTGCCTGCTCGCTCAGCGGCTGCAGCTGCGAATCCAGCTCGGCAACCAGGTCACTCAGGCGGGTAACGTTCGATGCCACAGATTCCAGCTTGCGGCTGGTCTTCTCCTGGCGGCGGCGGTACTTGACCACGCCCGCCGCCTGCTCGATCATGTCGCGGCGCTGCTGCGCGGTGGCGTGCAGGACCGCATCCAGCTGTCCCTGGCCGACGAGCACGTGCATCTGCTGGCCCAGACCCGCCTCCGAGAGCAGGTCCTGAATATCGGATAGGCGCGCCGGGGAGCCGTTAATCTCGTACTCGCTGCCGCCGGAGCGGAACATGGTGCGCGAAATCTGCACCCGATCAGCGGGAATGCTGAGGGTGCCGTCAGAATTATCGAAAGTCAGGGTGACCTTGGCACGACCCAGGGGTGCACGCTGGGCACCGTCGCCCGAACCTGCTTCACCGGAGCCCGCGAAGATGACGTCCTTCATGCTGCCGCCGCGCAGGCTCTTAGCGCCCTGCTCACCCATGACCCAGGCGAGCGCATCCAGCACATTGGACTTGCCGGAGCCGTTGGGGCCGACCACCGCATTAATGCCGGGGGTGAACTCAAAAGTGGTGGCGGAGGCGAAAGACTTGAACCCGCGCAGGGTCAGCGACATCAGGTGCACAAGGGGCCTTTCTGCAGAAGAACTGGTGTGTGCCGGGCACGTTCTGTGGTGCGTGGCGGCATCCCTCTAGTGTACGCGGTGCGGCGGGCGGGCGGCGTGAACGTGCACGGGGTGAAAGGGGGTTCAAAGTTCCTCATTGTGCATCATCTTACGCGCGGGGTGAACGGGCGCGTTCATATTGGGTCTACGGATACGGGTTCGCCCGGTCGGTGCGGTAGATTGGAATGAGCATCACGAATTCTGCGGGGCCGCTGTTCGCATCCCCGCGTTTTTCTATGTATCCCACTGACTTCTATTTTCAAGGGCCACACCATTGATGAATTCATCCGCCGATAAGGTCGGCACGAACTCTGACATTCGCCACGCTAATGCAGCTCTGCTGTCTATTACCCATGAGCTGCCTCCGGAGGTCGTCGCGAGCGACTACTTCGATGAGCAGCTGGCCCAAACCTATCAGCGTCTGCGTATGCCGAAGGGCCTGCTGGAGCGTCTAGCCGGTATTAGCACTCGCCGCGGCTGGGCTGAGGACCAGACCTTCGAGGACGGCGTTGTTGCCGCAGCCGAGAAGGCTATCGAACAGGCGGGTATTGACCGCTCCCAGATTGGCCTGCTGATTAACGCTTCGGTGACTCGCGATAACTTTGAGCCCGCCGTTTCGGTGGGTGTGCACGACCGCCTGGACCTGCCGCGTCACGCCCTGAACTTCGATATTACGAACGCATGCCTGGGCTTTGTGAACGCGATGACTGTCGCCTCCACCATGATTGATGCGGGTGCTATCGACTACGCCCTGATTGTCGCTGGTGAGGACCCCTCCCCGTGGCACCGTACCGCGGTGCGCATCCTGAATAACCCCGATTCGACCCGCGAGGATGTGCTGGCTCAGTTTGCGACCCTGACCCTCGGTTCGGGTGCGGCGGCGGCTGTGATTGGTCGCGCTGACCGCCACCCGGAGGGCCACCGCATCGTCGGTTCGGTGTCCCGCGCGGGCACTGAGCACCGTAACCTGTGCATCGGTGGCGAGGCGGATCAGGGCATGAACACTGACGCCGAGGGCCTGCTCAAGCACGGCCTGGAGCTGGTGGCGCAGGCGTGGGAGCAGGCGCATCAGGACGGCTGGGAGTGGAACGACATGACCTCCTACGTGACCCATCAGATTTCTAACGCCCACACGAACGCCATTATTGAGGCGGTCGGTATTGAGCGTGAGCGCATCCCCTTGACCTTCCCGAAGTGGGGCAATGTGGCTGCGGCGGCTCTGCCGATGACTCTCGCCGAGTGCGCGCCGACCTACACGGAAGGCGACCGTATTCTGTGCATGGGTGTGGGTTCTGGCCTGAACACTGCCCTGCTTGAGATTCAGTGGTAACCCGGTAGCCAGCAGCCTTTAGCCGGTAACCCGTTAGCTTTTGCGGTAGACATTCACCGATTCGATCCGGAAGGATTCCCAGCATGCGCCATTTGAACTTCCCTAAGGCTCAGCCCCCGTATAACCCGGAGGAATGGGCGGGCGTGAACCCGCGCTACTCCCACCTTCTGGAGGTGCCCACCTCCGCCCCCATTGAGCAGCGGGCGCAGCAGGCTGGCGCGCGCCGCTGGCACTACCTGGATAACCTTCCGGTGCTGGTCGAGCAGGGTTTGGAACCGATTGGCACGATCCTGTGCGTGCACGGTAACCCGACCTGGTCGTACCTGTGGCGTACCGTGCTGGATGCGGGCGTGAATGAGCGCGCCCCATGGCGTGTGGTTGCGGTTGATCAGATTGATATGGGTTATTCGGAGCGCACCCACCTGGATTTGGAGGGTGAGCGCCGTAGCCTGGAGGACCGTATTGCCGACCTGGGGGACTTCACGAAGGCGCTCGGTCTGGATGAGACCGATAAGCCGGTCGTAACCCTCGCCCACGACTGGGGCGGGCTGGTGTCCTTCGGTTGGGCGCTGGAGCACCGCGAGATTCTTTCGGGCGTGATGCTGACGAACACCGCGGTCTACCATGACGGCATTGAGAATATCCCTGCCGCCCTGCGCCTGGCGTTGGGCGTGCACGAGTGGGGTACTCACGATTCGACCGCGTTTATTGATGTGACCTTGGGCCTGGCTCAGAATGAGGGCCGCCTGCCCGCGCCGGGTTCTGCCGGTGCCGGGGCGCTTGATGGTGCCCTGCCGCAGCCGGTGGGTCAGCAGCCCAAGCGCCTGTACCCGAGCCCTCTGAACGAGGCGATTTACCGTACGTACCGTGCGCCGTACGCTCATTCGGCGTGGCGTGAGGGTGTGCGTAATTTTGTGGGCGATATTCCGACCGGCACCGATATTCCTTCCTATACGCCGATGCAACGTATTGCCGAGCAGATCCGTGACCTGGACGTGCCCGCGTTCTTCCAGTGGGGCACGAAGGACCCGGTGTTCCAGCGTCGCTACCTGTTCGACCTGATGGAGCGCATGCCGCAGGCGAAGGTGCACCGCTACGAGAAGGCCTCGCACCTGGTCATTGAGGATTACGATATTGCCTCCCCCATGATTTCGTGGCTTGCGCAGACTTTCGGCACAAGGGAGGATGGCGCTCTGGTGCCCCCGCACAACGTTGAGGCGGAGCATCGTGCCGCCCGCGCGCGCCGCCACAGTCTGACTGCCGGCGAGGGCGCTACCGCTGAGGGCGCTGTTCCTGCGGCGTTCCGCCCCATGCTCGCGGCCCTTACCGAACGCGCCAATGACGCCTCCACCGCCGTGGTGGATATGGACCCCAAGGGTGATGGCACCTCCGTTTCTGTGACCCTGACCTGGGCTGAGCTGAACCAGCAGGTCAACGCCGCCGCGACCCGCCTACACGCCCTGGGTGTGCGTCCGGGCGACCGCGTGAACCTGATGGTACCTCCGGGTGCCCGCCTGACCACCCTGATTTACGCCTGCATGAAGCTGGGCGCTGTCATTGTGGTGGCTGATACCGGTCTGGGTATTCCGGGTCTGACTCGCGCGTTGAAGGGCGCTAACCCGAGCTTCCTGGTGGGTATTCCCGCCGCGCTCAGTGCTGCCCGTACCCTGCTGTGGCCGGGTGTGCGTATTTCTGTGGAGCCGCTGGGTTCGGTACAGGAGAAGCTCTTGGGTGTTGCCGGTTCGGTGTTTACCGCGCCCGCCGCTGACGGTACTCCGGGTGCGCCGGTGCCCACCCCGACCGTGGTGGAGTTCCCCTCCCCCGTGCCGGATGCTGATGCGGCGGTGCTGTACACCTCCGGTTCGACCGGCCCGGCTAAGGGTGTGGTGTACACGCAGCGTCAGCTGGCGGGTATGCGCGACGCTATTGCGAATACGTACGGTTTTGCGCCCGGTAGCGGCCTGGTGGCTGGCTTCGCGCCGTTTGCGCTGTTGGGCCCGGCGCTGGGTGCTACCAGCGTGACCCCGACGATGGATGTGACCCGTCCGAAGACCCTGACGGCTTCGGCATTGGCGTCGGCTGCGGCGGCTATTGATGCGTCGGTCGTGTTTGCTTCCCCCGCCGCCCTGGTGAATGTGGTGGCGACCGCCGATGAGCTGAACGCTGAGCAGCGTGCGGCGTTGGCTAAGGTTCAGACCGTGCTGAGCGCTGGCGCGCCGATTCCCGTGCCGCTGCTGGAGGCGCTCTCCGCCCTGGTGCCGAATGCCTCCCTGCACACCCCGTACGGCATGACCGAGGGTCTGCCGGTGACCGATGTGTCTTTCGAGATGATTCGCCAGGCGATTGCTGAGGGCACCCCGAATGCTGCCGGTGAGGTGCTTGACCCGTTCGCCCGTGACGGCGTGTGCGTTGGTTTTGCGGTGTACGGTGCGGCGGTGGCTATTGCGCCGCTGCTGCAGGACGGTTCGGTGGCGGATGAGCTGACCCATGAGCCGGGTGTGACCGGTGAGATTCTGGTGTCGGCACCGCATGTGAAGGACCGCTACGACACCCTGTGGGTGACTGAGGAGCAGTCCATTAGCACTCCGGGTTGGCATCACACCGGTGACGTCGGGCACTTGGACGCTTCGGGTCGCCTGTGGGTTGAGGGCCGCCTCGCCCACGTGCTGCTGACCTCCCAGGGCGTGCTGACCCCGGTGGCCGCCGAGCAGTCCGCCGAGTCGCTGCCGGAGGTGCGCCGCGCCGCCCTGGTTGCGGTGGGCCCCGCCGGAACCGCCGCCCCCGTGCTGGTCATCGAAGCTTCCGCGAACACCGCCGTACTGGAGGCGCGCCAGTCGGCCTCCGCGTTCAAGCGCGCCCTGCTCGACCGCGTGCCCGGCGTGGGCCGCTTCCCCATCGCGGAGGGCGTGGCACCCTTCGAGCTCTCCCAGCTGGTGCGCCGAAAGGTCGCCGAGGATACCGGTGTGGAGGTGGCCGCTGTGCTGGTGGTGCACGAGCATCCGACCGATATTCGCCACAATTCGAAGATTGACCGCCCCGCCCTGGGCGAGTGGGCGGCAAAGGTCCTCGCCGGGGCGTAAATCCGCCGGGTCTTTACTTTCTAAGGAGCATGATGTCCCCTCGTTCTTCTCGTGGGTCCTCTTCTCGCGAGGCTGCGTCCCGCCTGTCGCCTGCGCACACGGCGGCCTCCCCCACGGCTCGTTTCCGTAAGCCGGCGCGCCCCCTGGCCGCCCCCTACAGCGACCCCGCGCCGCGTTCCCTGCGCGCCGTCGAGGAGTCGGACTTCGCGCCGCGTATTGGCGAGCGCATCCTCTTCACAGGCGCGTCGGGCCTGCTGGGTCGTGAGAGCGTGCTGGAGCTGCTGCGCGTCGGTTACGATGTGCGCGTTCTGCAGCGCGGCGACTCGGGCATCGCGGCCCTGCTACCCGATTCGATTCGCCCCCGCTTTGAGCAGGTGCGCGGCGACATCACGAACGAAAAGGTCGTCGACGAGGCCATGACCGGCGTGGACGGCGTGGTGCACGCGGCCGCGAAGGTTTCGGTCAGCGGCGAATGGGCCGACTACGAGCGCATTAATATTGGCGGAACCCGCGTCATGCTACAGGCCGCCGTGAACCACTCGGTGCGCACCTTCCTGTACATCTCCTCGCCCTCGGTGGCGCACGCGGGATCTTCCATCGTGGGTGACGGCGCCGGCGTGGCATCCCCGGAGCACGCGCGCGGCAACTACGCCCGTTCCAAGGCGGCCGCTGAGCTGCTGGTTCTGGAGGCGAACGGCACGCCCCTGCCCTCGGGCGGGGTCATGCACACCGGCGCGTTGCGCCCGCACCTGATGTGGGGTCCGGGCGATACCCAGCTGGTGGAGCGTATTCTGGAGCGTTCCGCCGCCGGGCGCCTGCCGCTGCTTTCGGGCGGTACGGGCCTGATTGACACGCTCTACATTGATAACGCCGCGGATGCGCTGGTGCGCGGCTATCAGCGCCTCGACGCCTTTGCGGGCCGGGCGCTGGTGGTCACGAACGGCCAGCCGCGCACTATCTCTGAGCTACTCAGCGGTTTCTGCGAGGCGGTCGGCGTTCCCGCCCCGCGCTTCTCGGTGCCGGCGAAGGTTGCGGCCCTGGCCGGACGCGTAATCGAGCGCGTGTGGGAGCGTCTGCCGAAGAACGTGACGGCCGGCGATGAGCCGCCCATGACGGAGTTCCTTGCCGAGCAGCTCTCGACGGCACACTGGTTCGATCAGCGCCGCACCCGCGAGCTGCTGCAGTGGGAGCCCGCCGTGTCGATTGAGGAGGGCTACGAGCGCCTGGGGGCTTTCTACGGAGACAAGTACAGTCGCTAGGCGCAGACCCCCTACGCCTCCCCCCCCCCCAGCCTTGTCTGCCGGCTCTTGCCGCGGCGGGTTTAAATGAATGACGGCGTAGCTACATCCCCCGTTTTCGGGAGGAACGTAGCTACGCCGTCATTTTTGCGCCGGAGCGTCTATCTAGCGTGATACTTTATGGAGCTTTTACCTGGCCCGCGCTTTTACCTAGCGGGAGCGCGGCGCCCGCTGGCAGTGCGGGCAACGGTAGGATGAGCGGTTCTGGAACGGCTCGCGCACGATCAGGGAGGTGCGGCCCGCCTCCGCGCAACGGTGGCAGGGCTCCCCGGCACGCCCGTAGGCGTTCAGCGAGCGCTCGAAGTACCCCGACTCGCCCAGCACGTTCACGTACAGGGCGTCGAAGCTTGTGCCGCCGGCCGCCAGGGACTCGCGCAGTACCTGGGTGACCGCCTCCAGCAGTTCGCGGGTCTGCGCGGCGCTCAGGGTGCGCGCGGGCTTCGCGTAGTGCAGCCGCGCACGCCATAGCGCTTCGTCGGCGTAGATATTGCCCACCCCGGAGATCACGGACTGGTCCAGCAGAACCTTCTTAATGCCGCTGGAGGTACGCAAAAACTTGCGGCGCACCGCCGCGGGGTCGAAGAATTCGTCCAGCGGGTCGCGGGCAATGTGTTTGACCGCCTGCGGCACGAGAAAGTGCTCAGCTACCAGAAAATGCTCGGGCACGGCGCTTTCATCAGAGGCTACTTCACCCGCAACCGCCGCGGGGACATCCGGCACGAGCGGGCTGAGGAACATGCCGCCGAAGATGCGCTGATCCACGAAGAGCAAGCGCTGCCCGGTGCGTCCCTCCCCCTCGGAGGTTTCTTCGGGCCTGGCTTCCGCGGGCCCCAGTTCCAGTGCCACGCGCAGGTGCCGCGGCTGCTCATCAAAGGCCGCGCGAGCCTCCGAATCATTACCCGAGTCGCTACCGGAATCATCGCCCGGCTCATCGCGCACGAGCAGCTGACCGCTCATGCCCAGATGCACCACGAGCGCCTCATCGGCGAGCGCCCCGTCCGGCTCGCTCAGGGTCAGCCACAGGTACTTGCCGCGGCGGTAGGCGCCGCGCAACGCCCTGCCGGTGAGCGCCGCCTCGAAGTGGGCGGGACCGGGCAGGTGTCTACGTAGCGAACGCGCATCCAGCACTCGCACCGCCTGCACGGGGCGGCCCAGCGAATGGTCGGCTAGACCTGCGCGAACGGTTTCTACCTCGGGCAGTTCGGGCATGATTCCCTCCAATCAGCACAGGCTCAACAGGGGCAGGCTCAGCTGAGATAACTCAACGAGAAGCCTAGACAGGGTACTTAGACGAGCACCCTATACCAGAACCCGGTAGGCCTGCTCGGCGGCCAGGCGTTCCGCTTCCTTCTTGCTCGGGCCCACGCCGGTGCCCGTCTTCTGGTTCGCCACGATTGCGACCGCGGTGTACACGCGCGCGTGGTCGGGACCCTCACCGGTGACTTCATAGCTGACGTCCCCCCAGCCGCGAGCGGTGGCGAGGTTCAGCAGGTCGGTCTTCCAATCGCGGCCGGAGTTCAGCACATTCTCGTCGTCGAGCAGCGGCGCGATTAGGCGCAGAACCAGCTCGCGGGCTGCCTCGCGACCGCACTGCAGGTAGGTCAGGCCAAAAATCGCTTCCATGGTGTCGGCAAGAATCGAGTCCTTATCGGCGCCGCCGGTATGAATCTCACCCTTGCCGAGCCGAATGTACCTGCCCAGGTCCAGGTCGCGCGCTACCTTCGCCAGCGCCACGGTGGACACCACCACGTGGTGCAGCTTCACGAGTTCACCCTCGGGTAGCTCGGGGTAGCGTCGGTACACTTCTTCAGCAATCGCCAGGGAGAGCACGGAGTCGCCCAGGAACTCCAGGCGTTCGTTGTGCTCCACCCCGGGGTTCTCGAAGGCGTAGGAGCGGTGGGTTAGGGATAGCAAAAACGTCTCGGCGTCGATATCGACCCCGAGACGTTTACGCAACTCCCTAGTATCAACACTAGGAAATTCAGTCATAAGGATTCACCGCTTCTTAGGCGTCTGCAACCTTACGGCCCTTGTACTCCAGGAACAGGGCGTTGCCTGCAGCGTCGGTTACAACCTTTGCCTGGTGGGGCAGGCTGTAGGTCACGCGACCGTTCTCAACGGTCTTAACCAGCTGGGGCACGGATGCCTTCCACTGGGAACGGCGTGCGCGGGTGTTAGCGCGGGACATCTTGCGCTTGGGAACAGCCACAGCTATCTCACAATCTCTAGTAACAACAATTTAGTTTTCGGTATCTGCGCCGAGCAGGCCCTGCAGGGCCGACCAGCGCGGATCCAACACCTCGTGATGATGCCCGGGGTCATCCTCCAGGCGCGCACCGCAATCGGCGCACAGACCCTGGCAGGTGTCCCTACAAACAGGCTGGAACGGCAGTTGAAGGATTACTGCGTCCCGCAGTGCCGGTTCAAGGTCGATCGAATCATCCTCAACGGCGTACTGCTCATCTACTTCGTCTTCGGGGCCGCCAGCCGGGGCCTTCTCAAAGACGAAAAGCTCTTGAATATTGGCCGACATCTCGTAATCAATCGGATCCAAGCAGAGGCTACACTCGCCGTGTACATCCACGACAACGGAGCCGGTAACTAGGATACCATCAACAACAGACTCCATACGAATATCGAGGTCAATATCCGAACCCTCTTCCACGCCGATGAGCGCGTTACCTAGGTCTGCCGGTGCGGGCACGACCTCGGTGAGGGTTTCCATGGTGCCGGGACGGTGCATCAGGTTAGTAACCGATACCACCAGCGGCGATGCGTCTGTACGTGAAATGGCGTTTCTCCTTACGAAATGTATAAGCCAAAGTCCCATTTTAGGGGTGGTTCGCGCGGTTAATCAAGATTAAGGCTCTTTTAAATCCAATTAAGTGGCGCTCACCTCTTAAATATCTCCTCAAGGAGGCGCCGTGCGGCACTTAACAGCCGGTCGGGGCTACTACAGGGGCGGTAAGCTCCCTGTCGGCGGTGCGGGTGCACCGGGCGGGCAGGCTCTCTAACGCCCCAAGACCCGGCTTAACTAGGCGTTTTTCAGAGCGCGGGCGACCGCCTCCGGCACGAAGGGAGTCACGTCACCACCCAGCGAAGCCACCTCACGAATAATCGTGGACGACACCGCACCGTAGCGGTCCTCACCCGCCAAAAACACCGTCTCAACCTGCGCCAGGTGGCGGTTCATGCTCGCCATTGGCGCCTCATAGCTGTAGTCCGTCGCCGAACGCAGACCCTTCACCAGCACCTTCGCGCCACGCTCCGCCGCGTACTCGGCAAGCAGCACGCCCGGCGGAATCGGCTCTACGCTCACACCCTCAATGCCGAGCTCCTGCAGGGACTCACGCACCAGCTGCACGCGCTCATCCAGCGAGAAGCGGTACTTCTTGGCGCTATTGTGCGCCACGCCCACAATCACCTCGTCAAAGAGCTGAGCGGCGCGGGCAATAATCTCCAGGTGGCCGTGGTGCACGGGGTCAAAAGATCCGGGGCAGAGGGCAATCATGGCGGTCCCTTCACGAATAAATATCGGACGTTGGAATGACTAGATGCGGGAGGGTTAGAGGGGTTGAGTTCGCGGGGGTTACGCGAGCGCAGGGTTACGCGAGCTCGGGCTTAGGCTGCGAGCTCTTCAGCGTCCTCGCCGGGCTCAAGGTTCGCGCCGGGCTCGTCGCCCGCCTGTTCCTCCGCTTCGTCAGGCTCCACGTAGTAGAGCACCGTCTCGCCGTGCTGGCGGGTCGAAAAACAGTACAGCCCCTCGCCCCACACCGGCTCGGGGTCGCGCGAAGAACGCTCCACCACGACCACGGCACCCTCGGCAAGCTTGGGGGTCAGCGCCTCCAGCAGCTCGCTGACCTGCTCGTTCGGCATGGCGTAGGGCGGGTCAACAAACACCAGGTCCCACGGGCCGGAGGCGGACTTCACGTAGGTCAGCGCCTGAGACTGCTGCACGCGCGCCGCAGAGCCGGTGCCGGTGCGACCCATTGCTTTCTCCACCGCGGCAACGTTCTTGCGAATCACCGCAACAGCCTTCGGGTACGTGTCCAGTAGCGTCACGGAGGCGGCACCGCGCGAGAGCGCCTCGCAGCCCAGCGCGCCCGAGCCGCCAAAGGCGTCCAGCACGCGGGCGCCACGAATAATGTCGTAGCTCTCCAGCTTCGAGAAGAGGGATTCCTTCACCCGGTCGGTGGTGGGGCGAGTATTATCCCCCGGAACCGAGGCAAGGCGAACGCCTCCGGCGGCACCGGAAATAATACGGCTCATAGGTCTCTCCTCTTAACTAGTGCGGTGTGTTGACGTCACGGTTTCAGCGAGTGGTGGGCAAGGCAGATTGGTGGGCGGGGCGGGCAGGGCGTTCTGCCCCGTTGGGCGTTTATCCCCTGCCGAGGAACGCCTCACGGTCAGCGTCCAGGGCGCGGTCAATCGTACGCGCCAACGACGGATGCTTAGCCAGCGTCGGGTCCTTCTCCACCACCGAGCGGGCATCCTCACGGGCACGCTCAATAATGTCGGCATCGGCGAGCGCCCGCAAGAACCGCAGGGTGCTCTTCGAGCCCGATTGTGCAGCACCCAGAATATCACCCTCACGGCGCTGCGCCAGGTCGATGCGGGAGAGCTCAAAGCCGTCCGTGGTGGAGGCGACCGCATCCAGGCGCTCGCGGGACACGCCGCCCTCCTCCTGGCGGGTCACCAGCAGGCAGGTGCCCGCGTAGCCGCCGCGGCCCACACGACCGCGTAGCTGGTGCAGGCCCGAGATGCCGAAGCGGTCGGCGTCCATGATAATCATGAGCGTGGCGTTCGGGACGTTCACGCCCACCTCAATGACGGTGGTGCTGATGAGCAGGTCAATCTCACCGCGCTCGAAAGCAGTCATGACAGCGGTCTTCTCCGCCGGGTCCATGCGGCCGTGCAGGGTGCCGATACGCACGCCGACGAGGGCATCCTCAGCGCTCAGATAGGAGTACATTGAGGCGACCGAGGTCAGCTGAACCTTGCCGTCGCTGCTGGCGCTACCGCCCTGACCGAAATAGCCCTGGGCTGAGTTACCCGCGCCGGCACCGTTCAGGCTGGATGCGCCAAAGAACGCCGCGCCCTCCTCCAGGCCGTCGCCGTCCTCCCCAATTTTGGGTACGACAACATACACCTGGTGGCCCGCGTCGATTTCTTCGCGGGCGCGCCGCCACAGGCGGGACGCCCAGGCGGGCTTCTCAGCGAGGGGCACCACGTGCGTCGAGATTTTCTGTCGACCGGCGGGCAGGGTGTCGAGCACGGACACGTCCAGGTCGCCAAACACCGTCATGGCGACGGTACGCGGAATGGGCGTTGCGGTCATGACCAGGCGGTGAGGCAGGGCGCCGTCGGTGCCGCGCAGGCCATCGCGCTGCTCCACGCCGAAGCGGTGCTGCTCATCCACGACGACCAGGCCCAGGTCGTGGAAGCTCACATCGTCAGAGAGCAGGGCGTGCGTGCCAATCACGATCTGGGCGGTGCCGTCGGCGAGTTCCTGCAGGACCTGGCGCTTAGCGCGGGTACCCATGGAGGCGGTCAACAGGCGCACGCGCACGCGTCCGGGTTCTTCCCCGCCGCCAGTTGAGCCGTCAGCGTCAGCATCTTCGGGCGCCGCCATATCCCCCAGGATGTCCAGCACCGAACGCAAATGCTGCTCGGCAAGCACCTCGGTCGGGGCGAGCATCGCGGACTGGCCGCCCGCATCGGCAACCTGCAGCATCGCGCGCAAAGCCACCACGGTCTTACCGGAACCCACATCACCCTGCAACAGGCGGTTCATGGGCGACTCGCTCGACAGGTCGGCGGCAATCTCAGCGCCCACCTTCTGCTGCCCCTCGGTCAGCTCGTAGGGCAGAACTTCCAGAAGCTGATCGGCGAGGCCGCCCTCCACGGCGGGGCGCGGCTGGGTCAGGTGCGCGGCACGCACCGAATGCAGGCGGGCGAGCGCGCTCTGTAGCACGAATGCCTCGCGGTAACGCATCTGCGCCTGCGCGGCACGCCACGTGTCCTCCGAGTCGGGGGTGTGCAGGGCGCGGTACGTCCACTCCAGCGACGGCACCTTGCGGGCGCGACGAATCGTGTACGGCACCGGGTCTTCAAGCTCTTTGAGCGGCACCTTTTCGAGTAGTTGCGCCATGTAGCCGCTGATGCGGTCGGTGGGTAGCTTCACGGGCGCACGGTAGACGGGTACGGGGGCGGTGGCTGCGTCGGTCACGTCCGCGCCGGAGGCATCTTTCGAGAGCAGGGCGTAGTGCGGGTTGGTGAGGGTGTATTCGCCGCGGTAGATGCCGACCCTGCCGGAGAACATCATGGTTTCGCCCTCGTGGATTTCGCGGGCGGCGGTCCAGGCGTTGAAGAAGGAGAGCTTCATCTGCGAGCCAATGAGCGCACCCACACCGGGGTTCGTGCTCGGGCTGGGTGCGGGCACGCCAAAGAGGCCTCCCTGCACGAAGCTATCCTGTGCAAAACTATCCTGGCCGTAGCTATCTGCGTAGCCGCTATAGGAGGCGGGCTGGGCTCCCCTGCCTTGGGCGGTGTTAGCGAGCGCGTTAATGCGCGGGTTGTGCATCCCGGTCGCCTGCCAATTCTGCGCGGGCACACCGGATACGCTGGATGCACTGGATGAACCGGGTCGGTTAGCTCGTCCGGGCACCACGGATACGGGACCGCCAGCCCCGTAACCAGCAGCACCAAAACCGGCAGGTGCGTCCTGCCCGGTTGCGTCGGAGAGCCGGTCGGTGATGGTCACTTCCGTGATTTTGCCTCGGCGTGCCGCCATGGTTCGGGTGCTCACGTGCACCACGCGGGCAATGATGGTGACGTCCTGACCTTCGACGAGTTCGGCGAAGGAGCTGAGCTCACCGCGCGGCAGGTATTTGCGCGGGAAGTATTCGAGCATCTCCCCGACGGTGTGCAGATCCAGATGCGTGGCGATTGCCTTGGCGCTGGGTGCGGGCAGGTACTTTTTGAGCGGCGCATTTTCGATGCGGTCTTCGGAGGCGTAGCGCGCCAGGGCACGGCTTTTAGCCTCCGCGGCGGCTGATGCGGGTTTATCAGCCGCGACTTTCTCAGCGGTTGCCTTCTTCGCGGAAGCTTTCTGGGCGGGCGCTTTCTTTGCGGGAGTTACCTTCTTCGCTACGACCTTTTTAGGTGCAGTCTTTTTGGGTGCGGGCTTTTCAGCTTCTGCATGAGGCGCGCTCTTCTGCTCGCCCCCTTCGCTTGCCTTCGTTACCTTCTGTAGGCGCGCCGAAGTAGCCCGCACGGGAGTCTCATTCTCCTGCGGGCTCGGTTCGTTCTGAACTAGTTCTTTCTGGGCAGGTGCTTTCCGGGCAGGTTCCCCCGGCAGATGTGCTTCCGGCTGAGTAGCCTGCCGTGCCGCCAACGCAATATCGACCAGCTCGTAGAGAGCGTCGTCGGTCATGGTGTGCGCGGCGGGACCCAGCGAATGTTTGAGCGTCTTGAGCGCCTTACGGTAGGGTGCGCTGGCGCGCTGTGCCGCGCGTTCGCTCAGCTCGGCGCGGCTCGCCTTGCCCCGGGCGTAGGCGGCAAGATCGCGCACGGTCAGCTCGGCGGTGGTGCGGAGCTGTTCATCGCTCAGTAGCGGCGCATCCTTTTTCCGTTGCCGAGCTCGGGTCGCGGAATCAGCACGGGTCGCAGAACCGGCACGGGCAGGCTCCACAACCGTTGAATCTACGGACTCAGAATCTACGGGCTCACTCTGCGCTGCCTCAGCTTTCGCGGGCTTATTTGTCGGCTTAGTTTTGACCGGAGCAGGCTCAGGAAGACCCAAGTCCAGGGCTTCCTGCTGCGGGTTCACGGAACGTCGGGCGGGGCTCATGCGCCGCCCTCCGCACCGCACGCGTGGTCGGCGTGACGACCATCCGCCAGGGAGGAAATACGCTCATCCGACCACTGACCGTAGCCCATAATCAGCTCGCGGGCGGGGTCGATGTCGGGCACGTGCACGTGCAGTGCCCAGAGCCCCGCCGCCATGTCCAGGGGCGTAATGAGCAGGCTGTCGCCCATGGCTTCAAGTTCGGGGCGCAACTGCGCCAGGGCGAGGGGCTCGCAGGTCAGCGTACCCATGAGCTCCCAGCCACTCTGCCCCTCACCTTCTGCGTGCTCGGCAGGTTCAGAACCTACCGCAGAAGCCACACCGGCAGAGGGCGCACGCAGCATGGACTCCACCTGCGCCTCGTTCAGGGTCGCCCCCTCCCAACGCGGGTTGGAGTGCACCACGGCAAGGTAGAAGCCGAGCGCACCGGCATCCACGAAACCGGCAAGCTCGGGCGAGGGCGGGAACTGCGCGGTACGTTCCAGAGCGGCACGCATCAGCGCACGTCGACGCTCTTTCAGCACCTCGTCAGCGGCTTCTGCGTCCTGTGATGCATCATAGTGTGCGTCCAGGCGGGCGAGCTCCACCATGACCGACAGCATCGTGGAGGGCACCATCTGCTCCCCCACGCTGGCACGAATACGCTCAGCCGCGAACGCCATCGCGCGCGCCTCCGCGTGGGCGTACTCCAGCTTCACTTCGCGGTGCTTCGGCAGGGAACCGCCAGCCAGCACACGCTCGTAGTCTGCTTCCAGGGCGCGCACGAGCGGCAACTCGGCAGCCGCATCGCCAAGCTCCTGGGCGAGGTTTCCGGGCAGGAACCAGTAGCTGCGCACCGCCTCAAGCGCCCAAGCGCAAAGCAGAGTACCAGAGTTGCCGCGCGCCACGCGGGATGCGCGCATAATCGCGTGCTCGTAGATGCCGCCCAGCTGAATCCACAGGTGGGCGAAGGTTTCTTCTTCGGAGGTGCCCGCCGCCTCGGGCACGCACGCGCCCTCCCCGCCGGGGATTTCGCCAGCGGGCAGAGCCTCACTGGGCAGAACCTGTTCCATGCCACGCTCAAACTCTTCGGTCAGGGTCAGCAGGGTATGGGCGATATTGGAGCCGGTGTCCTTATCGGGCACGGGGAACCCATTGAGCTCGTTGAGCGCCTCGCGGTAGCGTTCGATGGTGGTGCGGGCGGCGGTGGACCACGCTACGCCGAAGCGGTAGGCGCGCACGCAGGCGCGGCGGTAAATCTCGCGTTCTTCGGTGCGCTGGTTCTGTTCTGCGTTCACGCTACCCTCCTCGTCGGTTTCGTCAGTTTCGCTCGGTTCTCGGCTGAGTTCTCCACTAGTTCTCGGCTGAGTTTGTGGCTAGTTCCCGACTGATTTCTCAGCGCCCGCGGCACGGGCGGGATTCAGCCTATTTCGTACTTCTATTCTAGGCAATTTCGGTTAAATGTACGGTATTGTCCGTCGTCTATCCCGCGGGCTGAAAGCACGGACTAAACATATAAACCGCACGCACCTCGCGGCACTCGGTGAAGCTCCTACGCGGAAGCCCCGTAGTGTTCCCAGCCCATGCCGTCCAGGGAGCGGCCGTCCATCACGACCGCCGCGCCGGTCACCGCATTGTGGCGGCGCTCGGCACCGTAGAGTTCAGCGCTCAGACCGCGCTCCGGGGCGTCCGCCACGCAGGTGCCCAGGGGCACGAACTCTTCGGGTACCTCACCGGGGAAGGTCGCCAGCAGGCCGTGGTCTTCTCCACCGACCAGCACGAAGGTGCGTGCCAGGGATGCGGGGCTCTCCCCCGCCTCGTTGCGCTCACCAATCGCCAGCAGCAGGCGCGCCAACGGTAGCAGCGGCTCGGCGAACGCATCCACGGCGGCGCGGTCGAGGCGCATCTGCATCCCGGAGGCGGCGGCAACTCGCCCGGCGTCCTTGACGAGTCCGTCAGAAAGATCCAGCATGGAGCTTGCCTGATGCTGGCGCGCCACATCACCGGCGGGGATGGGGCTGACCGGGTGGTGCTGTGATTCGACGGCGCGCTCGCAGACCGCAATCATGTGCGCGGCATCTTCGGGGGTGAGGGTGCGGACAAGCTCGATGAGCCCCTCGGGAAGAGCGCTAGAGCCTTCAGCTTGCTTCTTTTCCCACGCCTGAGCTACCGCCCCCAGCGCCGCTTCGACTTCCTGGCCTGCGGCGATGGCACGCAGCAGTGCCGTAGCGGGCAGGGAGAGCGGGTTGAGTAGCAGGCGCAGACCGGCATCGGACCAGGCGGTACGCCCCGCCAGGGCGATAGTGTCACCGGGGCGCGCGCCGGAGCGTAGCACGGCGCGGTCCGTGTAGCCGAGGGCGGTAACGGTCACCGACATTTCGGTGGAGTCGCCAATATCGCCGCCGCCAATCACGCATTCGGTGGCTCCGCAGGCGTTGATTCCGTCCACAATGCCGTGGGCGAAGCCGTCAATCCAGCCGTAAGGAGTGCTACCGGGCAGGCTCAAAGAGATGAAGAGGCTCGCCGGGCGTG
The DNA here is from genome assembly GCF_001810775.1 of Rothia sp. HMSC062H08. Taxonomy (NCBI): domain Bacteria; kingdom Bacillati; phylum Actinomycetota; class Actinomycetes; order Micrococcales; family Micrococcaceae; genus Rothia; species Rothia sp. HMSC062H08. The sequence continues at coordinate 125,496 of NZ_KV802677.1, forward strand.
CCCCCATGGCGGCAACGTCAGCGAGGTTCTGGGTCGCAGCTTTGCGCCCCACATCGTAGCCGCTACTGCGGGCGGGTTCCAGGATGAAATCACCGGCCTCACCTGCCCGTGCGATACCGCCGGGCCACAGGTTCATGAAGTCCTGGTCCTCAACGAGAGTGTCGGTGGTGACCACGGTACGCTGACCGGGCGCGGGCTCGGCGAGGACGGCACAGTCGTCACCGGGGCCCACCTCGAGGGGTTCGCTGCGCCCCGCCTGGCGTGCCGCAGCGGCAACCTGCTCGTTGTGGGCGTTGATAATCGGCATGAAAGCGCGCAGAACGCGGGACTCCCCCAGCTTTGAGAGAGGTGTCTCTCGCATGGGGTTGTCCCGCGTTTCGCTAAAAGTCTGAGGATTCACATCCTCTATTATCGCGTATTCTTACGCGTTATGTTCGCCTTATGCTCCGCGGCTGAAGTAGCGGATTGCCAGAGCAATCAACACCAGACCGATGAGTGAGAAGAGGATCAGCGGTGCAATGCCGGAAAGTCCGGAATCGTCCGCGTCCGCATTCTTCACGGCCTGCTCCTGGGCGGCGTTCGCGCCGTCAGCCTTTGCCACGCTCTTTGCGGAGCGGCTGGCGCTAGCCGAGGTGGAGGAGCTAGGCGATTTCGAAGCCGATACCAAGCTTGAGGAGCTCGAGGGGCTTGCCTCGTGGGAGTGGTCCTCTTCGGTCTTATTGCGCGAGAGGTATCCGGCAACCCAGTCTGCCGCACCCGGAATGGAGTCATTCGAGCCGTTATTGGCTGCGATTCGTCCGAGGGTGGTGCCGCCAGAACGCAAGGGATCATCATCATCGTCAAGTCTGTCATTCGGTGCCTTGGTGCTCGGTGAAGAGCTTGAAGATCCCGAAGAGGAGCTTGAAGAGTCCGAGGAGCCACCGGGTCGCGGAAGCTCGATGGAGATGACGACGTCTTCCCCCGAGGTTTCCTGACGGTTTCCAGGGACGGTCACCGGGTTGTTCGCCGGAGGAATCGGAGCAACAGGTTCGGTCTCGATCGGGGTAACCGATTTGGAGTCCGAGCTGTCCTTGTTATCCTCTACCGGAGCTACCGGAATCACGGGGATGACCGCGTCCTTGGTCGGCTCGTTAGTCGGCTCCTGCTTAGCTTCCTTGGAGGGCTCCTGAGTCGGATCCTGAACCGGGGCCGGAACAACTGGAACCTGAGAGGGCTCCGGGTTCGGCTCGGGAGTTACATCCTTGGTTGGTTCAGGAGCGGGCACCGGATTCGGCTCCGGAGCGGGGTCCTGGGTCGGCTCCGGGGTCGGTTCGGGAGTTACGTCCTTCGTCGGCTCGGGAGTAGGTTCAGGGGTAGGCTCCGGATTCGGTTCGGGGGTCGGTTCGGGAGTAGGTTCCGGAGTCGGATCCTGAGTAGGCTCCGGGGTCGGCTCGGGAGTTACATCCTTCGTCGGCTCGGGAGTAGGTTCAGGGGTGGGCTCTACCGTAGGCTCAGGAATCGGATCCTTGGTGGGTTCCGCGGTGGGCTCCACAGTAGGCGCAACGGTCGGTTCCGGAGTGGGAGCAACAGTAGGTTCTGCCGTCGGCTGGACCGTAGGCTCCGCAGTCGGAGCTACAGTCGGCTCAGCCGTCGGAGTTGCAGTAGGAGCAACACTCGGTTCGGCACTTGCGCTAGGAGCTACGGTCGGCGTAGCAGTAGGTTCAGCGGTCGCCTCCTTAGAGGGCTCTGCGCTAGGACTCGCCGTAGCACTCGGGGTTGCGGTAGCACTCGCAGAAGCGGTGGGCTCGGCAGTAGGCTGCGCGGTAGCGTTCGGGCTGGGCGTAGCACTCGCGGAGGGCTCGGCGCTAGCGGTGGGCTGAGCACTCGAAGAAGCGCTAGGCTGAGCGGTGGGCTCTGCCTGCGCTTTGTCAGTCTTATTGTCCCCCTGAGCGGTGGGCCATGCGCTCACGGTTGCGAGCGTGGGTACTGCCGCCTGAGAGGAAGATGCCGCGGCCGCGGCGGGGTCCAGGGTTTGGCTTGCGGTGCCGACAGGGTTCGGCGGAAGCTGTGACGCTGCCTCCTGCACATCTTGAGCAAATGAGGCTACGTATGGACTTCCGGAAGCAACCAGTGCTGTCGCCAGACTCGCAGAGACCACCTTACGGTTTCGTTTTCCCAAAGGTTGTCCTTGACTTTCTAATACGTTGTGAGTGAATAGATACCCAATCGCTAGGGCAGATTGGATATGCCTTCATCTATTCTACCGAATCGACTTTTTCTTCATTACTCATTTTAGCGCTTTCATACCAATCTTTGAGCTTCAAGATGTGCAACGACCATCAACAACATCTTTTCGTTACCTAGAAGCATCATTTCATGCACTTATGAGCAGAATTACGTTTTGCCTTATCAATACCACTTTAAAACTTGCACTCCACTATCCAAGCAGCCTCGAGGCGAGTGTGAGTGATTTTTCTCATGGGTGAAATTCGAGCGATTCTCATCAAGATGTAGAGGCTAATACGTACCAATTACCCTTCCCACAAAGGCAGTAACTTGCCCACCGCGCAAAAAGCGCCCCGGCGCGAATCCCTCAAGAATCCGTACCGAGGCGCCTTACAACAGGGGCTACTCCCCCGCCGTTACGTATTCAATAACTGAGCGCAGTCAAAACGACGGCGCGCCCAAGAACTAGCGCAGACCCAGGGGGCGTTCCATCGCCAGGGTCAGCAGTTCGCTAATCAGATCAGTGTAGGAAATACCGGTGTTCTCCCACATGGTCTTGTACATCGAAATCGGGGTGAAGCCGGGCATGGTATTCACCTCGTTAATGACCAGGCGGCCATCCTCGGTGTAGAAGAAGTCCGCACGCGACAGACCCTCGCCATCCAACGCCAGGAACGCCTTCACAGCCAGCTCACGCAGACGATCCTGCACATCCTGCGGCAGGTTCGCCGGGCACACGGTCACAGCGGAAGACTCAGAAACGTACTTCGCCTCAAAGTCGTAGAAGCCGTGATCCTCGTCCACAACCTCGATCTCGCCGGGGTAGGATGCGCGGGGCATCTCGCCGTGGTGGCCGTCGAGCACAGCGCACTCAATTTCGCGGCCCACAATACCCGCCTCAATAATGATCTTCGGGTCGTGGCGGCGCGCCTCTTCAATCGCGGGCACGAGCTCCTCCACCGAATCCACCTTGGTAATACCGAAGGAAGAACCTGCACGAGTCGGCTTCACAAACATGGGGAAGCCCAGCTTCAGCACGCGCTCCAGAATCTGCTCGCGGTCCTCGTGCTCCCACTGGCGGTTAGTGACAACCTCGTAGGGGCCGACCTCCAGGCCAGCAGACTCGAAAGCAACCTTCATGAAGTGCTTATCCATACCCACAGCGGATGCGGTCACACCGCAACCCACATAGTGCAGGTCAGCCATTTCCAGCAGACCCTGCACGGTGCCGTCCTCACCGAAGGGGCCGTGCAGCAGCGGGAACACAACGTCCACCGGTGCGGTGCGGGTAACGTTACCCTCAGCATCCACCAGGGTCAGGCGGGAATCGCCGGCACCCATCGGCAGGAACACCTGCTGGGTACCCTCGGGGAACTCTGCGGTACCGCGAGTACCAGCGGTCAGCTCGGCGAGCTCCTGCTCGTCAGTCAGATACCAGCGGCCGTCACGGGTAATGCCGATAGTGATGACCTCGTAGGCGGTGCGGTCAATGGCGCTCAGCACGCCAGCGGCGGTAATGAGCGAAATGGGGTGCTCGGAGGAGCGGCCACCGCACAGCAGGGCGACGGTCTTCTTCTCGGTCATATATTTCTCCTAGTCAATGTTCCCCTACCCTTAGGTCCGGAAGGTGGAACGGCAATGCGTCAATAATCCTAACGCACGAATACCGTCGCGGTCACTGATGCGTTTCTCACGCACCGGTCTTCCGCAACGGTATCCGTCCTCGGATGTTTACATTCAATCTTCTTCTAGTATGTCCTGGCACACACCACTAATCAGGGGTTACCAGCACACCAGAAAGCTTCAAAACCTAGTGGCTCTCATGCTTGAGGCGGCGACCCAGTAGCTGAGGCGCCAACTCCTCAATGCCAATACGGCCCGAAAGCACAGCCACCACAGCCTCAACAATGGGCATCTCCACGCCGTGACGACGAGCCAACTCAGCCACCACCGGAGCCGACTTAATCGACTCAGCGGTCTGGCTCATGTGCTCATGCAGGCGGTCAGGGGTAATGCCCTGGGCCAGCAGGCGGCCCGCCGTGTGGTTACGAGACAGCGGCGAAGAGCAGGTCGCAATCAAGTCACCCATACCGGCAAGACCACTCATCGTCGCAGCCTCGCCACCCAACGTCACCGCCAGGCGGGTAATCTCCGCCAGACCGCGAGTCATAATGGACGCCTTCGAGTTATCGCCGTAATTGCGGCCCTCGCAAATACCCACGCAAAGGGCAATCACGTTCTTCACCAGGCCGCCAATTTCGGTACCCACCACATCCGTGTTGGTGTACGGGCGGAAGTACGCGCACGCAATCGCGTGAGCAACAGACTCAGCCACCGGCAGGGTACGAGCCGCAACCACGGAGGCGGTAGGCTCCTCCCCCATGATTTCCTTCGCCAGGTTCGGGCCCGAGAGCACGCACACGCGGTGCGGAATATGGCCGATCGCGCGCACATCAGCGCCGCGCAGAGCCATAGCCTCTTCCAGCTCCTCGGTAATGACCTGCGACATGCGCAGACCCGTACCGGTCTCCAGGCCCTTCGCCAAAGAAACCAGCATGGCGTTCGGCTCAATATAGCGGGCGAAGCTCTGCAACTGCGAACGCAGAACCTGCGCGGGCAAGGCAAGCACCACAATATCCGCGCCGGCCAGCGCCGCGGGAGCATCCGCCGTGAAGTGCATGTTATCCGGCAACTTCATTCCCGGAAAATAGCGGGCGTTCTCGCGGGTGCGCTCGCACTCAGCCATCACCTGCTCATCACGGCCGATGAGGGTCACGCGAGTGTCATCGCCGCGCTCGCGGGCAGCATCCGCCGCGATCTTAGCGAAAGCGGTGCCCCAGCTACCGGCGCCGAGCACCGCAATAGACTGTACGGTTGCCGGAGGGGTAAATTCAGGGCTTGCTGCGGGGGTGCGTCCAAAGAAAGTCACGAAAACACCAGCCTCTCTTCCTTGTGAGGTCCTTGGGTGAGCCACCGAAGGCGCCCGGTCGGGCACCTATCGGTGGCTCTCATATGATTCCCAGCGGGAATACTACTTTTCGTCCGGTTCGCCGAGTGCGCCGCCGACCGGACCGGAGGGGGTGCCGGGGGCTTCACGACGCTTAGTGCGCGGATTCCAACGCCCCTCAGGAGCCTTCTCGCCGCGGATTTGCTCCAGCTCGGCGGTAATAGCATCCAGCATGGCGTCGGTGACCACGCCCAGTTCGGTGCGGGTGTGCTTAGCATCGGGGCTGGCATCCTCAACGAGGGAGGCAATATCCAGTGCCTTGCCAACCTTCACGCGGACGGTCTTGCGCGGGAACAGCGAAATCTTACGCTTCTCCTTGATGCGGCCGTCCTCGCCAGCCTCATCCACGTAACCGAGAATCTGTTCATCACCCCAGTGCGCCACCGGGTAGACGGGCGCACCGGTCGCAAGAGCCAGACGAGCCGCGCCGGTACGCGCCTGCATGGGCCACAGCTGCGGATCATGGGTGGTGGTGCCCTCCGGGAAAATCACGACGGCACCGCCAGCCTCAACAATCTTGCGGGCAGTAATCAGGGACTTACGCGCATCCACCGAACCGCGAACCACAGGAATATGCGCGAGCTTGCGCATAATGTAGCCGAGCACGGGGGCGCGGAACAGCGAATCCTTCGCCAAGAAGCGCGGCAGGGCGCCCTCAACGAAAGCAGGGAAAGCCACAGTCACCGGGTCAAGCTCGGTGGTGTGGTTAGCCACGATAATGTACCCGCCGCTCTTAGGCAGGTTCTCACGGCCGGTAATCTCAACGCGCGCGATGAGCTTGTACAGCCCGCGCGCAGCGTTACCGAGCACCTTGTACAGAGCATCACCGGAGGCGGTGGGCTCAATCTCAGGCAGAGCCTGCTTTCCCTGCTGTCCGCTCACTAGTCCTGAACCTCAACTTCCTCGGGCTCAACAACGACGATTGCTGCATCGGGCTTGGGAGCCTTCGACGCCTTGCGTGCCAGCACCTCAAAGTTGGCACCCAGGCCCTTGAGCTTCTCCTCGAAGTTCTCGTAGCCGCGAGCAATCAGCTCAACACCGCTCACGTGAGAGGTGCCCTTAGCAGTCAGAGCAGCAATAATGTGGGAGAAGCCGCCGCGCAGGTCCGGAACCTCAATGTCGGCACCGGTCAGCGGGGTGGGGCCAGAAATAATAGCGGAGTGACCGTAGCCCTTACCCTCGAAACGGCAGGGCGTGCCGCCCACGCAGTCACGCATGACGACAATATCTGCGCCCATCTGCTTCAGCGCGTTGGTGAAGCCGAAACGCTCCTCGTACACGGTCTCGTGCACGATGGACGCGCCCTTAGCCTGAGTCAGCGCCACGACGAGGGGCTGCTGCCAGTCGGTCATGAAGCCGGGGTGCACGTTGGTCTCAAAGACGATGGGCTTCAGCTGAGCTCCGGGGGTGCGCTGAGCCGGGTGGGTAAAGCGGATGCCCTCGGCGGTCACCTCGTACAGGCCGCCCATCTTGCGGAACTGGTTCAGGAACGCGGTCATGTCCTTCTGGGCTGCACCGCGCACGAAAATGTCGCCGCCGGTAGCCAGCGCCGCAGAAGCCCAAGAAGCAGACTCGTTACGGTCGGGCAGGGACGCGTGATCGTAGCCGGTCAGCTCGTCCACGCCCTCAATGACGATGGTGCGGTCCTCGTTAATGAAGATGATGGCGCCCATCTTCTGCAGAACAGCAATCAGGTCAATAATTTCGGGCTCAATCGCTGCATTGCGCAGGATGGTCTTACCCTTAGCGCGCACACCGGTAAGCAGAACCTGCTCGGTAGCACCCACGGAGGGGTAGTTCAGCACAATCTCTGCGCCCTTCAGACCCTCTTCGGGAACAATCAGAGTGGTGCCGGTTTCATCATCCTTTTCAACGACTGCACCGAACTTGCGCAGAGCCGCCATATGGTAGTCGATGGGGCGGTCACCAATCTTGCAACCACCCAGGTTGGGGATGCGTGCGGTACCGAGGGTGTGTAGCAGCGGGCCCACCATCAGAATCGGGATGCGGGAGTTACCACCGAAGAGCTGAATCTCCTCTGCGTTCTTTGCAGCGGTGGTTGCATCCTGTGCGGGGTTGAGAGTCAGAACACCAGCGTCGCGGTCATAGTCGACCTTTGCACCGTGCAGCTCCACGAGGGTGGTAACGATTTCGACATCGCTCAGGTCAGGGACGTTACGCAGGGTCGAGGGGGTCGAACCATGCAGTGCTGCGACCATCGCCTTGGGCACCAGGTTCTTGGCGCCTCGAACGTGAACCTCACCAACGAGCGGAGTGCCACCTTCAATGCGAAGCTTGCTGATGTTCTCAGTCATTAAAAATCCTTTGTGGAGTCGGCTGGTTTAGGCCGAACTTTAACAGTGTGCCGATGCGCCGCGTTCTGTCGTGCCGCGCCCCTGCCGGTAGCAGGGCGAAACGGGCGCATATATTCATCATTATTCTAAGCCCTGCGTAAAGGTGCTCCAAACACTGAAGAACCTTTGGAACTCGTGACTGAGATTTTGCTCTGTTGTGTATGTGAAAAACCGCTCTGGCCCCCTCAGATTCAGAGCCAGAAAAACAAAAAGATACACAAACATTCACACTAATGCAAACATTTTCTGTTTCTTCGCCGAAATTTGACGTTAGTTTCGTCTTTTTAACGTCCGAATTTGAACTTGAGAGCAACCTCACCCCTACAATAACGTGCACACTCGTGCCCACTGAACGGCGCCTCCGCTCTCACGGAGGAGCCAATCAGCTCTACACTGCGGCATAGGCGCCGGCACCGACCTTGCACCCGCGCAGTACAGAGCCTCACGGGAGGGCGCGTGGCGTGCATTCACTGCATAAACCTTTGCGATGGTACCCAACCAAAACGGTTCGGCTTCCTGATTCACTTTAACTTCAAAAATTCACTTCAACATCACCGTAAATATTCGAAAGTCAACTAAAAACCAGGGCCCATCGCAACCAACCACAGGTCGCTTCGCGGCTGCATCCGCGAACTACCGGAGGACCCCAAATATGACACATCACAACACTGCATCACGCATTTCGCGCCGTCGCCTCGTACAGGGTGCGGCGTGGAGTGCTCCCGTTATCCTCGCCAGCGCAACCGTCCCTGCATGGGCGGCAAGCGGCGAGCCCACCTGCTCCCCCGCTCTGACCCTCAAGCCGACCGCAACCGGCTTCGACGACAAGGCTGGCGCATACACCGAATGGCTCGTCCCTGAAGGCGTTGGACGAGTACGCTTCGACCTCGTGGGAGGTGCCGGCGGTGCCGCATCTTCCTTCACTCCCCGATACCTGACCGACGTCACGAACGCGGCCCTGGCTGGCGGCGGTGCCGGTGCACAGCTCAGCGGTGTTCTTGCGGTCAAGTCCGGCGACATCCTGCGCGTCTGGGCGGGTAACGGCGGCGTCGGCTCCGCAGCCGGCGCACAGCCCGCACTCGGAGGCGAAGGCTACGCAGCAGGCGGCGACTCCACCGGCTCCAGCACCGCAACCGGCGCAGCGCAGGTAGTAGGCACCGATAGCGGCTACGTGTACGGCGCGTCCGGCGGCGGCTCCTCCGCGGTCGAGCTCGTCCGCGACGGCGCAGTCACCGTCGTAGCCGTTGCCGGTGCTGGCGGCGGCGGCGCGCAGCTGGGCACCCTCACCACCCACCAGAGCCTCTTCAACGCCCAGCCCAAGGATCAGCTGAACCCGGCACTGCGCGTGGCGCTGGACGGTCGCGATGCATCCACCACCGCAGGCGGCAGCGCGGGCGGCGACCTGGGCACCGACAACACCGGTCAGGGCGGCATGCTCATGGCAAGCCCCTACCAGGAGTTCAAGCCCCTCGACGAGGACGATAAGACCCTCGACATGCGTTTCATGGTCACCGGCGGTACCGCTGGTCGCTCCGGCGTAGCTGGCACCCTCGGTGAGGCACTGGCAGGCGTCCTCGACGAGAACAACGAGCTAAAGCTCATGCCCATGTCCGAATCCTGGTTCGACTCCTACGATTTCCCGCGCTACTACCGCTACGAGGGCGACTCCGTGAGTGATAAGGAAAAGGGAACCGGCGGTGCGGACGCTACCGGCTCTTACCGCGGTAAGGGCGGCTCGGGCGCGCTGCTCTCCCACACCTACGGCAAGCTCTCCCTCACTTCCGTAGCATCCGGTGGTGGCGCCGGCTACGGCGGCGGCGGCGCAGGCCTGAACATCTGGACCGTTGGCTCATACTACGAGGCCGTTTTCGGCCGTCAGGTGCAGTTCGAGGGCGAAGGCAACATCTACTCGCTCAGCGCCCTGAGCAGCGGCGGCGGCGCAGGCGGCAGCTACATTAACCACGAGGTGGTTTCTGACTTCGCTCTTGCCACCGCACAGAACGCGAACCCGACCGCGGGTGTGCGCTCCCCCGGTTCGGCGGCGCTGTACAGCTGCACCGAGAACGCAACCTTGAACACCCCCATCACTGAGGGTGCCTAAGCTCTAGGTATTGAATAAATACGCCTCCCCGGAAGTTCCGGGGAGGCACATTCATATGTGTGCCAGGTTTTTGGGTACAGAAAAGCTCGAAGGCGGCGACTGAATCAGTCGCCGCCTTCGAGCTTTATATATCTACGGCTTAGAGTTCCCCTACTTAGAGCTCCTGAGTGCGGGGCATCCAGGAGGGGCGCTTCGCCTCGTACGCTTCAATAGCTTCGAGGTTCTGCAGGGTCAGACCGATATCGTCCAGGCCCTCCATGAGGCGCCAGCGCACGTAGTCGTCAATCTCGAAGGGAACAACCAGCGCGCCCACGGTTACGGTCTTGGACTCCAGGTCAACGGTGATTTCGGTGCCGGGCTCGTGCTCCAGCGCCTTCCAAATCAGCTCGATATCGTCCTGTGCAACCTGTGCGGTGACCAGGCCCTGCTTACCGGAGTTGCCGCGGAAAATATCGGCAAAACGAGCAGAGATAACGACCTTGAAACCGTAGTCGCGCAGCGCCCACACGGCGTGCTCACGCGAGGAACCGGTACCGAAGTCCGGGCCCGCAACCAGCACGCTACCGTGCTTGTAGGGCTCCTGGTTCAGGATGAACTCGGGGTCCTTACGCCAGTTAGCGAAGAGGGCATCATCAAAGCCAGTCTTGGTCACTCGCTTGAGGTAGACGGCGGGGATGATCTGGTCGGTGTCAACATTCGAAGAACGCAGCGGCACGCCAATGCCGGTGTGCTTAATAATGGGTTCCATAATGGCTCCTTAGCTATAGCGGCGTGCTAGGCCACGACGTCGGACGGGGCGGACAGGGTACCGCGCACAGCGGTTGCGGCGGCGACCACCGGGGAGACCAGGTGGGTGCGGCCACCCTTGCCCTGGCGGCCCTCAAAGTTACGGTTCGAGGTGGAGGCGCAACGCTCACCGGGTGCCAGCTGGTCGGGGTTCATGCCCAGGCACATGGAGCAGCCGGCAAAGCGCCAGTCGGCACCGAAGTCCTTGAAGACCTTGTCCAGGCCTTCTGCTTCTGCCTGCGCGCGGACCTTCTGGGATCCGGGCACGACCATCATGCGCACGTTCTCGGCGATGGTGCGGCCACGCACGATGTCTGCGGCGGCGCGCAGGTCCTCAATGCGGGAGTTGGTGCAGGAGCCCAGGAAGACGACGTCCACGGGAATTTCCTTCATGGGGGTGCCCGCCTTCAGATCCATGTATTCGAGGGCGCGTTCTGCTGCGACCTTGTCGTTCTCGTCCTCGAAGTCGTCCGGGGAGGGAACGGCGTGGCTCAGCGGAATACCCTGACCGGGGTTGGTGCCCCAGGTGACGAAGGGTTCGAGCTCGTCAGCGTTAATGAAGATTTCCTTGTCGAAGACGGCGCCTTCGTCGGTGGGCAGGCTCTTCCAGTACTCGACTGCCTTGTCCCACTCTTCACCCTTGGGTGCGTGCTGGCGACCCTTGATGTACTCGAAGGTGATCTCGTCGGGGGCGACCATGCCGGCGCGTGCGCCCGCCTCGATGGACATGTTGCACATGGTCATGCGGCCCTCCATGGAGAGGGAGCGGATTGCGGAGCCGCGGTATTCGAGCACGTAGCCCTGACCGCCGCCGGTGCCAATCTGCGCGATGACAGCGAGGATGATGTCCTTTGCGGTCACGCCGGGCTTGAGGGTGCCTTCAACGTTGATTGCCATGGTCTTGAAGCGTGCCAGGGGCAGGGTCTGGGTCGCCATGACGTGTTCCACCTCGGAGGTGCCGATGCCGAACGCGAGAGCGCCGAACGCACCGTGGGTGGAGGTGTGGGAATCACCGCAGACGATGGTCATGCCGGGCATGGTCAGACCCAGCTGCGGGCCGACCACGTGCACGATGCCCTGTTCCTCGTCGCCGAGGGAGTGGATGCGCACGCCGAACTCTGCAGCGTTGCGGCGCAGGGTCTCGATCTGGGTGCGGCTGGTCAGGTCGGCGATGGTGCCGAAGATGTTGTCGGTGGGGGTGTTGTGGTCCTCGGTGGCGATGGTCAGGTCGAGGCGGCGCAGGGGGCGGTTCTCGATGCGCAGGCCTTCGAATGCCTGGGGGGAGGTCACTTCGTGCAGTAGCTGCAGGTCGATATAGAGCAGGTCGGGCTTGCCGTTTTCGCCGGGGACGACGACGTGTGCGTCCCAGACTTTTTCTGCCAGGGTGCGCGGACGGGTGCCCGCGGTGGTTGCGTTCTGTTCGCTAGTCATGCTTTCTCCTGCTTGATGCGTTCCTACGGTGGATGCGTTCGGTGTGGTGCGTGCCGCAAGTTTGCGGAGTTAAGGGGCGGATTATGTACCCGATGGGACCCTCAAATCGGTATTTCCCTGCGGCGTGTCGCATATTTTTTCACGGATTCTTAGCCTGTGAGACGGCCTAGAAACACCCCGAACTAGCGAGTGTTTTTATGTGGGTTTACTCTATGACTCCAGGGTAATTTTGCGGGATTGCGCGCATTTTCCTGCGGCTTTTTCACACATTTTCACCCATAAACACACATAAACACTTATTATGAAAAACTCATAATTTATCCCGTAGGGGGTGATTCCATCTTCAGCTGTGCACCCGAAAGAGTCCACGAAGTCCGGGGTATCTTTCATATTCTGAGATAGAATATAAGAATGACTCCTTCCGCTTCACGTTTTAACGCACACGGAATGCGTCACCCCAACGCATCCACATACCACAACGCACCGATTGTCGACCCCGTCAAGCCGCCCGAACACATGGCCGCCGACGAGCAGATGGTAGAGGTAAACTCCCACGGCTCCTCCGGCGTTGGCGTGCTCGACAAGGCGACCCTCATTCTTGATTGCCTCGAGGCAGGACCCGTATCTCTGGGTGACCTCGTCAAGGCAACCGGTCTGGCGCGCCCCACCGCACACCGCCTCGCCGTGGCGTTGGCACACCACCGCCTCGTAGCCCGCGACGTGCAGGGACGCTTCATGCTCGGACCCCGCCTGACCGAACTCGCATCCGCAACCATTGCTGACGAGCTCATCACCGTGGCAGACCCGATCCTGCAGAAGCTCAGCCTCGAAGCTGACGAGTCCACCCAGCTGTACCGCCGCCAGGGTGACTGGCGCGTGTGCGCAGCCACCTCCCCCCGCCCCTCCGGCATGCACGAATCTATTCCGGTCGGCACCCAGCTGTCCATGCAGGCTGGTTCCGCCGCCCAGGTTCTGCTGGCTTGGGAAGACCAGAACCGCATCGTCGAGGGCCTGCGCGACGCCCACTTCAGCGCCGCCATGCTCGCGGCCGTGCGCCGCATCGGCTGGGCACAGTCCGTGGGCGAACGCGAACGCGGAACCGCCTCGGTCTCTGCTCCGGTGCGTGCGCCCGGCGGCAAGGTGATTGCGGCAGTGTCCATCTCGGGTCCGATTGACCGCATGACCCGCCAGCCGAACCGCAACTACCCTGAGCTGGTCGTTATGGCTGCTCAGGCGATTACGGACGGTCTGCGTGAGCTTGCGGCGTCTCAGCAGGCTCCCTGCGGTGAGAGTACTGAAGAGGACTAAGCTTCAGTAGCGTGTAGATTTAACGAAAAGAATCCCTCCCCGCCTCGATTGAGGTGGGGAGGGATTCTTTTGTGCGCTCTTAGTTTGATGCGGTTTCTCGGATGATACGCCGCTAAATGTCCAGCGCCTTGCGGTAGGCGTTGAGGCGCTTTGCTTCCTGCTGTACCGGGGCGACCACGCAGGACTGCACTGCCTTCTCCACGCCGGTCTGCAGGCGACCCCGCAACTTACGTGCGTAGTAGCGTGAACCCATGGCGGTAAGTAGCCTGCCCACACCCGCCGAGGCGATACCAAGCAGGATACCCAGCAGCAGAAGCAGGGTCGGCAGGGGCACCGGGGAGCCTTCGGGGGTCGGGGCGGGCGGCAGTTGAATCTGCAGGTACGCCATGCCGGAGATGAGGGTCAGCCAGCCGACGCCTACCAGGGCACTCAGTAGCGCGATCCACTGCAGGGCGTTGAAGATGACCCAGGGGGCGCGGGTGCGGCCCAGACCGTAGTCGATGCGCACCATGTCGCGTTCGAGCAGTTCGGGTAGCTCCGCCTCGCGGGAGAGGGCGGCTTCCTTCATGCTGCGCTTCCACGGCTCGTCGACGCGGGCCGCCATCTGCTTGCTGTACTGGCGCACGGCGTTTGCCATGCCTGCCTTCTGCGCGGCGCTCAGCGGGGGTAGCGAGGATGCCACCAGCTCGGGTGCGTTCTCGCTATCGGAGCCGAGCATGCCCGAGGACTTCTCGGCCTTAGATGCACTCTTCGTTTCGTCCTGCTGCCCCAGGTGCAGGCGGCGCAGGGGGTCAGCTTTCAGACGGCTCATCCAGCGGGTGAGGATCCAGCCGGTGTGCTGACCTGCGGCGCGGCGGTAGGAGGCGGTTGCCGCCTGCAAAACCTGCTCTGCCTGGCTGGAGGTGTAGCACGCCTTCGCGAGCTTCTGTTCCGCTTCGAGGGCGTAGGCTCCAGCGAGAACGGCGCCCTCTCCCCCGGCGTAGGTGCGCAGCTGGGAGGCGGTGGCGTGTAGCTGCGCGTCGGTTCGTTGCAGGGACAGGCTCTTGGCGGCGGCTACCTGCGCGAGCAGGTCGCGGAGCGCGTCCACGCCCTCACCGGTTCGGGCGGAAACGGCGATGGGTGCGGCGAGCAGGTGCGCCTCGGTACCCTCAGCCTGGAGCAGGCGGGTGAGGGATGCGAGCACGGCGGGCACCTCGGCGGGTGCGAGTTTGTCCGCCTGGTTGAGCACGCAGAGCGCCTGCGCGCCGGAGGCGGCAAGCGGCACCATGAAGTCGCGGTGGATGACGGCGTCGGCGTACTTTTGGGGGTCGACAACCCAGACGAGTACGTCCACGTAGCGCATCATGCGGGCGGCGAGGTCGCGGTTGGTGGTGGTGACCGAGTCGAAGTCGGGCATGTCCAGCAGGATGAGGCCGCCGGTGCGGGTGCGCATTTCGCCGCGTCCGCCTACTGCGCGGCGGATGCGGTTGAAGAGTCCGGGCGCCGGTTCGGTGACGGTATTGGGTGCCGCTACTCCCCCGGTTGCCTTATTACCCTCGGTTGTCTCTCCTTCGGCGGCGAGCGCCTGAGTTTGCGGGTAGACGCGCTTGTCGATGCCGAGCCAGTCAAGTAGCTCTTCGCTGCCTTCGGCTTCCCAGATTGCCGCCTGCACGGTGGAGGTGGTCGGGCGTGTGGGAGCGGAGAGGGCAATGTTCTGCCCGGCGATGGCATTGAAGAGGGTGGATTTGCCGCTGCCGGTCGCGCCGAAGAAGCCGATGACGGTGTGCTCGGTGGAGAGCTCGCGGCGCTGGCTGAGGCGTTCGAGGGTTTCGGCGGCGTCGAGCAGCACGGTTTCGGGGACTCGTCCTTCGCCGTAGCTGATGGCATCCTTGAGGGATGCAACGGAGCGCGCGAAGGGCGAGGTCGCCACGGCGGGGGTGGCGCCTCGCTCGGCGTTGCGCTCTGCGCTGGCGTTCTCGAGTTTGTTCTCGGGGGTAGTCATAGTGCGTTTTTCTTCGTCTGTGGTGCGGGGTGCCTGCCCGGAGTGGTTTAGCGGGCAACCGTGCCGTTAGTGTGGGCTGCGGCTTGGCGCTGTGTGGTTTGGCGCTGTGTGGTTTGACTCTGGGTGCTCATTTCTGCGGCGATTGCCTGTACCTGTTCGGCGGCGCGGTGAATGTCCTCGGCATCAGCCTGCGGGTCGGTTTCTTCCAGCACGGCGGTGAAGGGCTGGGCGTGCTCGGTGAGCAGATCCGCCATGCGTTCGAGCAGGTCGGTGCGGGCGCGGGTTGCCATGCGGCGCACCGCGTCTTCACCGAAGATGGACTCGAGCAGCTTGGTGCCGACCACGCCGCTACCGCCCGCAATACCCGCTTCAATACCGGTAATGCCGCCGGTGAGGCTGAACGCGGCGACCATGAGCATCACGGCGGTAGCGTTCACGCCCAGGGAAAGGAAGCGAGCACGTTTGCGCTTGTCGGCGCCTTCTTCACGGATCATTTCGAGGACGGAACCCTGCCAGAGGCGAATCTGCTCGGCAACGGCTGCGGAGAAGATGTCCTCGGCGGATTGCACTTCGCCCTTAGCTTCTGCATTCTGTTCGGGTGCGGCAGAGACAGTCTGCGGCGCAACAGAAACAGCCTGCGGCGCATCAAGGCGCGCCAGCAGGGAGCGTCCGGCGCGGCTGGCACGCCAGCGGGTGCGGGTGTTTTCGGAGGCGCGGGCGGCGGCATCCAGCACGACGGCGTGGATGCCGCTTTCGAGGGCGTCTTCTACCTTCTGGGCGGCGGCGGGCTGACCGCGCAGTGCGGAGCCGACGCGGTCGCGCAGGCGACCGATGGTGCTGTCGAGGGAGCGGAAGAAGTCGCCGGTTCCCACGAAGTCGTGCCAGCGCGAGAGCACTTCGCCGCGCAGCAGGGAGCCGTCGGAGAGGGCGCCGTCGATGGTGGTCAGCGCGTCCTCGTATTCTTCGGCGACGATGGTGGCAAGCGACTGGTGCGCCGCCTGCTGGCGTGCCTGTTCGGCGGCGAGCACCTGCAGGTTTCCGGCGAGGGTTTCGACGGCACCGGCGAGGGTCTGCCGGGCGATGGCGGCGCGGGCGGGTGCGTCGGCGCCAAGTTCGCGGATCCACAGGGTCAGCGGGGCGAGGCTGACGGGGGCGAGCATGCCGCTTGCGTCGCGGGGCTGTTCGGTGACGGTGTGAATCAGTACGGCGTGGATTCCCGCCTCGTCGAGCATGCGTCGCAGGTCGTTTTCGATGGCTTCTTCGTCGCCTTCGGGCACGCGGTTGAGCACCACGGCGATGGCGATGGAGCGTGCGGCTGCTTCGTGGAGCAGTTCCCAGGGCACGGCGTCGGCGTAGCGGTTGGCGGTGGTGACAAAGAGCCACAGGTCAGCGGCGGAGAGCAGTTCCTTGGCGAGGGTGCGGTTTTCCTCGGAGACGGAGTCGATATCGGGTGCGTCGATGAGCGCGATGCCCTGCGGTAGCGCCGAGGTAGTAATAGGAATGAGGGCGCGCGCGATCTTCGGGTCGAGGCCGGGTAGTGCCTGCGATCCGGCGTTCATGCCGGAGGTGCGGGTGCGCGGCAGGGTGGGCAGGAAGCGTTCGGGTGATAGCGCCGCTTCGTCTTCTGCGCGGTGCAGGAGTACGGGGTGGCGGGTGGTGGGTCGAATCGCGCCGGACTGGGTGAGCGGTTCGCCGAGCAGGGTGTTGACGAGGGTGGATTTGCCGGCGCCAGTGGAGCCTCCGACCACGATGGTGAGGGGGTTATCGACGCTGGCGCTGCGCGGCAGGATGTAGTCGTCGAGTTGGCGTGCCATGGCGGCGAGCAGGGTGCGCGCGGTGGCGGTGCCGTGCTCGGCGGTACCGTCGTGGGTGACGGTGTAGGGGGTGCCGGGGGTTTCGCCGGCTTCTACGTCGAGCGGGAGGGGGATTCGAGTGAGCAGTTCGCGAGCTGCTTTGAGCTGCGCATAGTCGGTGGTAGTCACAGCGCTATTGTCCCATAGGGTGCACCTGCTTCATGCCATGTGTAGGCGTTGCGGTGGGCGCGTTGCGGTTGCGGGTTGTTTGGGGGCTCATATTGAGGTGTTTTTGATAGGTGTTTGGACAACCTGAAGAGGTTGAGATACTACTTGCACACAGGGTGCAACAACTCCAATTTATGATTTATTCATAAGAAGAGCAGGTGAGAAAATCCTTGATTTTCCGCAGGAAATCAGTACATTTCAATGCGGTTACCCGGAACACATTGGTACGTTTTATAACCCGCATAAAACGGGCAAATATTAAGATTTGATAACTTTTTACGCTCAAGCGCAGATATGGTCATTTTGAACCTGAAAGTACGCTTAGAATCGTTGAGCACGACAACCAGGCAGGTCATAATCCACACCGAATCCCCAGGAGGTTTCTGACCTGCCCTTCGTATCGCATCCGTACTCACCGCGGTATGCGATACCCACCGGGAATGCTCACCGAACCCTCACGCAACTACATTCACAATTTACTGCCGTTGAGGTTCACTGCATCCGAGCTACCCGCATACTGTCTGCCCATCTTTACTCTTGCGAAAGGTTGCGTATGTTCGGTTCGCTGTCACGGCGCCATCTTCTTGCTCTTTCTTCCGGAGCAGCATTGAGCGCACTCGCAAGCGCTTGCAGCCCCAGCGCAGTTTCTCGCCCTCAACCACTCGCTAACCCTTCCCCTACTAAGGCTGCTCCTCAGAGCTCCCAGACCAAATCTGCGACCACCACGCGCAGCATTACGTACGCCGAGCCCCTGCCCGCATCCGCCCTGGACGGTCGCGGACCGGCTCTTCTGCCGGATCAGTTCTTTGAGCGTTCCGGAAATTTCTCAAACGGCACCCTGAGCCATCGAGCCGTCAATGTCCCCCGCCCCACCATGCCCCCGGAGGCTAAAGAGCGCACCGTCGAGGGCCTGCACGCCTTTCTGCAGTACTGGGGTGCGGCGCAGAACTACATGCTCCTCACCGGCGATACCGACCCTTTCATGGGTCTGCCCGGCCAGGAGCACTTTAGCAACATGGCGCAGATGTACCGCGATATCTACCGCTACAACATTGGCTGGCTGGTCTCTAAGAACAACCACCCCATGTGCATTAACCTGAGCTCCCCGCAGCCGGTGCCCGCTACCGAGCAGGACGTCTACTGCTGGAAGGCGACCCTGAAGGTGGACGAGAACGCGTTCTTGTTCAACCATGAGACCCGTCAGCGTGAGCAGCTCACCGGTATCTACGGCAGCAATCAGAAGGCGGATGCGTACGTCTACTTTGGCAAAGAGGGCTGGCAGATGCTGGAGGATCCGAAGTCTTCCCCGAGCGCTACCGCAACCCCGGCGGCTACCGCTGAACCGTCCGCGAATATTCCGAGTGCGCACCCGACCCCGAATGAGAGCACCCCTTCTAAGGCGGCTCGTTATATTCGAGGCTCAGCCTAAAGCTTCTTTACATCCGTGCCTCAAAGAACCCGTCATATTGGGTGATATGAGGCACGGATGAGGGCTTTTATTTGTGTGCCACGCGTGAAATCTATAGGCTAGGGGCTAGATGAGGTCCGCCCATTTTCGCCTCAATACGCGTCTACTCGCCCTGCGGGTGACTGCTTCGCGCCCTCCTGTAGGGGCGTGATGTTAGGCTGAGAATTGGAGCGTGAGCTCTTCACTTATCACCGATACTTCCGCATCACAGCACATTCAAGGGGATCACTATGATTCACAGCCGCCGCCACTTTATTGCGCTTACGGGCACCGCCGCCCTGGGTGCGATGCTTGCCGCTTGCGGTTCCAAAAAGACTGCGGAGGCGACTGCCTCCCCCACTGCTTCCGCTTCGATTGCGGGTGCCTACGACAATCTGTCGGGCGAGCTGAAGTGGACTAAGTACATTGCGGGTAACGGTGCAGCCCCGATGAGTAGCACCGACCCGGAAACCGGTCAGGTGTACACGATTGAGCCGACTGCCGGCCCGGCAAGCGTTGATTCTAAGGCGAGTGCCGTGCCCATCCCGATTGAGGATGAGAGTATGTACGACAAGAACGCCCGCGGTCTGCGCGCCACTTTCGCGTATTTTGCGGCGGCGGTGAACTATGCCCGCATGACCGGTGACCCCGGTCCTGCTCTGCAGGTGGTTCAGGCTCAGAACTCTACCGACCGTGCGGCGCTGGAGAAGCTGCGCGCCTTCTATGCGCCCGGCACGAACTGGCTGGTGGGCGGCGAGTGGACTTTCCGCCTGACCGATAAGCAGCCGACGACCCGCGGCACTAAGTATGCGTGGGCGTGCACCGTAACTCAGGCGCACGGTATGCAGGTTGAGAAGGCGACCAATACGACCAAGCCTCTGGAAGACACTGAGGCACAGGAGATTAAGGCTCTCTACGCTGAGTACGATGAGGAGGCGAAGCGCTGGTTGGTGATTGCGCCTCAGCAGTACGATCCCGCATTGACCCCGAAGCCGACGCAGACTCCGCGTGCGCATCCTTCCTCGACCTATACCCCGACGGTGACTGATGACAGCACCGTGGCGGCTAATGCTGGCGCACACACCGGCGCGAATACTTCGGGTAACGGCGCGGCTCAGGGCACTGCTCAGAACGGTGGTGCGCAGGCTCCTTCCGCCCAGAACGGTTCCCGTCAGTACACTGGCTCCCAGAACGGTGGTGCGCAGAATGGTAGCGCGCAGACCGGCACCGGTCAGGGTGGCGCGGCTCAGGCTCCTCAGCCTGCCGCTACCCAGGCGCCTGCGGCTACCGCGCAGCCTGTGGCAACTCAGCCTGCCGCTGCGACGGTTCAGCCGAGCGCAGCGCCCGGTGCTCCTGATCCCGGTGCCGCTCAGCCCGGTGCCGCTGGTGGAGATGCTGCTCCCGGCGCTGAGGCGCCCGGCGGTATTCCTGGTGAAGGCGCACAGTAGCCCCTCCTCTAACAGACGATGAACGCGTCCCCTCCTTCGCTACCCTCATCTGGTGCGATGCTCCCGCTGGTTCCACTGAGTTCACTGGCTACGGTAAGTTCGCTGATGGGCGGCATATCACGCTCATTTGAGCGCTGGTACGCACGGGTGTGAAGGCGGGGGCGCGTTATACTTAGGACTGTCTCTAGAGGGATGTCCGCGTGTGATATCCACTCGTCGAGGCGTTCTCTCACTCGTCTCTCACCTGAGATTCTCACTCGAAAGGTATTCCGTGGCGCTTTTCCCCATGACCTCCGGGCTTCCCAGTTCCACTACCGGTATCAGCCGCCGTTCTGCTCTGCGTTACGCGGGTGCGGGCGTTGCGGGCGTGTCTTTGAGCGCCCTGCTGGTTGCGTGCGGCGGTGGTTCTTCTAGCAATGAGACTGTTGATGCGGATACCCCTCAGATTTCCCCTTCGGCGTCTGCGCGCACCGATTTTAGCGGCGAGGTTACCTTCGACAACTATGAGAAGAAGGGTAATTTCGTTCCGGCGACCGAGTCTGCGCCCGCGCAGAACGTGCCGTTCCCCAAGCGCCCGGCGAGCGCCTCGGAGAACTCGGTGCAGGGTCTGTACGATTCGATTGCGTTCGTGTATGCGGCGATTAATTACCTGGTGCTGACCGGTGACGCGGCTCCGCTGCGTGAGTCGAAGGCTGATGAGAAGTTCGTTGCGTCGTTCTCGTCGTTTATGGATGAGTCGAATGAGAGCTCGCAGAATCGTGACTGGTTTGTGTCGCCGAAGGTGACCATGTCGGCGTTTACTGCTGTTCCCGCGCTGGTGAAGAAGAGCGTTCAGTGGACCTTTGACCTGGTGATTGATTTGGGCCCGACCGTGGTGATTGACGGTGCCCCTGCGGAGATGTCCGAGAAGGTGCGCCGCACTGAGCGTGGCCTGGTGATTACCGGTGTGCGCCACGATAATGATTGGACTTTGACTATTCAGGATGAGTATGAGGCGCAGGCTTCGGCTCAGCCTAAGAATGGTGGCACTAACGGTGGCGGCGCTAACGGCGGTGGCGCTAACGGCGGTAATGCTGGCGATTCCGGTAACTCCGGCAATGGCGGCAATTCTAATGGTGACAACCTTTAAGCCCTCAGATGGATGAGGCATCATGCCCTAACTCGCACTCGGGTTAGGGCATGATCTGTTTTACTCTGGTAGTACCGGTCTTTCGATTCAAGGTTTTTGTATGTCTTCTTTTTCTCAGTCTTTCTCGCGCCGTTCTCTGCTGCGTTTGGGCTTGGGCGCATCCGCTGTTGCGGGTTCTGCGGCGCTGTTGAGCGCTTGCGGTTCGGGTGGCTCTAGCCAGCAGTCTGGTTCTCAGGGCGGTAGCCTGAACGGTTCGAAGTCGAGCGCTAACCCGAATGGGTACAGCGATGATGGTCAGAACTATTCGGGTCTGGTGGAGTACACCCACTATGAGGGCACGCTGAATTATGAGCAGGGCACGGTGGAGCATCCGCCGCGTAACGCTCCGAAGCCGAAGGTGACTGATGCTCTGTCGGCGAATACGGTGACGGGTTTTCATGAGGCGATTGCCTATTTTGCGGCGGCTATGGATTATCTGGTGAAGACCGGTAGCACGGATGCGTTCTCGACCGGTATTCAGCTGTCGTCGAAGACTCGCTCTGAGGTGGATGCTCTGTCGGCTTCTATTCTTGCGGGTGTGGAGAAGGGTTCCTGGTATGTGAATCCGTCGGCTTCCTATGCGCTTTCGAGTGCGCAACCGTCCATTATGAGCGATGGCAACCTGCTGTTTAAGGGCAAGTACACTCTGGACTTCGGTGCGGAGGCGGTGGCTGAGGGCAAGATCCAGCCGGTGGTTGCCTCGGCGAGCGCTTCGGCGTCTGCTGAGCCTACTGAGCCGTCCGAGGATGCGCTGGTGTCTGACGCGGCATCCCCCACTGCTTCTGCCACGGCTTCTGCGGCAGGTCCGGCTTCTCGGGTGACGGTTCAGGAGTGTGATTTCCGCGGCCGCTACCACGCTGATTCTAAGATGTGGGAGCTGAGTGTGGCGTACGGTGCGACGCTCCAGGGCGGCGCTTCCACCGCGAGCGCGGCGGCATCCGGTGCAGCATCTGCTTCCGAGTCTGTTTCGGCTTCTGCTGAAGCTTCTACTGAGGCGTCCGCCACCTCTGCGGCGTCATAGTTCGTCATAACGCTTTTATCTGCGAGGCGCTTCTCACGCTTCGTCCACTCAACTCTGTATCCTGTTGGGTTTGCGGCTAAACTGGTTGCAATCACCGACTGACTGAAAGGTATCACTATGTCCGAGAACCTGACCCGCCGCGCGGCGCTGGGTGTACTGGGCGTCAGCTCCATGGCTTTGCTGGCGGCTTGTGGCTCTAAGGCTACTTCTGAGGCGTCTGCTTCCGCTTCTGGCTCTGAGAGCGCTTCTGCCGCTGCTTCTGAGTCTGCTACCGCCTCGCCGAGCGCTTCTGCGTCGGCTTCGGCGTCTGCTTCCCCTTCTGCTTCTGCGTCGGCTACTGCGACGAGCTCTCCGCTGCCTAACGACAATAAGGATTACAGTGGCGTAGCGAAGCTGGAGAAGATGGAGGATCACGGCGAGTACCAGCCGGGTAACGCTGAGCACCCGCCGCAGAATGTTCCTTCCCCGATTGTTCCGGAGGCTATGCACCAGAATTCGGTGGCTGGCTTCGCGGCGGCTCTGGCGTACTTCGGTGCGGCGTTTGAGTACCTGCTGCGTACCGGCGATATGCACTACATGAACGAGGTCAGCACCGACCAGGAGACCCTGGCGGCGATGAAGAAGTACGCGGATTCCACTAAGGCAGGTATTGACGAGAAGAAGACCTGGTACGTGAACCCGACCGCTACCTTGACTATTGGTACTAAGCAGCCGGTTCTGGCGCAGGGCGCGTACAACTGGACCGTGACTCTGAATGTTGATCTAGGTGAGAAGCTGTTCAAGGACGGCAAGGAGCAGACTGTGGCGGCTGATAAGCGTCACGTGAAGATGTTTGGTGAGGCTGTTGGTCGCTACTTGAACAACAAGTGGGATCTTCACATGGACATCAACTAGTCCTCTGAGGCTGGTTTTCTCCCCCGCTTTTAGCGTTGTGCCGTCTCAGGATGCGGTTTTTACTGTTTTTTCCATTGATGGCAATAAAATTTGTGGCTCCAGCTTGCGGTGAACGGAGTTCACCACTACTCTTATATACAGAGGTTGTCTTTTGGGCTACATAATGTTTCTAGAGAGCGCCGCACATTCATCGTCCTTTGTCGAGAAAGGGTTTGTGCGGCGCTTTTCTGTACCCTCTTTCTGAACCTCGTTCCTTGAGGTTTTTCTCTGGCATTATTACGAACTGTGACCGCAGGTTTAAACCTACTGCCGGTGAGTAGTAGAGTTGCCACGTAACCGATTATTCATTGCGGAGACCCCGTCGCGGCTGGCCTCCCCCAAGCTCATGAAGGAGCACCCCATGGCAAAGATTCTCAACAGCATTGTTGAAGCAACCGGCCAGACCCCCCTGGTTAAGCTGAACCGACTGGACGAAGGTCTTCCCGGTAACGTAGCGGTCAAGCTTGAGTTCTACAACCCCGCTGGTTCGGTTAAGGACCGCATCGGCCGCGCCATCATTGACGCTGCTGAGAAGTCGGGTGCGCTGAAGCCCGGCGGCACCATTGTTGAGGGCACTTCCGGTAACACCGGTATTGCGCTGGCTATGGTG
This sequence comes from Rothia sp. HMSC062H08, assembly GCF_001810775.1. Lineage (NCBI taxonomy): Bacteria > Bacillati > Actinomycetota > Actinomycetes > Micrococcales > Micrococcaceae > Rothia > Rothia sp. HMSC062H08. The sequence continues at coordinate 149,317 of NZ_KV802677.1, forward strand.
GGTGCTGCTCGCGGTTACCGCGTCATCCTGACCATGCCGGAGACCATGTCCGCTGAGCGTCGCGTGCTGCTGCGCGCTTACGGTGCTCAGATTGTGCTGACCCCCGGTACCGAGGGTATGCGCGGCGCTGTGGAGAAGGCTAAGGAAATCGTTGCGACCACCGAGAACGCTATCCTGGCGTCCCAGTTCTCCAACGAGGCGAACCCCACCATTCACTACAACACCACCGGCCCCGAGATTTGGGAAGCAACCGACGGTAAGGTCGACATTTTTGTGGCGGGTATTGGCACCGGCGGCACCATCTCCGGTACCGGTAAGTACCTGAAGGAGCAGAACCCGAACGTGAAGGTTGTTGCGGTTGAGCCGAAGGACTCCCCGCTGCTCTCCGAGGGTCGCGTTGGCCCCCACAAGATTCAGGGCCTGGGCGCTAACTTCGTTCCCGACACCCTGGACCGCGGCATCTACGATTCGGTAACTCCGGTCAGCGCTGAGGACGCTATGCGCACCTCCCGCCTGCTGGCTACCCAGGAAGGTATTCTGGGCGGTATTTCTTCCGGTGCGGCTGTGTGGGCTGCCCTGGAGGAGGCTAAGAAGTCTGAGAACAAGGACAAGCTGATCGTGGCTATCGTTCCCGACTTCGGTGAGCGTTACATCTCTACCGCTCTCTACGAGGATATCCGCGGCTAATAGACCCCAGTCTTCGGCACCCCTCCCCGTGAGGCCGCCATCTAGAACAGTACGCAGTGTTCGACGCTCCGTCCCGGTTGCATGCCGGGGCGGAGCGTTTGCGTTTTCCCGCGATACTCCCCCGCTGAGACCCGCCCGAGCCCGAATATTACGTTCCGCACGCAATTGTGACCGAGATGTTAAAGAGAGCACTCACTATGACGACGACAGAGTTCGGGAATAGGTGAATGAGCACCGTTGTTGGTACCTTTGGAAAGGTCGCATACACAGAGCACGACCGATGAGGGAAAGGGAACCCATGAGTTTTATTGCGCGTCTGCGTGAAGATATTGAGAACGTCCGCCAGCACGACCCTGCTGCGCGCGGCGCTGTCGAGATTGCGCTGAACTATTCGGGTATGCACGCGATTTGGGTTCACCGTCTGACCCATAAGCTCTGGCAGAAGGATGAGACGAAGGCTCTGGCTCGTACTCTCTCGCAGTTTGCTCGTTTTCTGACCGGTGTGGAGATTCACCCCGGTGCGACCATTGGCCGCCGTTTCTTCATTGATCACGGCATGGGCATTGTCATTGGTGAGACCGCTGAGGTTGGTGACGACGTGATGCTGTACCACGGCGTGACCTTGGGCGGTCGCTCCCTGGAGAAGGTGAAGCGTCACCCCACCATTGGTGACCGTGTGACCATTGGTGCAGGTGCTAAGGTGCTGGGCCCGGTGGAGATTGGTGCCGATAGCGCTATTGGTGCGAACGCCGTGGTCGTCAACGATCACCCCGCCGATTCGATTATTACCGGCATTCCGGCGAAGCACCGCCCGCGTACCCCGGAGAAGAAGAAGCCGCTGGTGGACGCTGTGGAGTACATTGACCCCGCCATGTGGATTTAGCGCTTGGCAAGCGTTTTGACCCCGTAGAGGCGCACCTGGCGGCTCCTCATGAGGCTCCAAGCTCCTCACCGGGCTCCGCAGGTCTTCTCCCCTGCTATACGCCCCTCAAGATACCCCTGAGGCATCTCGGGGGCGCCCCGTCAAGACATAACGAACAAGACATAACGAAAGCCCGCCTTCGACCGGATTCTCATCCAGCCGAAGGCGGGCTTTTACGTATTCAGCTACGGGAGCTTAGTGAACGTGAATGTCCGCTGCGTTCACCTCGGAGCGGTCACCGCTCCACATGGTGTGGAAGGCGCCCTCTTCGTCAATACGACCGTAGGTGTGTGCACCGAAGAAGTCACGCTGACCCTGAATCAGGGATGCGGGCAGGCGGTCGCGGCGCAGACCGTCGTAGTAGGACAGTGCGGAAGCGAACACCGGCACGGGGATGCCCAGTGCGGTTGCCTTAGCCACCACGCGACGCCAGGAAGGAACGAGCTCCTCCATGAGGTTCTTGAAGGCGGGTGCCAGCAGCATGTTCGCGGGAGCCTCATCAGCGTAAGCAGCCATGATGTCGCCCAGCAGCTCGGCGCGGATGATGCAGCCTGCACGCCACAGCGATGCGATGGTGTCCAGCTTCAGGTCCCAGCCGTATTCCTTGCCTGCGCGGGTGAGCAGGTCCATGCCCTGTGCGTACGCAACGAGCTTGGAGGCGAAGAGTGCGCGGCGCACGTCCTCAACGAACTCGGGGTCGCCTGCACCGATACCGGTGGTTGCGATTAGGCCTGCGGGCAGTTCGCGCTGTGCCTGCTCGCGCTGTTCACGCTCGGAGGAGGAGAGGGCGCGTGCGAACACGGACTCTGCGATAGCGGAGACGGGGGAACCGAGGTCCAGGCCAGCCTTAGCGGTCCACAGACCGGTACCCTTCTGGCCCGCTGCGTCAACGATAACGTCGACCAGGGGCTTGCCGGTCTTTGCGTCTACCTGTGCGAGCACCTCTGCGGTGATTTCGATCAGGTAGGAGCTCAGGTCGCCTTCGTTCCAGGTCTTGAAGATTTCTGCCTGCTGTGCCGGCTCAATGCCTGCAATGGAGCGCAGAATGTCGTAAGCTTCGCCGATCACCTGCATGTCGGCGTACTCGATGCCGTTGTGGACCATCTTCACGAAGTGACCCGCACCGTCGGTGGAGATCCATGCGCAGCAGGGTGCGCCGTCCTGCGGTGCCTTCGCTGCAATCTTTTCAAGCAGCGGGCCCAGGTGCTTGTAGGACTCTGCGGAGCCGCCGGGCATCATGGAGGGGCCCCAGAGAGCGCCCTCTTCACCGCCGGAGACGCCAACGCCTACGAAGTGCAGGCCCTTTTCAGCCAGGGCGTGCTCGCGACGGATGGTGTCGGGGAAGTGGGAGTTACCGCCGTCGATGATGATGTCGCCCTCATCGAGCATGGGGATGAGCTGCTCGATCACTGCGTCGACGGGTGCGCCCGCCTTGACCATAATCAGGATGCGGCGGGGAGACTCGAGGGAGTCAACGAGTTCCTGCAGGGACTCGGTGCGGATGAAGTCGCCGTCTGCGCCGTGCTCAGCCAGCAGTGCGTCGGTCTTCTCTACGGAACGGTTGTGCAGTGCCACGGTGTAGCCGTTACGTGCCAGGTTGCGGGCGAGGTTTGCGCCCATGACAGCAAGGCCGGTGACACCAATCTGTGCCTTCTTGTTTTCAGTCATGTATATAAGGATACGCGCTGAGGACAGGCTATATACAGGTAGAGTGTACTTTTATACCCTGATGGACTGTTCTTCTCACTCTTGGAGAAATGCACCGGGACACGCATCGGGATACTCGCGGGGGAATACGGCCCGGGTGGGTAAACCGCTGAGGGTAAACAAAAACCCCGGTACCGTGCGGTACCGGGGTAATCGGTGGGTCCTACCGGGATCGAACCGATGACATCCACGGTGTAAACGTGGCGCTCTACCAGCTGAGCTAAAGACCCGTAGTTCTCACTGTTTCGTTTCCATTCCAGTGACGAACACAAGAAACAACTATACGGGCTTTTGAGGTGCCACGCAAATCCAGAACACGTGTTCTATGTCTCAATATTTTTTTCATTTTCCCACCGCACCCAACATCAAGCCACACCAAGCCACAGCTACCCTCCCCCTCAGAAACAAGCCACACCCTCTCATTCCGCGCCATTCCGCCAACCCCGCCATTCCGCGCCATTTAGGTGCAAAAAGACCCTAACTAGTACTTTTGATGCGCATTTTTTCCACTCAGATAGTCACAATGCGAAACCCACATCACAAAAACCCCCATTTGAGACCAAGAGAGGCACCTTTAGGTCTAAGATAGTAGAGATAAGAAGCGAAGTGGGTCTTACAGACCTATGGCGCTTAAACACAAAGATTGTTCGACAACGCAACATCGCGGGCGGGCGATCTCACAACCGCACAGAAGAGAGGTTGGATTAGTTTGGCTAACGTACCGAACGAGCACTCCCTGAGCACCCTTCTTGATGGCCTGAAGGACATCGACGTAGAAGAGACCCAGGAATGGGCTGAGTCCCTCGAGGACCTTATCAAGACTCACGGCACCGAGCGTGCAGAGTACATCCTTCGCGCACTGCTCAAGGAGGCTGGCGAGAAGGGCGTTAAGGTCCCGACTCTGGTCAAGACCGACTACATCAACACCATCCCCGTCGACCAGCAGCCCGAGTACCCCGGTGATGAGGAACTCGAGCGCCAGTACCGCGCATGGATTCGTTGGAACGCAGCAATTATGGTTCAGCGTGCCCAGAAGAAGGGCATCGGCGTTGGCGGTCACATCTCCACCTTCGCAGGTGTGGCTGACCTCTACGAAATGGGCCAGAACCACTTCTTCCGCGGCCGTAACCACCCCGGTGGCGGTGACCAGGTCTTCTTCCAGGGTCACTCCTCCCCCGGTGTCTACTCCCGCGCATTCGTTGAAGGCGTCCTGACCGAAGAGCAGATGGACGGCTTCCGCCAGGAGAAGACCAAGGGCGCAAACGGTATTCCTTCGTACCCGCACCCCCGTTGCATGCCCGAGTTCTGGCAGTTCCCGACCGTTTCCATGGGTCTGGGTCCCCTGAACGCTATCCACCAGGCATCCTTCAACAAGTACCTGCACAACCACAAGATCAAGGACACCTCCGAGCAGCACGTCTGGGCATTCCTGGGCGACGGCGAGATGGACGAGCCCGAGTCGCGTGGTGCACTGCAGCTGGCTGCAAACGAGCACCTGGACAACCTGACCTTCGTCGTCAACTGCAACCTGCAGCGTCTGGACGGCCCCGTTCGTGGTAACGGCAAGATCGTTCAGGAGCTCGAGGCATTCTTCCGCGGCGCAGGCTGGCACGTCATCAAGGTCCTGTGGGGCTCCGACTACGACGAGCTGCTCAAGAAGGACAAGAGCGGCAAGCTCATCCAGCTGATGAACGAGACCCTCGACGGTGACTACCAGACCTTCCGTGGCGAAGACGGTGGCTACATCCGCGAGCACTTCTTCGGCAAGTACCCCGAGACCAAGGAACTCGTTGCAGACCTGACCGACGAGCAGATCTTCAACCTGCGCCTGGGTGGCCACGACGACAAGAAGCTCTACGCAGCCTACAAGGAAGCTATGGAGACCAAGGGCAAGCCCACCGTCATCCTGGCACAGTCCATTAAGGGTGCAGAGCTCGGCCCCTACTTCGAGGCACGTAACTCCACCCACCAGATCAAGAAGTTCACCATGGAAGCACTGAAGGGTTTCCGTGACCACCTGAACATCCCCATCTCCGACGAGGAGCTGGAGAAGGATCTGTACAACCCGCCGTATTACCTGCCCGAGGCAAACCACCCGGCACTGCAGTACATGCAGGCACGCCGCAAGGAACTCGGCGGTTACATCCCCGGCCGTGCAAACACCCAGCCTGAGATTATCCTGCCCGAGTCCAAGGTCTACGCACAGACCAAGAAGGGCTCCGGCAAGCAGACCGCTGCTACCACCATGGCGTTCGTCCGCCTGATGAAGGACCTCATGCGTGTGAAGGGCTTCGGTCACCGTATCGCTCCCATCACCCCCGATGAGGCACGTACCTTCGGTATGGACTCCTTCTTCCCCTCGGCTAAGCTGTACAACCCCAACGGCCAGAACTACGTGCCCGTTGACCACCAGCTCATGCTCACCTACACCGAGTCCCCCGAGGGCCAGATCGTTCACGTGGGTATTAACGAGGCAGGCGCAACCGCTGCGTTCATCGCACTGGGCTCCTCCTACGACACCCACGGCGAGCCGATGATCCCGATTTACATCTTCTACTCGATGTTCGGCTTCCAGCGCACTGGCGACGGCTTCTGGGCTGCTGCCGACCAGCTGTGCCGCGGCTTCGTCATCGGTGCAACCGCAGGTCGTACCACCCTGTCCGGTGAGGGTCTGCAGCACAACGATGGCCACTCCCCGATTCTGGCGTCCACCAACCCGGCGTTCAAGATCTACGACCCGGCTTACGGCTACGAGATCGCTCACATCGTGGAGCGCGGTATCGAGCAGATGTACGGTACCAAGGACGAAGACCACAACGTCATGTACTACCTGACCGTGTACAACGAGCCGATTCACCAGCCTGCTGAGCCGGCAAACGTTGACGTTGAGGGCATCATCAAGGGTATCCACAAGATCAGCGAGTCCCCGCTGACCTCCGGCCCCAAGGCACAGCTGCTGGCATCCGGCGTTGCTGTTCCGTGGGCTGAGAAGGCTCAGCAGCTGCTGGCTGAGGACTGGGGCGTCTCCGCAGACGTCTGGTCTGTCACCTCGTGGACCGAGCTGCGCCGCGACGGCATTGCCGCTGAGGAAGAGGCTCTGCTGAACCCGAACCAGCCCGCTCGCGTTCCTTACGTGACCCAGAAGCTGGCTGGCGCTGCTGGCCCGATCGTCGCGACCACCGACTTCGCTTCGGATGTTCCCGACCAGATCCGCCAGTTCGTTCCGAACGACTTCGCAACCCTGGGTGCTGACGGCTTCGGCTTCGCAGACACCCGCCCGGGCGCACGTCGCTTCTTCCACATCGATGCAGAGTCGGTTGTTGTCCGTACCCTGCAGATGCTGGCAAAGCGCGGCGAGGTTGCAGCAGACGTTCCCGCGAAGGCATTCGCTAAGTACGACCTGCTCAACGTGAACGCTAACTCCGAGCTGGAGCAGCACTAAGCATTTAGCTGTAGAACCCCGGTTCTGCGTTAGAAGCTAAACGAATGCCCCCGGTTGATGATTCATCAACCGGGGGCATTCGTGTTTTAACTGTGAAGGGGTGCAGGATACCCGAGCTGATTCCTGTCGATATGCTCGTTGACTATGCGTTTCTCATGTAATAAATCAGACGTGACCGGAGTTTTGGTTGCCTGGTGCGTCTAGCCGGCGAAGTGGCCGGTCACCTCCGCCAAACGCGCCGGATTCACCAAATCAGGGTGCGTACCCTCCAGCAGCACCGAACGGAACGACGACGCATGCGCCGCCCAACCCGCCGCATCCAGGTACGGCTGATCCTCATGCGGCACACCCACCAGCAACACGTCACCATCAAAGAACGCCTGCTCAGCACCACGCATCAACGCCGCCGAAGCACGCATACTACCCAAGCACACGCCCAACTTCTCCTCCGGTAGGTAACCCATCGCCGAGCCTGCCCTCTGCAGGCGTTCCAGGGTACCCGGCAGGTCAAGCTGCTCACCAGCCGCAGGCTCCGGCAAACCGCCCATACGCAGCAGCGCACGGAAGCTCTCCTGCTCATCCGGCGCAGGCACGCCCTGCCACTGCTCCGAAGGATACGCATCCAACAGGATGACACGCTCAACCTGCGCACCCGCAGCCTGCGCCAACGCCGCAACCTGCACCGCGGCAGTACCGCCCACAGACCAGCCCATCAGGGCAAAACGACGCGGCAGCGAACGCTCCGCCAGGGTCTTCTCAATCTGTGCCAGGTAGCCCTCAGCCAACTCCTGCAGGCTCGACGCAAACCCAGCCTGCGGGTCAGAGAACGCCTCAGCCTGCACAGCATACACACCCTGCTGAGCCGGAAGATGCGAAAGGTACCCCGCATAGCACCAGCCCAAACCACCCGCAGGCGGCAGGATAAACAGCGGCGCGGGGGCATCGGTAGCGTCATGCGCGGTAGGTTGTTCTCGCAGCGGCAGAACCGGCGCGAACTCCGCACCCTCGCCACGCTCGCCCGCAATAGACGCCGCCAAAGCCTGCACGGTCGGATGCGCAAAAAGCGCACCGATGCTCACGCTCAGACCCAGCTGCTCTTCAACCGCGGCAATCACCTCAAGAGCCGCCAGCGAATGACCGCCCGAAGCGAAGAAATCCTCATCCACGCCGAAACGCTCACGACCCAGCACGCCCGCAATAATCGAGCACAGCTGCTGCTCCAGCAGGCCGTGCGGGCCCTCAGCATCAGAAGTCTGAGGGGTCAGGTCGAGGGACGCCAACAGCTTGCGATCCGCCTTACCGGAGGGGCTCACCGGCAGAGCAGGCAGGGTGTGCCACAGGGTCGGAACCATGTAGTCCGGCAGAACCTGCGCACAATGCTCGCGCGCCGCCTCCACCAGCTGCTCGGCGCGCTCAGCGGGCACGTCGCCGACCTCCAGCACCGCCGCCAAGGCAGGCTCACGCAGACCGCGGTACAGCAGAGCCACCGAAGCGCTCACGCCCTCAACCGCGGCAAGAGCCATCTCAATATCGCCCAGCTCCAGGCGCTGACCGCGCACCTTAATCTGGTAGTCCGTGCGGCCGCGGTAGCCAATGACGGCGCGGCCATCGGGAAGAATCTCCCAGCACGCCAAATCGCCCGTACGGTACAGGCGCTGACTCTCACCGTTCAGCAGTGCGAGCGCACCGGCAGGAGCCTGCTCCACGAAAGCCGCCGCGGTCGCCTGCGGGTTGTTCTTGTAGCCGCGCGCCAGCTGCACGCCCGACAGGTGCAGTTCACCCGTCACACCCACCGGCACGGGGTGGCCGGTCGGGTCAAGAATCAGGGTGCCGGTGTTCCAGACCGGCTCGCCAATGGGCACGCTCTCGCGGTGCGGATCGGTGGAAGTCTCCCAGAAGGTCACGTCCACCGCCGCCTCGGTCGGGCCGTACAGGTTCAGCGGGTACACGCCCAGAACCTCGCCCGCAGCCTGCACCTGGTCCTTCTGCAGAGCCTCACCCGAGCAGACCACGTAGCGCAGGGGCTGCTCTCGTTCCCTGCCGAAGCCAGCCTCCGCCAGGATGCGGCGCGCCGCCGGCGAAGAGGTCAGCGCCGACAGCATGGTCGGAACAAAGTGCACCGCCGTGACGGACTGCTCGGCAATTACGCGCGCCAGGTAGGCGGGGTCGCGGTGCCCATCCGGGGCGGCAATGACCACGGCGGCACCCTCGGCGAGCGGCCAGTACAGCTCCCACACGTGCACGTCAAAGGAGATGGGGGTCTTGTGCAGAACGCGGTCGCCCTCCCCCACCGGAATCTGGTGCTGCTGCCAGCGCAGGCGGTTATCAATCGCGCGGTGGCTGATGGCAACGCCCTTAGGCCTGCCCGTGGAGCCGGAGGTGAAGAGCACGTAAGCGTCCTCGTCCAGACCGGTTTTCGCGCCCGGAAGCTCCTCTGCGGCGGGTGCTGAGGAGTGTTCCCCGTTGGGTTCCTCGGCGCTCAGTAGGGGCAGAGTATGCTGCGGCAGGTTCGCGTGACGCTGCGGTTCCTGCGGGTTCAGCTCTTCCGCGTTCAGCGGGTGCAGGCCGGGGCCGTGCAGAAGCAGGGAGCACTCGGCGTCCTCCATCATCACGCCCACACGCTCAGCGGGCAGATCCGGAAGCACCGGCACATAGGTGGCGCCAGCGTACAGCAGGGCGTACAGCGCCACGTACTGCTCGGCGCCGCGGTGCACACGCAGACCCACCGCGTCGGAAGGGCGAACGCCCCAGTCCAGCAGCTGCGCGGCAAGGGCTCGAGCTCGCTCGTCCAGTTCGGCGTAGGTGAGGGCGCGGTCAAAAGCGTAGGCGCGCTCCGACTCGGGGGTGAGTACCTCACCGGGTGCGGGGGCAGAATCCAGCACGGCGAGCGCCTGCGGATGCGCCGCCACCGCGTCACGGAAGCGACCCAGCAGGGTCTTGTACTCCATCGGGTGCTCGGTAAGCGCCGGGGCGGTCAGCTCGCGCAGGGTCGCAAGCTCCGCCTCGGTCGCCAAGCCGAGGTTGTTCAGGGAGGCGCCCTCGCGCTGCGCCTCCGCCGCGTAGACGGGCAGCCACTCGCTCAGGCGGGCGGCGTGACGTTCCAGCTCCTCAGCGGTGTAGAGCGCCGGGTTCATGTCAATCTCGCAGGAGATGCTGTTGCCGCGGCCGGGCATGCCGCGCAGGGTGAAGGTCGCGTCAGCAACGGGACCGGCAGAGATATTGTGAATGCGCGCAGTCGGTACCGCGGATCCGGACTCGTCCTTGGAGGGTGCCGCCAGCGGCAGCACCGCGTCAAAGGGCACCACGTTAATCTGCGCACCAAACAGCCTGGACTGGGCGTTACGTGCGGTACGCTCGAGGTCTTCCTGACGAGCCAGCGGATGCTCCGCGTTGCGGGCGTACTGTTCCTTCACCGAGTGCAGGGACTCCGCGATGGGGCCGGTCGCCGCAACCTGCACCGGCAGAACGTTCACCGCGGTACAGCCGGTCTGAGCGCTCGCCGTACCCAGGGCGCGGGTCGCCTCCGGCAGAGTGCGGGCGAACATGCGGTTCATCTGCGGCACGCCGAACGAAGCCTGCGGGTAGCCGCCCACACGCGCCAGGTACGAGCCGACGGCGGCGGTCGCCAACACGGGCCAGGAGACGGCGTGTTGCTTTGCCGCATCCAGCAGAGCCTGCTGGGTGGGCACGTCAATGCTGAACGCCAGGCGCACAGACTGAGCCGACGGGGAGGCGGTACGACCCGCCAGGGAGGTATCTTCCTGTTCCAGGGCGCCGCTCGCCTCCCAGAAGGCAACGTCTTCGTCACGGGCGGTGGAGGCGGCATCGTCGGCATCGAGCAGCTGCTGCAGGCTCATGCGGCGGGTTGCCGGAACCGGCTGACCGGCGGACAGGGCGCGGTATATCGCCGCCACGCGGGAGAGGCCGTTGAACGCGGCGAATCCGTCGGCAACCACGTGGGAGAAGGAATGGTACACCCAGAGGAACCCGCCGTAACGCGCCACGGCGCTGCGCACGGTCACGCCCTCATCGGTGGTAAGGGGCTGGGCGAGCAGGCACTGTGCCCAGGCGCGCACCGGCGCGGGCAAATCAGAGTCAGGCAGGGCTGAGTCAGGCAGGTCAGAGGCGTTCTCCTCCCCCGCCTCTGCGGTGCCGTTCAGCTCGTCCTCATCCACGAGCAGGTCAATACCCTCAAGGAACACCTCAAGCGGCAGAATCTGCTGGGATGCGGAACCATCGGCAATGCGGGTGCGCACGCGGAAGCCCTCGTTCTCGCGGTAGAGCTGTTCAAAAGCCTCGCGCAGCAGAGCGAGGTCGGTGTCTGCGGGGCATTGCAGAACCTCCGCGGTGTTGTAGCAGGGGTTCGTGGGGTCAATCGCGGCGGCAAAGTAGATACCGCGTGCGTTAGTGGTTAGCGGCAGCCAGGGGCTGTCAGCGCTGTGCTGTGCGGAGGGGTTCGCGGCGGTGCGAAGGTCGGAAGCAGTCCCGAAGCTAGCGGGTGCGGTAGTATCAGCTACGCCCATGGTGGCCTCTCTCAAGGTCTGGATCAGGGATCTGGATTAGGGATGAGGTGTGTGTGAAGGGTCGGGCTACTCCCCCGCCGTTTCGCGCTGGCAGAAGTGCACTAACAGAAGTGCGCTGACAAGTGCAAACGCAGCTACACAACACGGCGTAAAACCGGCGCACAGAAAAACGAGGCGAGTAGCAAACACCCCGGGCGCCCGTCTGCATTCGCGGCAGGCGGGCACTCGGGGTGCGGTAACGCTTAGCCCAGGCGGGAGGCGATGAACTCCACGGTCGGGTTCTCCACCAGCTCGGTAAACTCAATCACGGCGCCCTCAGCGGCAAGGTCGTCGAGCAGGGCGAATGCGCCCATAGAGTCCATGCCTAGGGAGAACAGGTCGGTGGTCGGCTCGTCAAAAGCGGTCTGCAGGGAGTCGGGCTCGACGATGTACTTCTCCATGATGGGGCGCAGGGTCTCAAATGCGGACATTTTTCTCCTCAATAGGGGTAGGAATAAGGGCGTACGGTTTAGCCGAAAATGGTCAGCTCAAAGGGTTTAGCCGAAAATTTCGGCAAGCTTGGCGCGCAGCTCGCGGCGGGAAATCTTACCCACGTTCGTGGTGGGCAGCTCCTGCAGAACCTGCACGCGCTCGGGGATCTTGAAGTCGGCGAGCTTCTTCGAGGTGAAGAACTCGTGCATCGTGCGGCGCGGGTTTTCGCCCAGGTCGGCGCCTTCCTTTGGCACAATGACCAGGCCCACGCGCTCGCCCACGGTTTCGTCCGGGATACCCAGAACCACGGCGTCAAAAACGTCGGGGTGGGTCAGCGCCAGCTCTTCGATTTCGTCCACGGCAATCTTCTCGCCGTTGCGGTTAATCTGGTCCTTCGCGCGGCCGGTCACCTCAAGGTACTTGCCTGCGACCAGTCGCACAATGTCGCCGGTGCGGTAGAAGCCGTCCTCGGTGAATCCGTAACGGTTTGCGTTCTCCTCCAGGTAGTAGCCGCGAATCGTGTACGGGCCGCGGGTGAGCAGGTGGCCGCTCTCGCCGCGCTTGACCGGCTGATCCTGATCATCAACAATCAGGATTTCGTCGTCGGGGCTGATCGGGTAGCCCTGAGTCCTCAGACGCATCTCAATCGGGTCGGTCGAGCGGGTGTAGTTCACCAGACCCTCAGCCATGCCGAACACCTGCTGAACGGTGCAACCGAGCACCGACTCAATCTTGCCCGCAACCGCCGGGGCCAGCTTCGAACCGCCCACCTGCAGGGTCTGCAGGGACGGCAGGGACACGCCGCGCTTCTCCGCGGAGGCGACCCACGCCTGAGCCAGCGGCGGCACCAGCGCGGAAGTGGTCACACCCTCCATCTCAATGAGGTGGAACGCGGTCTGCGGGGACGGATCCGCCGCAAACACGAGCTTGCCGGAGGCGCACATGACGCCCAGAATACCGGGCGAGCTCATCGTGAAGTTGTGCGCGGCGGGCAGCACCACGAGCATGGTCGTGTTGTTGTTCAGCTTGCAGATATCGACCGAGCCGCGCACCGAGTACAGGTAGGCGGCGTGGGTGCGAGGAATCAGCTTCGAAATGCCGGTCGTACCGCCGGAGAGCTGCAGGAACGCCACCTGCTCGCTCGCACGCAGGTTCTCGGTGTTCTGAATGACGCCGGGCACGAACTCTTCAGCGAGCTCTTCTTCGGTCAGCGGGGTCAGCGGCTCCGCAACATCAATAGCAACCGGCGGCTCCTGGGAGTTCTTGCGCAGCTCGGCGGCAACGTCCTCGTGCAGGGCGGCGAAATCTGCGCCCGGGGTCAGCGAAGAGAACACGTGCGCCGCAGCGTCGGTGCGGGTCGCAAAGTGCACGAGCTCGGTGGTGCGGTGCTGCGGCAGGCAGAACACCGGCAGCGCCGCCGCCCAGAAAATACCCAGCAGGTACACCAGGTACTCGGCGGTGTTGCCCAGCTGCAGCAGCACGCGGTCACCGGGCTGCACACCAGCCTTCACGAGGCGCGCCGCAGCAGCACGGCCTGCCGCCTCCAGCTCACCGTAGGAGAGGCGAATCTGCTGAGGCTTGCCGTCCTCATCGAGCTGCGCGTGCGAGAGCGCCACCAGCGCCGGGAAGTGCGGCTTTGCGCGGCAGGTATCCAGCAGGAACTCGGGGATGGTCTGGTCAATCCAGTAGCCGGCTTCGCGGTACTTCGCGGCAAAAGACTCGGGGATGAGCGGCGTGGGGGCCAGGGGGCTACGTTCTACGGTCATCTTCTCTCGATTTCTGTGTCGTTTGCGGTTTCTATAGCGCTCACGTGCTGCGTGCGTTCGCAGCGTGATGCCATCTCGTCAATGAGGGCGGGTGCGCAACCTGCGCCGGGTACCCTTCGGCACCCCTCGCGGCGCGGTAGCGTTGCACTTCTCTTAGGCTGCACTTCTCTAGGATACGGGCGCGGCGGTGTTTACCCTAACGGGAACCCCGCACGCCCACCATGCGGGGCGGACTCTACCCGTGGGGCGCTAGGCGGCATCTCGTAGATCCTCAGCGGATCCCGGCTCAGCGCCAGTCTCCTGACGGCAAGAAGCGATCATACGTTCCAACGCCGGCACAATCGCACCGCGCCAGCACGCATAATCGTGACCGCCGTTGAAGGTCGTGCAACGCACATTCTTCAGGCCCAGCTTTTCCAGGCGCTCCTTCAGCTCGCGGTGAGGAGGCACCAGAACCCACTCCTGCTCCCCCACCTCAATCTCAAGGTGCAGGTGACGCAGGCGGTCAATCTCACCCGCCGCTTCCAGCTCGTCCAGGCGGTCCATGACCTGCGGCTGCCACAGCGACGAAGACTGCGCAATCGCGCCGCCAAACGCCTCCGGGCGGCTCAGCACCGCCAGCAGGGAGGACAGCCCGCCCAGCGACTGACCGTTAATCACAATGTTCTGCGGCGCGGTCTTAATGCAGTGCACTGCCTCCAGGTGCGGGAACGCGATCTCTACCAGGTAGTCGGCAATCGGGTTGTCGCCGTTCAGCTCCTTCCAGCGGTTCTCGCGACCGCCAGAGTGCAGGAAGAACACGTGCATCGCCGGAATACGGCCCGCCTCGTGGGCGCGGTTGAGGGTGTGCTCCATACCCTGGCTGAACCACATCTCACCGTCGAACTGGATGAACAGCGGCGCGTCCGGGGCGGGGTCACCCACACGGCCGAGCACATACTGGTGACCGTCAGAGGTCTGCATCCACTCGGGGGCGGGCAGCGCATCAATCTCTTCCTGAGTCAGGATGAACTCCTGCACCGGCGCATGCTCAAGCTGCACCACACCCATACAACGACCAATACGGTTGCACACGGTCTCGGGGTTCAGCGGGTCACCCTCGCCGGAATCCAGGGCGGCGCGCAGGCGCACCTGGTCGTCATCACCCAGCCAAGCGGGGCGCTCGCCGGGCAGCGCCGGCAAGAAGTTGTAGGAGGCACGCCAGGTGGTTTCCATCTGCATGCTCAGCTGCCACCAGCCAGTGCCCTCGATGCGGGCCATGAGGGAACGGTCGAGGTTCTTCTCATCGGTCAGGCGGTTGATGAACATGAGCACCTGCTCCGCCTGCTCGTTGTGGTACAGGAAGGTGACGATTCGCTCGTTCTCACTGATGCTGCCGTCTTCGCGGTGCACCGGCTCGATAATGGGGGTGCCTTCGGAGACGACCTCAAGGATGCGGGCGTTCAGCTCTTCGGGGCTGACTGCCTCGGCAATGAGGGCGCTGATAAGGGGGCTGTCCACGCGCGGTGCCGGTACGGGGCGCGGGATCTTGGGAGGGGCCGGGCGCACGGTCGGCGCAACGGTACGCGGCTGCGCCGAAGTAGCCTGTTCAGAAGTGTTCTGGGCAGAAGTATTCTGTGCAGAAATACTCTGCGCGGGAACGGTCGCGGTGGGTTCGTGCTCGCCCAACGGTTCCTCCTTGGTCTGTGGAAACACTCAATCGGTGAGAATCGGTGAGGAGGCGCATTATCGTTAGTTAGCCTCTACTACCTCACTCTATGGTATCCCTTACCCAAACTCCAGCCAAAGGGAAAAGCGAAAGAACCACAACATGACATTCATGACAGTGAGCACACGCTAATAAAGCCCAAGCACAAAGCCGCCACAACCCCGCCCAGCCCCATCTAAGACCAGCCCGGCCCCAGCCCAGAAGTTAAAAGAGATGAGGCACCGAGACCGTGCATCAAACCTTCAAACAGTGAAGGTCTCATGCGGCAGTCTCGGTGCCTCATCTACGGGTTCCCAAAATGGAACCTACCCAGTGCTCGGAGCCGTTCATGCGTCAAAGACGGGCGAGCACCGGGTAGGCGCCCTACGCGCAGGGGATCCTGGGTCCCTCAGATCCTAACGTTCGCTACTCAGCGCAATGCCGAGCTTTTCCACCCGTACTGAGACGGTTGGTGCTAACTCCCACGCGGCTTAGGGGCGAAAACTATTCGCTTTCGCGGGCCGCCGAAATAGCGTCAGCGGCAATATGAATTGTTTGGTTCTCCTTCGGAATAACCAAAGGGGTGCCAGTGCATGGATCAGGAATAATGACCGATTGCAGGTCAAAAACTTCCTGGATAAGTTCCGGTGTAATTATCGCACGCGGATCGCCCTGAGCGATAATCCGGCCCTGCTTCATTAACACAACATGAGTAGCATACCTGAAAGCGAGGTTCAGGTCATGCAAAACCACGGCTACCGTTCGCCCTTCGGAATGCAATTTCTTCGTCAGGTTCAGCACCTCAATCTGGTGCGTGATATCCAGGTAAGTGGTCGGCTCATCCAGCAGAATCAGCGGGGTCTGCTGCGCCAGGGTCATGGCAATCCACACGCGCTGACGCTGACCGCCCGAAAGCGCCTCAATGGGACGCTCAGCAAGCTCCAGCACATTCGCCGCCTGCATCGCCTCCACGCAGGCGCGCTCGTCCTCATCAGACCAGGAACGCAGCAGCGACTGGTGCGGGTAGCGGCCGCGCGCCACCACATCCGCCACGGTCACGCCGCTAGGCGCCTCCGGGGTCTGCGGCAGCATCGCCAAGATCTTCGCGATGGCGCGGGACTTCATCTGCGGCAGCGGGGTGCCGTCCAGGCGAACCTCACCCTGCTTAAGCGGGTTCACGCGGGCAAGAGCCTTCAAGGTGGTCGACTTACCGCAGGCGTTCGGGCCCAGGATAACGGTCAGCTCCCCCTCCGGCACCTGAAAATCTACCCCGTTGAGCACCGTATGCTCACCGTAGGCAACCACCATGTTCTCGCCTTCAAGGCGGGTCGTCACACTAGCGTTCACTAGCTCTTCTTCCTTTCGAGGTAAATCAGGTAAATCAGGTACAGGCCGCCAATCGCGCCGGTCACCACACCCACCTGAATGATGCGTCCGGGAACAGCGAATCGGCCAATCAGGTCAGAGCCGAGCACCATAAGCGCACCCATAAGTGCCGCGGAGGTGAAACCCACCCCGCCACTACGAGACAGGGTCTTCGCGATGTGCGGTGCCGCCAGGGCGACAAAGGCAATCGGGCCGGTCGTCGCGGTCGCCAGCGAAACCAGAAGCACACCGATAAACAGAGCCGCCACACGGTACGCGTTCACGCTCACACCCAAACCGGATGCCACCTGGTCACCAAAACGAATCGCGCCCAGCGGGCGGACCAGCATCAGCAGCAGCGGAGTCACCACGAGCAGCAGACCCATCAGCGCGTAGGTGCGCTCCCACGTGATGTCATTGAGCGAACCGGCAAGCCAGGACGCCGCGGTCTGCGCCTGAGTCAGCGAAGCACGCACCACCAGCAGCGCATTGAACGCCGCCAGGGTCGACCCCACACCAATACCGACCAGCACCAGGCGGAAGCCATGCAGGCCCGTGCGGCGCGTCAACAGCCACACCAGCACCGAAGTCGCCAAGCCACCAATCACAGCACCCAGAGCAACCTCAACGGGGCCGGAATTGAAGACAATAATCTGTAACAGCGCACCGGTCGCGGCACCATTCGTGAAGCCGATAATATCCGGCGAACCCAGGGCATTACCCGAAATCACCTGGAAAATCGCACCCGAGAGACCAAGCGCCGCACCCACCAGAAGCGCCGCCACAATACGCGCCGCACGCTGCTGAGCGAAAGTCACCGTAATCTGCTTGCCCTCACCCAGCAGCGCCGGGATCAGCTTCTCCGGGGCGATCTTATAATCACCCTGCAACATGCCCCAAAACGCCAGCGCCGCAATCAGCACCACCAACGCCACATTCAAAATCAGCACACGCCACGGCACCTGAGCACTCAGCGGACCGCGCACAGTCAACACCGGGCGGCCACCCAAATCGCGGCCGCTACGACGCGCAGAACGATTAGCTGCAGTGGTGACGGTCGCCGTCGAAACAGCGGAAGAATTCGACATTAGAGAGCCTCCACCTTACGACGAGTCATCAAGAACAAGAACACCGGGGCACCGGCAAGAGTCGCCACAATACCCACCTGAGTCTCCTGCGGAGCCACCAGCACACGCGCCAACACGTCAGCACACAGCAGCCACACCGGACCCAACAACGCCGAACCATAATTCACCCAGCGCACATCATTACCGAGCAAAGCACGCACCACAAACGGCACCGCCAAACCCACAAAACCAATCGGACCCACCGCAGCAGTCGCCGCACCGGCAAGCACCGTCACCGCCAGCAACGTCAGATTCTGGGTCGTACGCACACTCACGCCGAGGCTGGTCGCCGCCTCCTCGCCCATACTCAGAGCATTAATCGCAGGAGCCACAAAGAACGCCACCAGCATACCCAGCACAATCACCGGACCCACCGTCGAAGCGATATCCATACCGCGGCCCTCCAGCGAACCGGCAACCCACACACGGAACTCGTTATACGCATCCTGATCAGCCAAAATCAGGCCCTGCGCAATCGCCGACAGCGCCGCAGAAATCGCCACACCCGCCAGAGCGAGCTTCACAATCGACCCGTCACGGCCACGACCCAGCGTGTACACCAGCACCGCAGCCAACGCGCCACCAATCGTCGCAGCAACCATGTACTGCCAAATACCCATCACGCCAAAAACCACCACGGAGCCAATCACAGCCACCGCAGCACCAGCGTTCACACCCATCAGGCCAGGCTCAGCCAGCGGGTTACGAGTCAACGACTGCATCAGAGAACCAGCAACCGCCAACGCGGCACCCGCCGCAAGACCCACCAGGGTACGCGGAATGCGCTGCTCCATCACAATCGTCTGCGCCTGCTCAGAAGCAGTGCCATTGAAAACAGCCAGAACCTGATCCGGCGGAAGATTATTCGACCCGAACAGCAAAGAAGCAGCCACAGCCCCCACCAAAAGCACCGCAAACAAGAACAGAAAAGCCAGGCGCTTACCCAACTTCTGCCCCTGAATCACAGAACCCTGACGGGACGTACTCTCCTGCTGAACATCTCGGGACAATGAGCTCGTGCGGGCCACTATGCTCCTTATGTTCGATACAAGAAAACAGGGAGGCGCACCCGGCGCACCCACACCACGCGAGGGGCACCCGGCACACCGGTAGATAATGAGAGAAACGCCGGAGCGGGCGGGTTACTCCCCCACCC
Organism: Rothia sp. HMSC062H08; assembly: GCF_001810775.1. NCBI lineage: Bacteria > Bacillati > Actinomycetota > Actinomycetes > Micrococcales > Micrococcaceae > Rothia > Rothia sp. HMSC062H08. The sequence continues at coordinate 168,170 of NZ_KV802677.1, forward strand.
GCATCCGACGTTAAGTCTTAGCGCTTACGGGTCAGCAGCAGCGCAGCGGCACCCACAATGCTTACGCCCAGAACCACCACGCCAATCCACGGGAACGCAGCACCGTAAGTCACGGTCTGAACGGTGGATGCGGTGTTAGCCGCGCCCGAAGCCGAAGCGCTCGGGTTCGACGCAGTACCACGCGCAGCAGCCGAAGAAGATGCGCTCGCCGAAGCGGTCGCCTTCTTCTGGGCATTTGCAGAAGCCGAAGCAGCAGGCGCAGCGGAAGAGCCAGAGGTACCGGAGGTACCGGAAGAGTCAGCTTCCGCGTTCAGGCGGTCGTACTCCTCCTTAGTGATGGTGTTGCCGTCAGCGTCGGTGTACACGGTCTCAGCCTCAGCCGCGCCACCTGCAGAACCATTAGAGGAGCCGTTCGAGCCACCATTGGATGAGGACTCGTTGGAATCGTTAGAGCCCTGAGCCTCGTCTGCAGAGTCCGAGTTGTTAGAGTTCGAGCCGCCATTCGAGGAACCACCGTTGCTCTTCGAGCTGGAAGAGCCGCGGTTCGAGGAAGAACCCGAAGAGTTCGAGGAGGAATTATCCGAACCGCCCTCACCCACCACGGTGAACTCGGGGCTGCGGTTGCTGTACGCCTCGGTGCCCAGGTACTTGCCGTCCTTGTCACGCTTCTCACCGGTTGCAAGGAAACGCAGGGTGTGGGTGCCAGCGCCAACATCCGGCAGAACGAAGGAACCGGAGACATTACCGTTACCATCGGTCTTCTGCTGGTGCACCACGCAAGCGCCCTGTGCCGCGTCGGAGGGGCACAGGTTACCGTCGTCCACCTTCACGGACACCACAGTGTTCGCGGGGAAACCGCTCACGCTAAAGGAAATCACGCCGTGTTCGCTCACAGAAGAGGAAACGGTCGAAGAGGTGCCGGGGGTCGATGCCTTTGCACCGCCCGGAGGCAGAGCGGATGCGGTGCCAACACCCAAGCCAAGCGCCAGGGTCGCGGCGGCGCAGGCGGTCAGCGCCTTAGAGGTCAGGGATGCCTTCGGGGCTCCCGAAAAAGGTGCACGCATGGTGGTCCTTTCAAAATTACCGGGGTCGAAGCTGAACGCTACCGGGTTCGTGTAGGTGAAGTTCAGTAGGTCGGTGCAGTTCAGCGGGTCGTGACCCGAATGGTTGGAGGCACCCGATCCACGCCCCTGTTCAAGGGTGCAGGGTCAAAAGTGTGGAGCGTGGACCGGTGCCGATGTGAATATGTGGTCAGAGAGCTTACTTCTTGGAGGTGCGCAGCAGCAGAGCCGCGGCCAAAACCACCAGGCCAGCCGCCGAGAGCAGCAGGTTATTGGCGTTGTTGACCAGCCACTTGGTCAGACCGGTCAGCTCAGTACCCTCAATGGTCGGGCCCTGTGCCTTGGTGCCAGCGGCGGAGTTCTGAGAGTTCTGCGAGCCCTGTGCGTTCTGCGAGTTCTTCGAACCGGCGGCGGCCTTCACAGCCTTCTTTGCGTTAGCTTCGGTCTTCTGCAGGTTAGATGCCAGGGTCTTCTGCGCGCTCTGAACCTTCGCCTTAGCCTGCACGCGGTTCACGACCGGAGCGGTGCTCTGCGAGAGCGCGGCGAGGGATGCATCCACGTCGGTGGCGCGGGTGCTGATGCGGCCGCCCGCGTTACGCATGGGCACAGGTGCCGTGGAGGTTGCGGTTGCGGGGTTTTCGTTCAACTCTTCGACCAGCTGGTCGGTGGCGTCCTGCTCATCGCGGGAAACGTCCTGACGAGGGGTAACAGCACGTTCCACGGTCATGTCAGCAAAACCGAGCACCGCATTTTCAGCGCCCTGGTTGCCGTTGTGCACAACCACGCGGTAGGTTGCGGCGGGCATGCTCACGCTGGTTTCGTAGCTGAAGCTGCGGTTGCCATCCAGACGCTTCCAGCCGGAGCCGTAGAGGGTCTGCGGGGAGTTACCGAGGTAGGTTGCGGCGTACACCCAGGTGCCCGGTTCAGCGTTCGGCACGGTCACGGTCACGGTGGAGCCGTCACGGCTCACCTGCACGCCATTACCAGCGGTCAGTTCGGAGGCGTTGACCGGCTCGGGTGCGTCACCGGGGGCGTACTCACCGATGGTGAAGGTGGTGTTGATGCCGCCCTGGCTGTTGGCGCCGCCGTAGGTTCCGGATCGGTCGCCCTCACGCAGGCTACCGGTCAGCAGGCGCAGGGTGTGCTCACCGGAGGCGTACTTTGCCGCGTCTTCGTCATTCTTGAAAGCTGCGTTGTCGCGGGTGGGCAGGTCAATCCAGGCGTCGATGTGGCCGTTTTCGTCGGGGGTGACGATAGCCCAGATGGTGCGGTTGTCGTTGACCGCGGTGGCGTCGTTACGGGATACCTTGCCGTCGTCAATCTTCAGACCGATAACGGATGCCTTCTTGTCTTCGGGGTTGCACCAGCCGTCACCGGTCAGGTGCAGCTTGCCACCCTGAACCGCCTTGGGGTTCTCGATGGTCAGGCGCGGGGTGAAGGAGTCATCGGCGGGGGCGCAGGTTTTCGAGTCTTCGCTGGGTGCGGGGGTCGGCTCTGCGGTAGGTGCCGGGGTGGGTTCTGCGGTAGGTGCCGGGGTGGGTTCTGCAGTTGCGCTAGGGTCAGCGGTAGCAGAGGGGTCCGCGGTAGGCTCGGCAGTCACAGAAGGCTCTGCAGTTGCAAAAGGCTCTGCAGTTGCACTGGGCTCAGCGGTGGGCTCTGCGGTCGGTGCCGGGCTCGGAGCCGGGTCGCTCAGCGTAATATTCTGCGACACAGATGCACGACGGTCGTAGGTGTTACCGTCCGCATCCGTACCACCCAGGGAACCGGAAAGCACCTGAATACGGTGGCTGGTACCCTCCACGGTCCAGCCCTTGTTCTTCAGCTGCTCAGCGGTCAGACCGGTGTTTTCGGGGGTCGGCAGGGACACCTCAACCTCGAAGGTGCCGTCCTCTTTGGCGGTTGCCATGAAGTTCGCGGGCGAGTTGCCGCCCTTCTTGGTGATCGGGTTAATCGCCTGGTGCGCTTCATCCGGCAGGGCGTCGAGGAACTTCACTGCGAACACTGCGCCGCGACCGGGTGCGGTGCTGGTAAAGCCGGTGCCGCGCAGCACGAGCTTACCTTCGCGCCACTTCTCGGTGGAGATGGTCACGGCAGCCTTAGCTTCCTGCTGGGTGGCGGCGGGAGTATCCGCGAATGCGAGAGTGGAGCCGGTCAGCGCTGCACCGGGGGTGATGAGCGCGCCGGCGAGAGCCACGACGGCACCATAGCGGGCTGCGGTGCGCACGGGTCGAGTTTCGGTCATGGTGGTCCTTGAGGATGGTGTGGTGGGTCGTGCATCCCCTTCCCGCCGCGGTTTTTAGGTCGCGGCGGGAAGGGTGGCGGAAGCTTCAGCGGGTGATTGCTTCACAGGGTATTTAGAGCGGGGCGTTTAGAGCGGAAGCGCCTTCTTGACGTCTTCGATAATGCCCTCGAGCAGTAGCGGGCCGCCGGTGGAGGTCCACTTGGAGCCGTCCACGAGAATCACGTGGTCGTCCTTGACTGCCTTCAGGTTGGTGAAGCCGGAGGTTTCCTTCGCCTTATTCAGTGCTTCTTCGGCGCCCTGCAGACCTGCGGTACCCTGTGCGTTCGGGTTCTTCTGGCTTGCGCCGCCGAGGGTACCGAGGAACATGTAGTCCGCGTCGATGGTTGCCAGGTTCTCCAGAGAGACCGGTTCGGAGTGGCCCTGGCCGTTGCGGTCCTGCGCCTCGGGGCGCTTGAGGCCCAGGTCGTTGAGTACCTGGCCGGCAGGCAGTTCCTTGAGGATCAGGGCGGGGCCGTTGCCTGCCCAGCGGACGATGGAGAAGGTCTTGTCGCCGTACTTGGGGGCGAGCTGATCCTTCAACGTTGCGGCGTTTGACTCGTATGCCTTGATGACTTCTTCGCCCTTGTCGACCATGTTCATAGCGTTGGCGACGTTGCGGAAGTTGATGCGCCAGTCGCCGCCCGCGTAGCCGCAGTAGACGACGGGAGCGATCTTCTTGAGGGTTTCGAAGGCCTCGGAGCGCTTGTCCACGCCGGTGGAGTCGACCAGAATCAGGTCGGGATCAAGGTTGCCAATCTGCTCGTAGTTGACCTGGGCGACGGTGCCGATAATCTGCACGCCCTTGGCGCGGTCGGCAAGGTAGTTGGGCACGCCGGACTGGCCGCGACCGGAGACAGAACCGACGGGGGTCACGCCGAGGGCGAGCAGGCCGTCGAGGGTGGGCTCAGAGAGGACGATAACCTTCTGCGGGTTGGCGGGAACTTCTACGTTCTCCTCATCAATGTCCTTGATGGTGCGGGTACCGCTGTTGCCGCCGGAGGTGGAACCGCCGGAAGTGGTGGTCGTGGTGGTCTCGCTGCTGCATGCCGCGAGGGCGAGAGCAGCCGAGGAGGCGAGCGCCAGGCCGAAGAATGCGCGGCGGTTAACGCCCGATGCGCCGTGGTTTTCGGCGTCGGTCAGCTCGGTTCGGTTGAAAGACATAGTTCCCCCTAGATTTGACTAAACTATACCTAACCTTACAGATATCTGAGTGTTACATCAAGATGTGTTCTGTTTGCCTTCTCTGACCGCCAGGATACCCGGTTTTGCCGCGGAATTGCGCGGGGTAACATATATCACCCTTTGTCATAGTCTTGCTGACACTATGTCGCTTAAACAGGTATCTCTCCCCTGCTGATACCTCGCTATAAATCTGCGGCGGTTGAGAAAGCATGGCACGCAAAACGCCCCGCCGCGAAGAGCCGCGACGGGGCGCAATCTTCGCAACGGGGCGTTGAAGTTTTATAGATGCGGGGGTGTCATCGATACGGGGCGCCGTTACCGGCGAGCACCGCTAGCAGCCGCAACCGCATCCGGCGCTGGAACGCTTGACCGATGCGGCCGCCTCACGCAGGGAGGCGATTGCCGCCTCCGGACCGCCGAGCGCCTCATCCACACCGTAGACCGAGCTACCGGCAACGAAGCAGGTTGCGCCAGCCTCCGCGGCACGCAGGATGGTCTCTTCGGTGATACCGCCGTCCACCTGCACGGTCACCGGCAGGTTCGCGCCCTCAATCGCCTTGGCGGCGCGGGCAATCTTCGGCAGGGTCACGTCCAGGAACGCCTGGCCGCCGAAGCCAGGTTCCACGGTCATGATCAGCAGCATGTCCAGTTCGCTGAGCATGTCCAGGTAGGGTTCCACGGCGGTTGCCGGACGCAGCGCCATACCCGCCTTCGCGCCCTCAGCACGCAGGGTGCGCGCCAGCTTGATGGGGGCGATAGCCGCCTCCGCGTGGAAGGTCACCGATTCGCAGCCCATGCTGGCGTATTCGGGTGCCCAACGGTCGGCGTCCTCAATCATCAGGTGCACGTCGAACGGCACCGGGGAGATTTCGCGCAGACGCTTGACCACCGGCGGGCCCCAGGTGAGGTTGGGGACGAAGTGGTTGTCCATCACGTCAATATGCGCGGCGTCTGCGGTGGAAATGCGCTCCAGCTCGCGCTGCAGGTTCGCGAAATCCGCCGAGAGAATCGACGGGTTAATGGCAATACCCATGGGGTTCCTTTCAAATCCGTGCCGTATGGCCAGTGATGCTAGGCGGTGAAGCGGCTAGTTCTTACGCAGCAGGGCGAGGAACATGGCGTCGGTTCCATGCACGTGCGGCCACAGCTGCGCGGTGGTCGGGTTCTCCGAAGCCTTCACGACCGATGCGCCCTTCTTGACCTTAATCTCGGGGGTGTGGCCAGGGTCCTTCTCCCCCGCCAGCACGCTCACGGGTTCGCCGTTCGCGCCTTCGGTGTGCAGGGCGACTTCGCGCAGCGCGGCGGCGGAGTCGAGCAGGCTGACCGCGCCGCTTTCGAGCACCTCGGCAACAATGTTCTGGGTTTCTGCCGCGTGCGGGGAGCAGGTCACGTAGGCGATGACGCCGCCGGGGCGGGTCGCCTCAATGGCCGCATCCAGGAGCTGACGCTGCAGGGGCAGCAGCTCGGCAATATCGCGCGGGGACTTGCGCCAACGCGCCTCGGGGCGGCGACGCAGGGCACCCAGACCGGAGCAGGGAACATCCACCATGACGCGGTCGAAAAGCTGACCGGGCTCAATGGAACCGGGCAGGTCGGAGGCGTTCTTGCGCAGGGTCTCGCGGATCTGGCGGCCGTCGCCGGTGAGTACCGTGTAGCTGTCCTCGGGCAGGGGGCGCATGGAGGATTCCACGAGCTGCGCGCGGTGCGGTGCCGCCTCGTTGGCGACCAGGGATGCGCCGCGCTGAATACCGAGCGCGCCGAGCAGCGCCGCTTTACCGCCAGGGCCTGCGCACAGGTCGAGCCATGCGGTGTCGGTGCCGTCCAGGGGTGCTGCGGCGAGCGCGCGTGCTACCAGCTGGGAGCCGGCATCCTGAGCGCGGACGGTGCCTTCACGTACGGATTCCAGGCGTGCCAAGTCGCCGGAGGCGTACAGCGCCGAACCTTCAACCAGCTCGCCGTCGACGGCGCCCTGTTCGCGTGCCTCGTCGAGGCTACCCAGGCCGGGTAGCGCCACCAGGTTCACCACGGGGGCGAGGTTGTCCGCTTCGAGCAGCTGCTCAATTTCGGAGGCGGGGCGGCCGTGCGCAACGAGTGCCTGGCGCATGGAACGCACAATCCAGGCGGGGTGCGAGGCGAGCAGCGCCATGCGTTCGGTGTCGTCCTTCGCGTCCTCGATGATGAGTTCGTACCACTCTTCGGGGGTGCGCTCGGAGACACGGCGCAGCACCGCGTTAATGAAGCTTGCCGGGCCCGCACCGATCTTTTCGCGTGCCAGGGACACGCTCTGGTTCAGCGCCGCGTGGGCGGGAACGCGCATGTTCAGCAGCTGGTGCACGCCCATGCGCAGCACAATCAGGGTGGTGGTGCCGACCTTCTCGATAGGGCGGTCTACGCAGCGGCTGAGGATTGCGTCGTAGGTGCCCTGGTGGCGCAGCGTGCCGTAGGTCAGCTCGGTTGCAAAGCCTGCGTCGCGGTGGTCGAGGCGGTGGCTACGAATCGCCTTGGGCAGCACGAGGTTCGCGTAGGCGTCAGATTCCGCCACGGAGCGCAGTACGTCGAAGACGGTTGCGCGTGCGGTGTCTGCGGTACGCGAGCGTGCGGAGGGTGCCGCCGCGGAGAATTCGCGGGCGGACATGGAGCGGCGGTTGCGTTCGTGGCCGCTCTTATTGCGCTGGGAGGTGCCGCCGCCACCGCGTTTGGTGTCGTCGTGCTCGGTCTTGGCGCGGCGTGCGGCGCGTTCGACGCTGGTCAGGCCGTCAAAGCGGCGGCCGGTACGCGATTCGCTGCGGGAGTTGTCGTCCCACTTCTGCGGGCGGCCCTGCGAGCTTTGATTCTGCGAGCGCTGGTTCTGAGCGCGCTGGGAATTCTGGGACTGCTGGCGGTTCTGCTCGCTCACACCAGAACTCGAGCCGTTGCCAGCGCCGGAGCGGCGACGACGCTTACGCTTCGCACCGCCCTCACCCTGACCGCCGCCCTGATTGAACTTACCCTGACCGCTACCCTGGCTGAACTTGCCGTTGCCGGGCTTGCCATTGCCAGCGTGACCGGGCTTGCCGTGTCCTCCCTTGTAGGGGCGCTTTTCGTTGCTCATGCGAGTACCACCAGGCCTTCCGCCATGTCCTTGCCAGCGCCGCGAGCCCACGCGGGCGCATCCATCATTTTCTTGCCGGCAGGCTGAACCTGCAGCAGCATCAGGGGTTCGGTACCGGTGCCGACCAGTACCTTCTTTGCGTGCAGACGCACCGCACCGGGTGCGAGGGGGCCGCCGTTTGCCTCGGTCAGGGACTGCACCAGTCGTTCGTCGGCAACCGCCAGGCCACCGACCTTGAAGCGGTTTTCGCCCAGTTCGCACCATGCACCGGGTTCGGGGGTCACGCCGCGGAAGCGTGCCAGAATCTGTTCGGCAGGTTCGGTCCAGGTGAGGCGGCCGTCGGCAATGCTCATCTTGGAGGCGTAACTGACCGACTCGTCCTCGACCTGCACGGTGCCGCTCTCGCCCGCTTCGAGGCGTTCGAAGGTGCGTTCAAGCAGTGCGCCGCCGCTGGTGGCGAGGCGCATCAGCACGGTGCCTGCGGTGTCGTCAGCGGCTACGGAGGTGGATTCCTGTTCGAAGGTGGGGCCGGTGTCCAGGCCTTCTTCGAGCAGGAAAGTGGTGGAGAAAATTTCCTGCTCACCGGCGATGAGGGCGCGTTGCACGGGGGCGGCGCCGCGCCATGCGGGCAGCTTGGAGAAGTGCAGGTTGACCCAGCCGTAGCGCAGGGATTCGAGCGCGGGCAGCGGCAGCAGGGCACCGTAGGCGACCACGGCGGCTGCGTCAGCGTTCAGCTCGGCGATGGCTGCGGCGGCTTCGTCGTTCCAGCGGTTTGCCTTCACGATGGGCAGGCCGAGCTCTTCGGCACGTTGCGCGACCGGGGAGGGGGTGAGCACGCGCTTGCGGCCCACGGGGGCGTCTTCGCGGGTGAGCACGCCGACCACGCGAACCTTATCGGAGTTCGCCAGGTAGTCGAGCGGGGGCACGGCAACCTCGGGGGTGCCTGCGTAAATAATGTTGAGCATGTGAGCCTACTTTCCGAAGCTACCGAAGGAGGAACCGGCAGAGCCTGCACCGAACGCGCCACCGCCGCCGAAGGCACCGCCCACGCGGGTTGCACGCTCGGTCACGGTCTTCGCGGCAACCGAGTTGTAGTCTGCGGCGCGCAGGGCACGCATCACGCGCTGGCGGTCTTCACCCACGAGGCGATCGATGAACAGCTTGCCATGCAGGTGATCGGTTTCGTGCTGCAGCATGCGCGCGAACAGGCCCTCACCCTCCAGCACGAGGGGTTCGCCGTGGCGGTCCACGCCGGTCACGCGCGCCCAGTTCTTGCGAGGGGTCGCGGACTTCTGACCGGGCACGGACAGGCAGCCTTCGCCGCCTTCCTGGTCTTCTTCGCCGACTTCGAGCACGGGGTTGATAATGTAGCCTTCGCGGTCGTCAATGCCGCCGAAGGTGAAGATTTGTTTGGAGATGCCAACCTGCGGGCCGGCAAGGCCCACGCCGCCCACGTCGTACATGGTTTCTAGCATGTCGTCGATAAGCCGTGCCAGGTCGTCGTCGAAGACGGTGATGGGGTCGCAGACGCTACGCAGCACCGGGTCGCCTACGGTGCGGATGCTCAGGATGGTCATGGTTCTCCTTTGCCGGCGGGTGCCGGGAATGTGCTTACGGATTTCAATATGGCTGCAGAACTGCGCCGGTAGAACCTCGCGGGTGAAACTGCGCTGGCGGGCTCTCTCGGCAGGAGGGGTCTCCCAGGAGCAGGTTCTCACAGCGGGCGCATTCTTCACAGCAGGTGCGCCGTTCTGCCTATTGTTCTATTGTCGCCGATTCAGTAGCGCGAATCTAGAACGAATCGAGGCGCTGGGGTGGAGGCGGCAGGGTGAGGGCTGAGCCTCACCTCCCTGGGCTCACCTCCCTAGGCTCACCTCCTCAGGGGGTTTGAGCCTCTCCCCTACGCTCGTTACTCCCCTATACCGCGGGCGGGGGTACTACGGGCATGAGCGCGGGGTCTTCAAATTCTTGGACCTGGCGGTCGAATTCCCAGACGCGGCGCAGGGCGCAGAACTTGTACCAGTTGCGTTCGAGCACGGCGGGGTTCGCCTGCTGCGGCAGCACCTGCGTTTCGCCGAGGGCCACGCCCATGAGGACGGGTGCGTCGCCGTATTTCCAGGGTTCCCAGGTGCCTTTGTCAGGGTCGACGATGGATTCTTCGGCTTTGAGTCCGGCAACGAGCTGCATGACGACTTTTTCGTCGAGTGCTTTGACGCGGCCGCGTTTGTCGGTGCCTTTGGTTTTGTAGTCGATGATGCAGGTTCGGCCTGCGATTTCTGCGACGAGGTCGAGGGTTCCCGCGTAGCCGACGGTGTCGTTCCAGATGGTGACTTCGGCGGCGAGGGGGCGGGGCTTGAAGGCTTCCCACCATTCGTCGAAGCGGTCGGCGTAGGCTTGTTCGCCGTTGATGATGAGCTGTTCGCGGCTTTCGTCGAGGTTGTGTTCGCGGCCCATGGCGCGTAGGGCGACGGCTTCGGCGTAGTTGTGGACGCGGTCGCCTCGGGCGGCGGCTGCGTCGCGGTATCGTTCGGAGGCGCTGGCTGCGTCGCGGATGATGGCGAATTTGAGGCCGTGGGATCCGGTGGCGCGGTAGGCGCGCTGGTCTTCGAGGGCGGCTTTGGCGGCCATGTACCCGTGCCAGCCGCTGAGGTCGTTGGCGTGCTGCCCGATGACGGTGGTGATGGAGGGGACGAGGGGTTCTCCTCCGCGGACGCGCGCGTACATGCGTCCGTAGTCGGTGGCTGCGGCGAGTTCGGGTGTTGTCACGGGGTACCTCATTCTCGGGTGGTTGTGTCCGCGGCTGGGTTTGTACTGCTTGTGGACACAAATACCGGTGGGCATAATAAAACCCCCGTTCCTTGAAACGGGGGTTATTGGTGCGTGATACTGGGTTCGAACCAGTGACCTCTTCGGTGTGAACGAAGCGCGCTACCACTGCGCCAATCACGCTTACGGATAAGACTATACCGAGGCTTGGCGTGAAGGTCAAATTTTGCGCTCCCCTTTTTTTCTTCCCGTTCCCTTCTCGAGGAGTATGCGGCGGCACCATGGAATCTAAAAGATCATCCCACCAGAGGTGACTGCAGGTTCAGTAATGACTTATGGACTCTGGTCATGAGGTACGGACTTTGGGGCTGGGTTAGCGTTTTGAGGGATAGCTTTTAACCATGGCTGAAGTCGCTAAGTCATTACCGAATCTCAGTCCGGTTTCACTGGATAAACAAAAAAGCCTGGCTTCCGAAGAAACCAGGCTTTTCCTAGTGTGACCCCAACCGGTTTGTAACGGTGACGGAGGGGCATGATGCCGAGCGCGCGAGGAAATCCATCATGCCCCGGAGTGCCGCGACGTAAGGAGCGGCGCCGTGAGAGGCTCACGGCGGCACCGTAGAATCTAAAACCAGTCTTTACCGGATAAACAAATAAACCCTCAGCCAGAAGACTGAGGGTTTATTTCTAGTGTGACCCCAACCGGATTTGAACCGGTGTTGCCGCCGTGAGAGGGCGGAGTACTAGGCCGCTATACGATGGGGCCGTAACCTCCGTTAGGAGGTTAGCTGGGATACCAGGACTCGAACCTAGAACAAAGGAACCAGAAACCTTCGTGTTGCCAATTACACCATATCCCATTACCGTTCCGTTTCTCGCCTTTCGACTTATCACCGGAACGAGTAATAACTATACGGGTCTTTCTGGAGGCGTGCAAGCCGAAATCTAGAGAGCCGCCTCACATTCACGGTTTTATGCCCGCTACTTCCGCGTGTTTCCGGGGTTTTTGGGGTTAAAAAGTTTTTTAAATTTCTTCAAAAGGAGGGTTTTGGGGCCGATTTTCACCCCTCAAAGCAGCTTCCAAGGGGCTCAGAGAGTGGCTTTAACCTCTCCCCCGCACGCTTTGCATCCCAAATTTTTTTGAAGATTTTTCCTGTATTGCCTCCCGATAGCCAGATGACCGGACAGTCAGGTCGTCAGATAGCCCGGCAGCCAGCACCCAGGTAGCCAGGTAGTCAGATAGTCTGGCAGTCAACCCACCCAAGCAACCGCCTCGGGAAAGATCACAGGACCCCGCCCCCGCACCTCCAAAAACTAAAACCCCGGAGACAATATGAACTGCGCCCCGAAACTTGGACGCATT